>JACQOI010000227.1 GCA_016202615.1 Betaproteobacteria bacterium
AGAAAAACCCAAAAAAAGATGACAGTCACGCGGATCCATCTTTGCTTTTCCTCGCGTTCGTACGATTCGGGTGGATTTCCTTCCGAATTGGCCGCCGGTTTTGCTTTTAGCAGCCTGTCGAATGCTAAGTCCGACAGGCTGCTAGCGGCCATCCGCGACGAATGGGTTGGCGCGCCGCTCATGCCCGAAGGTCGAGGTCGGGCCGTGGCCCGGAATGAAGGTGACATCATCGCCAAGCGGCCATAGCTCGCCGCGGATCGAGCGGATCAGCGCGTCATAGTCGCCGCGCGGCAAGTCAGTGCGGCCGATCGAGCCGTGGAACAGCACATCGCCGACCACCGCGAGCCGCGCCGTGCGCTCGAAGAAAATCACGTGGCCCGGGGTGTGGCCGGGGCAGTGCCGGACTTCGAGCTCGACGTTGCCGAAGTGCACGCTGTCGCCACCGGCAAGCCAGCGGTCGGGCGTGAACGCCGCGGCAAGCGGAAGGCCGAACCGAGCGCTCTGCTCCGGCAATCGCTCGATCAGGAATGCGTCCTCAGGGTGCGGACCTTCAACCGGCACTTGCAATTGCGCAGCCAGTTCCGCAGTACCCGCGCAGTGATCGATATGGCCGTGGGTAAGCAGAATTTTCTCGGGCACGGCGCCCATTTGCCCGATGGCGGCTGCGATCCTGTCAAGGTCGCCGCCGGGATCGACGATGGCGGCCTTCTTGGTCTCTTCGCACATCAGCAGCGAGCAGTTCTGCTGGAACGGCGTGACAGGGATGATCGCGATTTTCATGCACGCATTCTGTTTCAGGCGGTTTTGCCTCAGGAGTTTGTCGGCGTCAAGCCGGACAAACTCCTAGCTCAGACCGCCTTCGCGACGCTCTTCTTCTTCGCCTGCGCGGCCTTGGCGTGCATCGCTGCGTAGGCGCCATGCGCTGCCGCTTCTGCGTCGCCGACGTGAACCTTGTAGCCCATATCCTCGAGTACCGAGCCCAGCGCCGACAGGCACAGCATCACGTTGTCGGGACGGCACGAGTAACCCATCAGACCGAAGCGCCAGATCTTGCCCGCAAGCGGCCCAAGGCCCGCGCCGATCTCGAGGCCGAATTCGTTGAGCAACGTTTTCCTCACCGCGGCCTCGTCCACCCCTTCGGGGCAGCGCACGGCGTTCATCTGCGGTATCTGATACTGCTCCTTGACCAGGAACTTGAAACCCATCGCCTCGAGCCCCGCCTTGAGCGCGAGGTGATGGCGCTGGTGGCGCGCCCAACAGTTCTCGAGCCCCTCCTCGCGAATCAGCAGCAGCGCCTCGTGCAGCGCGAACAGCGAGTTGGTGGGCGCGGTGTGATGGTAAGTGCGCGTGGTCGCGCCCCAGTAGCCCAGCAGCAGGTTCATGTCCATGAACCAGCTGTGGATCTTGTCCTTGCGCGACTTGACGTCAGCGACGACACGCTCCGAGAAAGACACCGGCGACAGGCCGGGCGTGCACGACAGGCATTTCTGGCTCGCCGAGTAAACGGCGTCGATGCCCCACTCGTCGACCAGCACCGGCGTGCCGCCGAGCGAGGTCACCGCGTCGACGATGGCGAGCGCGTTGTGCTTGTGCGCGATCTCGACGAGCGTCTTGGCATCCGATTGGCAACCGGTCGAGGTCTCCGCATGCACGAATGCCAGGATGCGCGCGCCGGGGCTCTTGCGAAACGCGTCTTCGACCTTGTGCGGATCGACTGGCGAGCCCCACTCGTCCTCGACAACGATCGGAGTGCCGCCGCAGCGTTCGATGTTCTCTATCATGCGGCCACCGAACACGCCGTTGCGGCACACGATCACCTTGTCGCCGGGCCGCACCAGATTGACGAAGCAGAATTCCATGCCGACCGAGCCGGGGCCCGAAAGCGGGAAGGTAAGCGGATTCTTGGTCTGGTAGACGTAGCGCAGCAGCGTCTTCAGCTCTTCCATCATCTCGACGAAAATCGGATCGAGATAGCCGATCGCCGGCTGGCTCATCGTCGTCAGCACGCGGGGGTTGATCTCGGTCGGCCCGGGACCCATCAGCGTGCGCTGCGGCGGATGGAACGAGTTGATGCGTTTGGCTGGCGCAAATTCATTCATGGTGTCATTCCCTGTAAGTGGCGATCCGAACAAGCTCTCCCCGTCCGGACGCGACTTCGTCCGGAGCGGTTTTCTGGCGGTGGCTTCATTGAGGATTTGGATTGCGGTGATCTGGCCGTTGGTGGCGTTTTCGACTTCCATCGCCCAGCGCGCCGGCACATAACCCGATTTGACCCAGTTATTGACGACGGCGCGGTCGAGGCGGAGTTGACGAGCGACTTCGGCTTGGCTGCCGAAAATGGCTACGAGACGGTCGGCGCAGTTCATGGTTATTCTCAGATGTAAAACTACCATGACAAGATTATTTTGACAATCTGGCATTTTTAATGTGAGAGCGGAGTTGGCCGGTGTTAGCGCCCACTTCGAGTTGGAAAAAATCTAAAATTCTTCTTCTAAATCAATAGCTTTATCACAATCCTCTGAAATATGTACTTAACGAAAGACCGACCAAAACCTGAGCTGTAGCCGGTCGGCGGATCATTAGATTTACTTTTTCGCGGCCTTTTTCTTGCCCTTGGTGTTCGGCCAGCCTGATTCAGGACGCTGCTTTTTGAGCGCGTCACCTACAAATTTTTCCCAGTTGCCAGCAAGTTTTAAGTGCTCTGGTCTTGGGCCTATGGCCTTTTTCGGTTCCGTAGCCATATGTCTTGTGCCTTTACCTCTATTCACCACAAGATGTTGTGGAATACAGAGTAACTATTTGATTAGTAATAACTAAATTCTCTGCTAAAAATAATTATTGGTTTGCTATAGACTTCTTCTGCAAAGCAGATGCATAATTCCAAACTATGAGCATCAAAATCATGTTTCGTGGGGTTGAATTAACGGCAGATGGCGTGAGTGAAGCTGCGGAGTTGGCGCGCGCCCTGACCGCAGAGCAGCCCCATCAAGCCCCCATACATCCGCAGCGACAAGATTACATCATACCGCCGCGAACGACATCCGTCCCGCGTCGCAAACTAGGCAGGCCACGGAAAACGGCCGAAGATAATAAATTTGATGATCACAATCACAAGATGGCGATCAATTTTCTCTCCGCGATACGCGATGCAGGATCGCACGGTATTGACTCTGAAAAAATGGCGACCGTTTTAGCTGTATCACACTCTAAAGGAATAGGATCAAAGACGGGCCGCATAAATAAGCTACTTGAGAAAATCGGTTATAAACGTTCTGCCGTCTATCGTAACGATAAAAATGAAGATGGGGAACGCATATGGAAAGCCTCTGCCCAAATACAGGCGGCAATTACGGCAGTGGAGGACGACAGCATCTTATAAAGGAATTGAATTGCGCAACAGGTGAGCAGGTCGCCTGAGTATAAGGAACTTGTGAGGGGCAACACCTCCAAAGCGTTCACCCCTCACGGTTCCACCCTGCACCCACAACACGCCTTGCGGGCGTGGTGAAACTGGCATACACAGCGGCTTTGGGAGCCGCCGGACTTTGACGCTTCCCACCGGAAGTCAGTCCATGCGAGTTCGAGTCTCGCCGCCCGCACTCTACTTTGTCAAATTTCTGGTTACAGCATTCTGTCATTACTCTATCTGCTCTTTATACGTCAGACGTTTACCGTTGGCCCTTCTGATAGCGAGCCTTGTGCGCTCACCGTCATCCAGATTACGGAAGTCATACCGGAAGCTGAATTCGTTCAGGTACAGCGGCAGATATTCTTTGCTGACGCTGTGATAAATGCCATCAAGACCACGACGCACGATTGAAAAGAAGCCTTCCACGGTGTTGGTCGTGACATCACCACGGGCATATTCGCCGCGGGGATGGCAAACCGTTTCATGTCCACCAGCAAATTCTTTCTCAAGCCCACTGTAAGCCTGGAGTTCGTCAGTAAGGATGCGTGCCGATATCTCCACGTTTTTGCGAATGACATCCTTCAACGTCTTGCCGGTCACGTTGGCAACTGGTTGAGCATGAACGCAACCCCCACGTTCTACAAGGGCTACAACCGCTGGCTTGTCCTTTCGCGGAGCCGATTTGCCAAATAACTTGAAACGCGGTTTCCCGCCGATGTAAACCTCGTCAACTTCGACATCACCGCTAAGCTTATTCATCGTCGTATGCACATCCTGCATGGCGAATTGGATGCGATGCAACATGAACAGCGCCGACTTGTAAGACAAGCTGGTTTGCCGTTTGATCTCCAATGCGCTAACGCCTTTCTTCGAGGTGGATGCGCGCCAAAATGCATAGCACCAGTGCCGTAAAGGTATTCTGCTATCCTCGAAGACGGTTCCGACCCTTACCGAGAATTGTTGCTTGCATCCGTGACAACGCCAACGATAATTAGCTTGGCGCTGGCCGGTGTTCAAATTCTTCATTTGATATACGTCAATGTCGCCACAATGCGGGCAAGCCGGAAAGCCGCCCCAGCGCTGTTTTTCCATGAACTCGACAGCCGCGCGTTCGTCGGCGCATGCTGCTGGTAATTCCGTGATAACTGCGTCGTTTTTAGTGCTTTGGTTTTGAACTTTGATTGTCCTATTAGCCATGATTATTTTCCTATTCGATGGCTAATACGATACTTGAGTAAATGTCTTTTGTCAAGTAAAATATTTATTTGATCGATACCTACCTAAACAAAGTACAGTAAATCATTGACTTATAAAGAGATTGACAGGCTATGCTTTCGGGTTTATTCTTTGTTAGTTTAGCCGAATCTAGTGAGTCAAAGGCTCATGCCTTATCAGCCCACGTTCGACGCCGAAAAGTCACTTGCCGCGACGGCATATCTCGCCAAGCAATCAGGCGAGACGATGTACACGCTCCTAAAGATGATTTATTTGGTGGATCGCCTTCATCTTGAGCGCTACGGGCGTCCGGTAAGCGGTGATAAATTCATTGCGATGAAAGAAGGTGCCACGCCGTCAAGAATTTATGATTCGATGAAATTCTTGAGGGGAGACAAGAGGACGCGAAATTGGCTTCCGGATGCCAATAAATTTCTGGCGGTGAATTCTAAAACGCACGATGTTTCTGTAATAAAGATGCCGGCACTTGACGTTTTGAGTGCGACAGACATCGAATGTCTTGATGCCATTCTTGAAATTCTTCGGCAAGAAAAAAGATGGTATGTTCACGAGTTGGCCCACGATGCAGCGTGGAAGAAAACAACAAGAAATAGCACGATGGATTTCATGACAATAGCCGAATCCTTAGGAGCCGCAGTAGCGCAGCATCTTGCTGATAGATTCCCTGGTAACGCCTAACCAGTCTGTGGCCAATGTTAGCAACTGGCCATATCTATTTTCTTCAAGTCCGAGTATTCAATCCGCCGAAATCGAAGTATTTGGCGCTGGCATATTTGTCCCCCGAGGACAAGGTGCGATTCTTCGTTGTCAATAGTAAACGTACCCCACTGCAAAAGAGGCAAGCAGAGTTACGTTTGCATCTAATTTCTCTCCCCAAGGGAACACACAATTTTTTAGGACATGATTCCTGGTTGGATTGTTCTGAACTTATTGGTGGATGGACAGGCGCTGAATTACGGACCAAAATCGATAAAGATCCTTCGATTTATATCTGCAAGCTAAATCCAAATATACTTGCACAGGTCAGGAAGGTCGTTTCAGATTCAAGAATCCTATCGGCCCGAGACAAAGCTTTGATTATGGCTCAGTGGCCGCTTTAATCTTCTCTTTCCTTAAGTACATACTTCCGACCATTTTCGGGCGCGTTACCGGTCGCTGCCACTGCTGCGAAATCAAATAGCTTGCGGTCAAGCAAATGGGAAGCGTTCACGTTTTGCAGACTGCGGAAGATGGTTTCGACGCGCCCCGGATAGCGCTTTCCCCACTCGAGCATGAGCTGCTTGATCTGGTTTCTTTGCAGCGTCGGCTGCGAGCCGCACAGGTCGCACGGGATGATCGGAAACTGTCTGACCTCGGCGTATGCCGCGAGGTCTTCCTCCTGCACGTAGGCAAGCGGCCGGATCACGACGTGCGCGCCGTCGTCCGAGACGAGCTTCGCCGGCATCGCTTTTACCTGGCCGCCGAAAAACAGGTTCAGAAAAAACGTCTCCACGATGTCGTCGCGATGATGGCCGAGCGCGATTTTGGTGGCGCCGATTTCCTTCGCCACGCGATACAGCACGCCTCTACGCAGCCGCGAACACAGCGAGCATTTGGTCTTGCCTTCGGGGATCACGCGTTTGACGACCGAGTAAGTGTCCTGCACGACGATGCGGTACGGGACGCCGAGCGATGCCAGATATTCGGGCAGCACGTGCTCGGGATAGCCGGGATGCCGCTGGTCGAGATTGACGGCGACGATCTCGAATGCGACCGGCGCCTTGTCCTTGAGCCACAGCAGGATGTCGAGCAGCCCGTAGCTATCTTTGCCGCCGGAAACGCACACCATCACGCGGTCGCCGGCGCGGATCATGTCGTAGTCGGCTATCGCCTCGCCGACCTGGCGGCGCAGCCGTTTGGCAAGCTTGTTCGCTTCATAGAGCTGTTTTTGAGCGAGCGGCTTGCCCTCGCCCTGGCGCGCGGACTCGTTACCCGCGTAGCCGGCCGCTTGCGGGAAGCGCGCCTCTGCCTCGCCTCCCGCTCCCGACTGCTCCGCAGATGCCGTGTCGGCGAGGCTCCCTCTCCCGGAGGGAGAGGGAAGCGGAGTGCTCCTTTCTCCCTCCGGGAGAAGGGTCGGGGATGAGGAATGGGGTGCGTTCACAGCGTGATGCTCCTGCCGCCGTCGACCGCGATCACCTGCCCGGTCACATACGGCGCGGCCGCCACCAGAAAATCCACCGCTTTCGCGATATCGTCGGGGTCGCCGACGCGCTTCAACGCGGTCTGGTTGACGATGCGCTGGCGCGACAGCTCGTCGCCCCAGGTATCGTCCTCCGGCCACAGGATGGTTCCCGGCGCAACGCCGTTGACGCGCACCTCGGGACCGAGTTCGCACGCGAGCGAACGCGTCAATGCGAGCAAGCCACCCTTGGCGATGGTGTAGACGATGTAGTTTTTCATCGGAAACTCGGCGTGGATGTCGACGATGTTGACGATGCAGCCATGGCGCTTGCGCAACTCGGCGGCGGCGGCCTGCGATAGGAACAGCGGCGCTTTCAGATTGGTGCCGATCAGGTCGTTCCATGCCTTCTCGGTAATGTCGCCGATCGCGGTCGCAAAAAAACTCGACGCATTGTTGACCAAGATATCGAGGCTGCCGAACTGGTTGACCGTGGTTTTCACCAGGTCCGGCAGGCTCGCCATGTTGAGCAGGTCGGCCTGGATCAGCGCCACGGAGTTGGCGCGCTGCGAGTTTAATTCGTGCTGCAGCGCGCGTGCTTCGGAAACCGATGCACGATGATGCAGCATCAGGCTCGCGCCCTGCGCGTGCAGCCGGCGGCAGATCGCGGCGCCGACGCGCTTCGCGCCGCCGGTGATCAGTGCCGCTTTGCCGCTCAGGTTCTCGCTCATCGCCAATATCTCGTAACGTATTGTCAATTCTAACTTATTCACTCATCATGGGCAGCTTGTTACCCGCTCATTTGTCACATCTGCCCGCGCCTTCCGCAGAAGCTGCCGCAAACAGCCGGCGGCTCGGCAAACTCATTGCGGACGAAATCGCAGCCGCGGGCGGCTCGATCAGCTTCGCGCGCTTCATGGAATTGGCGCTGCATGCACCCGGCCGCGGCTACTACAGCGCCGGTGCACGCAAGCTCGGCGCCGGTGGCGATTTCGTGACCGCGCCCGAATTAGGCTCCCTGTTCGCTCGCGCGCTCGCGCGTCAAGCGGCGCAAGTGCTGCGCGAGGGGGTCGCCGACATCATCGAAATCGGCGCCGGCAGCGGCAGGCTCGCGCGCGATCTACTGGCGGAACTCGTTGCGCTCGACTGCGTGCCGCAGCGCTACCTGATCCTCGAAACCAGCGCCGATCTGAGAGAACGCCAGCGCGTGCTGTTGCAGCGCGAGCTGCCGCAGCTCGCTGCGCGCATCATCTGGCTCGATACTCTGCCCGCCTCGTTCGCAGCGCTGGTGATCGGCAACGAAGTGCTCGATGTGATGCCGATACATCGTGTCGTGACCTGTCAGGGCGACCTGTTGGAGCAATACGTCCGCGTCGATGAAACGGGTAACTTTTACTGCCATGAAACCCGCGCATCCGACGAGTTGCGCGCCGCCGCGGCGGCGCTGGCCTTGCCGGAACACGGCTATACCACCGAAATCGGACTCGCCGCATGCGCTTTCATCAGGACCCTGGGTTCGCGGCTCGCGCGCGGCGTTGCGCTGCTGATCGATTACGGCTTTCCGGCGCGCGAATACTATCACCCGCAGCGCAGCAGCGGGACGTTGATGTGCCATTATCGCCAGCACTCGCACGCTGACCCGTTCTGCCTGGTCGGGTTGCAGGACATCACCGCGCACGTGGATTTCAGCGCGATCGCGAATGCCGCGGTCGAGTCCGGGCTCGATTTGCTCGGCTACACCAACCAGGCGCAATTCCTGATCAACTGCGGCATCGCCGATATTCTGGCCGCAACGCCCGCGGACGATGCCGCAACCTACCTGCCGCTCGCGGCGCAGGCGCAAATACTGATGAGCCCGGCGGAAATGGGCGAGTTGTTCAAGGTCATCGCACTGGGCAGCAATTTTTCCGCGCCGCTGCCCGGCTTCACGCGCGGCGACAAACGGCATACGCTGTGACATGCGCGCGATGGTGTTGAACCGCCCGCGTGACGGCCTGATCCTGACCGAGCTCGAACAGCCGCAGCCGGCGCCACAGCAGATTCTGCTTCGCGTGCATGCCTGCGGCGTGTGCCGCACCGATTTGCACGTCGTCGACGGGGAACTGACCGGCGGCAAGCTGCCGATCATCCCCGGCCACGAGATCGTGGGCAGCGTGGTTGCGGCGGGAGCCGCGGTGACGCGCTTCAAGGCGGGCGATCGCGTCGGCGTGCCTTGGCTCGGTTCCACGTGCGGCACATGTGCTTACTGTGCAAGCGGCCGCGAAAACCTGTGCGATGACGCGCGCTTTACCGGTTACCACCTCGACGGCGGTTACACCGAATATGCGCTCGCCGACGAGCGCTACTGCTTCGCGCTGCCATCCGGGTATTCGGACGCCGAGGCAGCACCGCTGCTGTGCGCCGGGTTGGTCGGCTACCGCGCGCTCGTGATGGCGGGTGATGCCAAACGGCTCGGTATTTACGGCTTCGGCGCCGCTGCGCACATCGTGGCGCAGGTCGCGCGTTTTCAGGAACGCAGCGTTTTTGCATTCACGCGCCGCGACGATGAGACTGGACGGCAATTTGCGCGTGGTCTCGGCGCGGTGTGGGCGGGGGATTCGGACACGTTGCCGCCGGAACCGCTCGACGCGGCGATCATCTTCGCGCCGGTCGGCTTTCTGGTGCCGCAGGCGCTGCGCGCGACCGCGAAGGGCGGCACGGTGGTGTGCGCCGGCATCCATATGAGCGACATCCCGTCGTTCCCTTATGACATTTTGTGGGGCGAGCGCTCGATCAAGTCGGTCGCTAACCTGACTCGCCGCGACGGCGAAGAGTTCTTGCGCATTGCGCCGCGGGTACCGGTAAAAACGGCGGTCGAGACTTTCGATCTCGCGCAGGCGAATGAAGCACTGACCCGGCTGCGCGAAGGGCGCATCACCGGCGCGGCGGTGTTGGTGCCGTAAGTTAGGTGAGGGGTGAGGGGTGAGTACCGTAGGGTGTGCTCCGCGAGGCGGAGCGCACCAACCTTGACGCTTTCGCCGGTGCGCAAGCGCACCCTACCTTCTAACCAACCACAGGCTCCTGTTCCGTCATCCAGTCAGGTTATGCTTAGTAAGAGTCCTTGGCAAGGACGATTTTGTTCGCCCTTCACGCCTCTCGCCTCACTCCTTACTCCTTACTCCTCACGCCTCACGCCTCACGCCTCTCGTCCCCGCTACGCGGGGATCTTCATGCCGCGCTGCACTGCAGGCCGCGCCGAAATCGCGTCGAACCAGCGCTTCACGTTGGGAAAATCGGCGAGATTGGTCTTATGCCATTCGTAACGTGCGACCCAGGGATAAGTTGCAATATGGAACATCAGCCACGGCAATGCGTCGTATTTGCCGCGATCTGATTTCGGCAGCAGCTATGAAGTGCGTTTCTTTGTTGATAGTTCTGCGCCGAGCGCGCGGCGGATCGTGTCGGTCCGCGCCTGTGCGATCCGCTCGCGGATTTGCCGCGGCTCGCGAGATTGTTTCGCGATGGCGCCGGCATCGACGCTCTGCGCCGCGGTGAGTGCCGTCCGCAGCCGCTCGGCCGCGGGAAAAGAGCCCGCTGCCGAACCCATCTTGTCGACCGTACAAACCTCGAGCAATTTCGTAAAACGTTCGGGCCTGCGCAGCGCGTCGGTGGCCTGCAACAGCCACAGCACCGCACCGGCCTGCAGCGCAGCCGCTTTTTCGATGTCGGCGTGATAGCGCGCGGCAAGCAGTGCGAGCTCGCGGCAATCCTGCGGCACGCGCAGCCGCTCGCACAGCCCGGAAATCGCCGCCTCGTCGGCGCGCATCGCGATCAGCGCAAAGCGTTCCGCCAGCCCGAGGCCGCGCACGGCAGCGGCAGCCAGCACCGTCGACGTATGCCTGCCCGCGGCTCCGACAAACTGGCCGGCGAGCTCCGGCAGCACCAGCGGGAGCGCGCCGCACTCGGCGAGCGCGCGGAACATGCGCGGCGGGTGCGATTCCATCAACCCGCGCGTAAGTTCCTGCCACACGCGCTCGGCGACCAGCGCGTCCGCCTCGCCGTTGTCGACCATCCGCCGCATCAGCGCGAGCGTCTCGGGCGCGATCGCAAAATCGAGGCGCGCTGCGAAGCGCGCAACACGCAGGATGCGCACCGGGTCTTCGACAAACGCCGGACCGACGTGGCGCAGCACGCGCGCCTTGAGATCGCCGCCGCCGCCGAACGGATCAATGATATTGCCGGCCTCGTCCTTGGCGATTGCATTGATGGTGAGATCGCGCCGTGCGAGGTCTTGCTCGAGCGTGACATCGGGCGCGGCATGGAATTCGAAGCCGTGATAGCCGCGCGCTGTTTTGCGCTCGGTGCGCGCGAGCGCATATTCCTCGTGCGTTTTGGGATGCAGGAATACCGGGAAATCCTTGCCGACCGGCTTGTAGCCGAGTTCGATCATCTGCCCGGGTGTGGCGCCGACCACGACATGATCGCGGTCAGTCACCGGCCACCCGAGCAGCTCGTCGCGCACCGCGCCGCCGACGGTATAGATCCTCATGGCGGCGTGTATTGCGCCATGGCTGCCTTCAGCGCTCGATCCGGCGCCGGGCACGGTCGCGATACGAACGATAACGCGCGCGCGGCGAGTCACTGCCGAGGTAGGCAGGCACCACGGCTTCGATCGCGGCAGGCTGGATGCCGAACGGAAACGCCTGGCTGCTCACATTGTCGACTTTCATCGAATAGTAATTGTCGCGCGTCATCAGCTTGACCGGCAGCAGTTCCATCGCGAACGCCTGCAGATAGGACAGCGCATCGTTCAAACCGATGATCGGTCGCCGGCGGCCGGTGCTGTCGCCGACCAGTGCCACCAACTCGCGCAGCGTGTAGATCTTCGGCCCGCACAGATCGTACGACTTACCGTAAGCAGCAAGATCGCTGAGGCTGTGCACGAATGCTCTGGCGACGTCTTCCACATATACCGGCTGAAACCGCGCGTTGGGGCTGGCGAGAAAAATGACCGGCAACAGCTTGAGCAGTTTCGCAAACAGGTTAAGAAAATTGTCATCACGGCCAAAAATTACCGACGGACGGAAGAGGGTCCAGTCAAGGCTCGATGCGCGCACCAGCGCTTCGGCCGCGCCCTTGGTGCGCTGATATTTGCTCGGACCGTTGGCGTCGGCGCCGAGCGCGCTCATGTGCACGTAGCGGCGCACGCCGTTGGCCGCGCACGCCGCAATCAGCTTGCGCGGCAGCTCGACGTGGGCCTGCTCGAAACCGCGCTCGCCGCGCGCGTCATGCAGCACCCCGGCCAGGTTGATCACCGCGTCCACGCCGCGCGCGAGCTCGGCGAGCTCAGCCTCGTTGTGGACGTTGGCTTCGACCACATCCACCGTCGGCAGCAGGATCAGTTGCTTGGCGCGCTCACGGTTGCGCGTCGGCACGCGCACGTTGCAGCCCTGCGCGGCGAGCAGGTGCACGACATGGCGACCGACAAACCCTGAACCGCCGATTACGCAAACATTGTTAATTTTCATACTTCCCGCAGGGACCCTTCGCCTCTCGCCTTTCGCCTCTTCCGCCTTCAACCGCCCGGCTCGTCGAGCAGCCTCTCCATGCCGCGCTGGCGCGGAGCGATCACGCCGATACGCTCTTTGAGCGACAGCAGCGTCTGTCCGAACAGCTGGCCGTAATAGTTCGCGTTGCTCATCACTTTCTTCACGTAATCGCGGGTTTCGTTGAACGGAATCGACTCCGCATAGATCGCGGCTTCCATTGGCGCATTGGCGCGCCAGCCGCGCGCGCGGCCCGGGCCGGCATTATAAGCCGCTGAAGCAAGCACCGGATGGTTGTCCAGGGTCTCGTACACATGCTTCAGATACCAGGTGCCGAGATTGATATTGGTCTCGATCTTGGCGGTCTGTGCCCCGCTGAAGTTCCTGAGGCCGACCTTCTTCGCCACCCAGCGCGCGGTCGCCGGCATCAGCTGCATGAGGCCGGTGGCGCCCGCGCTCGACCTGGCGTTGGCGACAAAACGGCTTTCCTGCCGGATCAGGCCGTAAACCCACGCCTCGTCGAGCTGCTGCTGGTTAACGTAATCCCTCATCACGTCGCGATACGGCGCGAGGTAGCGCATGCCGAAATCGTGCAGCTGCACGGTCTTGTCCGCGGTGTTGATCGCGCGGTCGTATAGTTCGTTGCGGCGCGCGAACTCCGCCGCGGCCAGCAACTGCATGTCGTCGAAGCCGCGGATCGCCCAGATCCATTCGCGGTTGCCCTCGAAGCGCAGGTTGAGGCGATAGAACGCGAGCGCGCGCTGGAAGCCTGGCACCTTGGCCATCGCCTGAACTTCGTCCCCGTTCGGCTTGTAGCCCATGGCTGGAACCCGGCTTTCGCCGCCGAGATCTTCGGCGGCGAGCTGGCCGTAGAAACTGAATTCGGCCGCGAGCGGCGCGAGCAGCGCCTGAGCCTCGGCGGCACGGCCCTGCGCCCTCAGCGCACGCGTTTTCCAGTAGCGCCACGCCGACTCCTGGCTTTCCCTGGCCGACATCGCATCGATCGCCGCCAATACATCGGGCCAGCTTTGCGCGCGCAACGCAGTGCGCGCCTTCCACGCCAGCTGCGGGTCGGTAAGATCGCCGGCCTGCGCGTACCAGCGCAACGCATTCGGATCGTGGCGCTGCGCGCCGAGTAATGCGATCAGTCCCCACACGTAGCCGCGCTCGGCTTCCGAGAAGCGCTCGCCGAGCTTCGTCCACTGCTGCGCCGCGAGCGGCGGCGCGGTACGCGCCAGCCGATGCACCGCGAACATCGCAGTTTCACGCCCGGCACGCGTTTTGAGATTGAACGCCTTCTTGTCAAGATACGCCTGCGCGTTGACCGCGATGCCGCCCCATGCGCGCGTGTCGGCCCGCTGGCCATCGGGCAGATACTCGGCGATGCGGCGCGCGACGCCGGTGTTGCCGGCTTCGAGCGCGAGCCGGATGCGCGACCACACGTCGTCGATTGTCAATTGCTCGCGCTCGGCAAGAATATCGAACAGCGCATTGCAGCTGTCGGGCTGCTCGCGGCCGCTGAACCAGAATGCGCGCGCCGCGCGCAATGCCGCATCCGCGTCGGTAGGTAATTTGCTCTGCAGCGCGAAGCAACCAAGCTCGGCATCTCCGTTGACGAGCTGCGGATACTCGGCATCGAACAGATCCCACTGCTGCTTCATGCCGAGCACCTTGAGCCAGTCGGCGCGCAGTCGGTCCGACACCGGCTCGCCTTTGAAGCGCGCGAGCAGCGCCTGCACTTCTTCGGCGCCCGCGTTCTCGAGCCGCAGCTTGAGCTGCCAGTACGCGACGTACGGCTCGAGGACGTAGCCGTGCAACGACTTCGCATAACGCTCGAGCTTGACCGCGTTGCCGACGCGAAATGCCTCACGCGCGGCGAGAAAGTTGTCGTCCTGACTGGCAGCCTGTGCGGGCAGTGTATAGAGCAGTGCGGCGACCAGCGCGATAATGAGCTGAGGCATGTCTGTGAATATTTTTATAGTTCGTTAATTTTAACCGGTATTCAGCGCGCCCCTAAATTAAGCATCGCCCAGCCTGGGACCGCGCCATCACGAGTGCCGTTCGCGGCGCGATAAATTCAATGCCACCGCCACCCGCATCGCACCGGAGAAAATTTTCCGGGACAACCCCGTGCCCGTGCCGCTCGCCATGAATGCGCGGCTTGAATGGCTGTACCCAGTGACACCACTGTCTGCACTTCGACACCTGAGGCAGCCGGCGGTGCGTCGGTTTAGTGACGTAAATCACGGTTGATGCCCCGTTATGCCGCGGCAAGGCCCGGCATGAACCTTGCGCGTCTTCCCGTGAACGGATGTCAACCCCGTGTCCGAGGAGAACGCGATAATGAAAAACCATGTGAAATCAATAGTTGCTGCCGTCTGCTGTGCTGCTACCGGACTGGTTATGGCGGCGCCGCCACTGTCTCTAACCACCAACAATCTACTGACCGCGTCGGTGGCCAGGAATCAGCCGCTGGTAAGTACCGGCACCGGCGGGCCCGCCAACCCAGGCGCTCCGCACACGGTCATCCCGACCCCGGTGATCACACCCAGCGTGCAAAGCGAAATCGACGCCTTTGTCGCCGCCGTGCTGCAGGCCGGCAACGCGCAACTGCTCGCGGACCGCTTCGGCTCCGCCACGATCAATGTCGCGGGCAAAGTTTGTGATCAACGCACCGCAACCAGCGACGGCGGCGTGGCAGGGGGCGATACGGCGCAGTGTGGCCTGACGGTACTGCCGGACGGCAGCATGGTAGTGGCGCCGGGCAAATCCATCGAAATCAGCGACCGCGGCACTGATGGCTTACGTTTCCTGATTGCCGCTCCCGAGGATGCGCCGCTCGACGTCACGCGGCTGCTCGCCGAGGCCGCACGCAACGGCATGCTGGGCGCGTTGAAACCGGCGCGCAGCGTCGCCAGCAACGTCGTGGTCGAAAACGACGGCCGCGTGCTGCTGAAAAACCGGCCGGCGCAATAAAGCGGCTTTCCAGCAACAACCGGTACGCGACACCGCGCGTATCGTCTGCAGCGGGCCTGAGCCTACTTTTCCGCAAGCTCCCGCAGCGCTAGCAACCTGTACGGCCTGTTACAGGCTGCTAGGCGAGAAACATCCGATATGCCGGATTCCGTGTCTCTTCCGAGTGCGGATAGCCAAGCTTCGACAAGAATGCCTTGAACGCCGCCTTGTCGCGCGTCGGCACCTGCATGCCGACCAGCACGCGGCCATAGTCAGCGCCGTGGTTGCGGTAATGGAACAGGCTAATGTTCCAGCCGTGGCGCATGCTGTTCAGGAACTTCATCAGCGCGCCGGGACGCTCGGGGAACTCGAAGCGGTACAGGGTCTCGTGCTCGACATTCGGCGCGTGGCCGCCTACCAGATGGCGCACGTGCAGCTTGGCGAGCTCGTTGTCGCTGAAGTCGAGCGTCTTCAACCCGTGCCGGCGC
>JACQOI010000228.1 GCA_016202615.1 Betaproteobacteria bacterium
ATTCGCGCCGGCGAGCATGCGCATCGACTCGGCGAAGCTGAGGCCGCCCTGCGCAGCGGCTTGCTCGACCTGGCGAAACTGGTCGAGCATCCGCCCGAGCTTCTCTCGATTGACCTCGACCCAACGCCCGCGGATGAGCTGAAGGCCGTCGGAGCCCGCGAGGAGCTTCGAGATTTCGCTGGCGGACAACCGCTCGCCGTCAAGCGTGAGCTCCATGCGGAAGTCAAGGAGGGCGTCTGTGCCAAGCGCGGACGGCGCTTTACCGCCGACCGTGGCGCTCACTTGGGGACGCGGCGGGCGGCCCGCTCTCCAGGCGCCCGGCACGCGCACCACGACTCCCGCCGTCTCCAAAAGCGGCATGTCCGTGAGCAGCCGGATTGCGTCCGCGGGCGTCCAGCGCAGCGGGTGAAAGATCTCGCCCGCGTCGATCATCGCTTTTAGCCACGGGCACTTCTCCGCCGCGCGCTGGACCGGCAACAGCAGCGACAGGAGCCGTTCCTTGTTCGCCGCGCCCGCGTACTCACGCAAGGCCTGACCCAGCGGCAGATGCTGGGCCTTCGCATGCGCCGACAGCCGCGGGGTGTAGGTCGCGAGGAACGCGAACGGCGCCGCGTCGTCCTTGCGGTTTTCGGCAAGGTTGAAGTGGACGCGGCCGACGAGGTTCCAGGCCGGGCTGCGGCGCTTGAGGAAATCCTGAATCGGCGCCTTCGACTCGGACAACTCCGTGCGGAACGCCGCGTCGAGTTCTTCCCACAGCGCTCGCAGAACGGACACCGTCAGATACTCCGCGCCAATCATCGGCGGCGCGGCCGCGGCGAGCGTTTCAAGTTCTTCTGGCGGCGGGGCGGGGATCTGCGCCGCTGCGCGGCGCTCTTCCACGTCCGGCGCGGTACAGACGGCCGTCACGTAGTGCGTGCCGAGCTCGCGCCAGTAGCCGAAAACAGGTGGCAATGCGGTGCCGACCTCGCCCGCGCCGAGCTGCAAGAGCCCGTGACCGGGGCCGCGTGCAAAAGACTGCTGGAGCCTGTGCAAGAGGTCGGGGGGCAGCGCGGGAGCGTCTTCCGCCGGTGCGAGGACGAGGTGCCCGTGCGGAGTCAGCACCGGGGCGAGAGCGCTCACCGCCGCGCCGGTACCGTCTCTATTGTTCGTCTTCCACCTGCTTGTGCTGCGAAGTGAGTTGCTGCTGCACGTGGGCCGGCACCGGCTCGTAGTGCGAAAGCTCGATCACGTATGAACCTTGTCCTGCGGTCACCGATTTGAGGCGTGCCTGGTAGTTGTTGAGTTCCGACAACGGCACGCGGCCGGTGATCGTCACCATTCCCGCCACCGCGCTTTGCGTGCCGCTGATCTGGCCGCGTTTCGCTGAGATGTCGCCGGCGATGTCGCCCATGTTGGCTTCCGGCGCATTGATCTCGATGTTGACAATGGGCTCGAGCACGATCGGCCGCGCCTTCAGTATCGCGTCGAGAAATGCTTTCTTGCCGGCGGCGACGAACGCGACTTCCTTCGAATCGACGGGGTGGTGCTTGCCGTCGTAAACGATCACGCGCACGTCCTGCATCTGGTAGCCCGCAATCGGGCCGGCAGTCAGCACTTCGCGCACGCCTTTTTCGACCGCCGGCAGGAACTGCGACGGAATTGTGCCGCCTTTGACTGCGTCGACGAACTCGAAGCCCTTGCCGCGCGCCAGCGGCTCGATGCGCAGATACACTTCGCCGAACTGGCCGGCGCCGCCGGTCTGCTTCTTGTGGCGATGGTGGCCTTCGGCCTTGGCCGTCACCGTCTCGCGGTACGGGATGCGCGGCGGCTTGGTCGCGACCTCGACGTGGTATTGCTTCTGCATCTTGTCGAGGATGTAGCGCATGTGCAGGTCGCCGAGGCCGCTGATCACGGTTTCGTTGCCGCTGTGATCGACGCGGAAACACGGGTCTTCGGCGGCGAGCTTGTGGAGCACCTCGGAGAGCCGCTGCTCGTCGCCGCGGCGTTTGAGTTCCAGCGCGAGCGCGTGCATCGGCACCGGATACTGCACTGGCTTCAAGTGGATGTTGTCTTCGTCGCGGGTATCGTGCAGCACCGCGTCGAGCTCGATTTCGTCGACCTTGGTCACTGCCGCGATGTCGCCCGGCACGCACGCGTCCGTTTCGACGTGCTCCTTGCCCTGCAGCAGGAACAAGTGTCCGACCTTGAACGGCTTGCGGCCGTCGCCGATGAAAAGCTGCGAGTCGCGCCGGATCGTGCCCTGGAATACGCGGAATGCCGCGAGCTTGCCGACGAACGGATCGATCACGATTTTGAATACATGCGCGAGCACGTGCTTTTTCGGATCGGGCTCGGCGCGGATTTCGACCGCATTCGCCGCCTCACCCTTGTAGAACGGCGGCGGGTTGCCTTCGGCCGGGTTCGGCATCAGCTTGGCAAATACGTCGAGCAGCTCGGCCACGCCGGCGCCGTTACGCGCCGATACGAAGCACACCGGCACCAGGTGGCCGTCGCGCAGCGCCTGCTCGAACGGCGCGTGCAGTTGCTCGGCGCTGATCTCGCCCTGCTCAAGGTAGAGCTCCATCAGTTTTTCGTCGACTTCGACCACCTGTTCGACCAGCGCGCGGTGCGCGTTCTCGACGGATGAGAAGTCCGACTCGCCCGAGGGGTTGAAAAAGCAGTCGACAACTTTCTGGTTGCCGCCCGCGGGCAGGTTGATCGGCAGGCACTCCTTGCCGAATGCTTCCCGGATGTTGGCGAGCAGCCCGGGCAGGTCGACGTTTTCGGCGTCGATCTTGTTGACGATAATCATGCGGCACAGCCCGCGCTCGCGCGCCCACTGCATCATGCGCTGGGTCACCATCTCGAGGCCGTTCTGCGCGTTGATCACCACCGCGGCGGTTTCGACCGCGGCGAGCGCGTTCAAGGACTGGCCGAGGAAATCCGGGTAGCCGGGCGTGTCGATCAGGTGGATGTGGGTGTCGAGGTGCGCGAAGTTGACGATGGCGCTCGCGAGCGAGTGCTTGAATTCCTTCTCGAGCGGGTCGAAGTCACACACCGTAGTGCCTTTTTCGACGCTGCCCGGCGCGGGTATCGCTCCCGCCTGGTGCAGCAGCGCCTCGGCCAGCGTGGTTTTGCCGGCCGCCCCATGACCGACCAGGGCAATGGTGCGTATCGCATCCGTAACGTATTTGGGCATCGCGAACTTCCTTTCGATTCGAAGCGGGTTGTTTCGAGTATAGAGAGGCGGCCGGGACGGTTCAAGCGTGGTTTAACCCCATTTCAGGCCGGGTTGCGTTTATAACGCTGACATTTCCTGGAGGTTCAACGTAACAGCCCGTAAAGGAGAAAAAAACCATGAAACAAGCGCTAATTGTAGCAGTCTTGATGTTGGGCTGTGCCGGCCCGGCGCTGGCGGTGGGCGGCCTCGCCGACGTGACGATTTACGATCGCGCCGAGAACCGCACGCTGCCGGTGCACTACCACGAGGGCCGCCATTACGTCGTCGGCAAGCCGGGCAACGAATACCAGGTCAGCATCCGCAACAACCAGCCGGGCGAGATCCTGACGGTGATCTCGGTCGACGGCGTCAACGCGGTGTCGGGCGAGACCGCCAACTGGAGCCAGACCGGCTACGTGCTGAGTCCGTACACTACGTTCGGCATCAAGGGCTGGCGCAAGAGCCTGCAGCGCGTCGCCGCGTTCTTTTTCACCGAGCTCAACAATTCCTACGCGGCGCGTACCGGTCGTCCCGACAACGTCGGCGTGATCGGCGTCGCGGTGTTTCGCAAGAAGCCCGAGCCCGCGGTCGGCGTGCTGCGCGACTACCGGCAGCGGCGCAAAGCGCCGGCTGCCGGCGCACCGGCCGCAGAATCCGAAGATTCTGCCAAGGAAGCCACCCGCGGAGCGGCTGCGGATGCCGCTGCGCCGCAGGCATCGACCGTCGTGCCGCAGCCGCGGATGCCCGAAAAAAGCCTCGGCACCGGCCACGGCAGGAGCGAGACTTCGGTGGTGCGCTACGCCAACTTCGAGCGCGCTTCGCAGACGCCGGACGAAGTGATCACGATCTACTACGACAGCTACCGCAACCTGGTGGCGCAGGGCGTAATCAAGGATGCCCCGCGCATCGCGAGACCGAGCCCGTTTCCGGGACAGTTCGTGCCTGATCCACGCTAGTAACGGGAGAGGCGAAAGGGGAGAGGCGTGACGGGTGGCGCGACGGCAAGCTGGGGTTGCCGGGATGAGCGTCATTGCTCATACTGGCAACCCGTTATGCCTCAGGCCCATGCCGCCAGCGACGAAGAGCTGATGGAGCGTTATCGCGATGGCGATGCCGGCGCGTTCGACGTGCTCTACGGCCGCCACAAGGGCGGCTTATTCCGCTACGTGCTGCGGCAGTGCGGCAGCCGCGGCGTCGCGGAAGAACTGTTCCAGGAGGTGTGGATGAACCTGATCCGCGCACGCGCGGCCTACACGGTCCAGGCCAAGTTCACGACCTATCTTTACCGCCTCGCGCACAACCGGCTGATCGATCACTATCGCGCGCAGGCGGGCGGCGTGCCGATGTCGTTCGACGACGTGGACGGCCCGGCGCTGGATGGCATCGCCGGCGGCCGCAACGACGATCCGGCGATAACCGCCGACGCCAGGCAGCAGGCGCAGCGGCTGCTGCAACTGATCGACGCGCTGCCGCAGGCGCAGCGCGAAGCGTTCTTGCTGCAGCAGGAGTCAGACATGAGCATCGAGGAAATAGCCGAGGCCACGGGCGTGAGCCGCGAAACCGCCAAAAGTCGGTTGCGCTATGCGATCGCCAGGTTACGCCAGGGAATGCGGGAATGAGCGAAGCACCACGCAACGACATCGAGCGTGACGAGCAGCTGGCCGCGCTGTACCGCGCCGCCGCGCACGACGAACCGCCGCCCGCGCTCGACGATGCGATCCGCGCCGCTGCGCGGCGCGCGGTTGCGTCCAAACCGCGACTGGCGGGCTCACCGTTCAGCCGCTCGTGGCGGGTGCCGCTGTCGATTGCGGCGTTGATCGTGCTGTCCGTGAGCCTGGTGACGCTGATCGACGAGGAAGGCCCGCCCGCAATCACGCCGCCGCCGCGCGCCGAGGCGCCGCCGGCGGACACGGACCGTAAGCCTGCCGCCGGCCAGAGTGCTGCAATCGTTCCGTTGCGAAAAGACACGGTTGAAGCCGACCAGGTCGCAGCCACCGCTTCATCCGCGCCGGCGCCGCTTGCCAAGCGCGCGCCGCCTGACGCGTTTCCGGGTGTTGCCGACGCGCGCGACAACAAGGTGACCGCGCCGGCTGAGAAGGCGCGCCAGTCAGGCAAAGAAGAAGCACGGCGTGAGGTTGGTGCTGTGAGTGCCGAGGCCGACCGGCGGCTGGCGGAGGCCAAGCCCTCCCGCCCAGCCGAAGCCGCGGCGCGCGCGCCGGTGCCTGCCGCTGCTCCTGCGACGGCTCCCGCGCCGGCGGCCGGCGCCGCATCTGAAGCCAAGGCCCAGCTCAGGTCGGAAGCAATCAGCGCGGACAGCGCCGCGCGCGAGTCGGAGCGGGCACGCGTGCAGGCGGTACCCGCTCCACCGGCCGCGAAACCGGCGCCCGTTCCGGCTGCGAAGCCGGTGGCGCCACGACCTGCGCCTCAGATGGCGGGCGCAATCCAGACTTACGTCAACCTGCCCCCCGAGAAATGGCTCGAACAGATCGAATCGCTGCGCAAACAAGGCAAGCTCGAGGAAGCCAGGACGAGTTTTGCCGAGTTCCGCAAGCGCTACCCGGATTATCCGCTACCGGATTCGCTCAAGGACTTGGCAAAACCGTGACGGTGCCTGATCAAGGTTCCTATCCTAACCTGCTGATATGCATATAAAAACATTGTCGTAAATCGTCGAAAAACACCGGAACCGGCGCCCTGGATTGCGGTCGAAACTGCCGGTTGGTTGAAGTCTGGCCTCACAATTCCCCTGTTTGCAATGCAACATCGCGGTTCATGTGCGGACCATAACGATTTGACAAGGTCATGAAAACGCATATAATGCCGCGTCTTTTGCGATGCACCATGCATGGCCTCACAGGGATTGGGCTCATGCTCAATGGCAAAAAATTCCTGTTGCAGATAACTGGCTAAACCACTAGAATTGCCAAAATTTTTCGGGCAGACCACAAGTTATAGTGGTTTGTAATTTGAACCTGTTGTACTGAGGAGATCCGTTACCGCAGCAAGGTAATGTCCGCCGGCGGCAACTTGGCCGGCGATTTACGAAAGGAGGTTTTGCGTCATGGCAAAATCACACCCCGCACGGTTTTACGATCACGGCGCGCCGCGCTTTGCCCAGTGGGCGCGCAACACAGTGGCCAGCTTCGCTTTACTGGCCTGCCTCGCCTCTCTCAGCATCATCCTGCATAACCAATACGGTGGTGCGCGCTTTATCAGCGCCGTCATGCATGCCGTAGGCGCCATCGATCTGACCCAGATGGTGGGCCTGCCGGGCGACCGGCTGGCGCCGGTCGCGATCGACCGGAACGAAGGTAAGTACCGTGCGATCGGCGAATACCTGGCGCGGCGTTATCGCGTGTCGTCGGAAGTGACGACCAATATCGTGGCCAAGTCCCACCTCATCGGTGCCGAGCTCAAGCTCGATCCGATACTGATACTCGCGGTGATCTCGGTCGAGTCGCGTTTCAACCCGATCGCCGAGAGCGTAATGGGCGCCAAGGGCTTGATGCAGGTGATCCCGCGCTACCACACCGAAAAATTCGACCCGCTCGGCGGCGAGAAGGTCGCGTTCGACCCGGTAGCCAACATCCTGGTCGGCGCCAAGGTGCTCAAGGAATACATCCGCCGCACCGGCGACGTCGCGGATGCACTGCAGATGTACGTCGGCGCCTCGTCCGAAGAGAACGAGAACGGCTACTCGTTCAAAGTGATGACCGAACGCGACCGGCTGAACTACGTGCTGCGCCAGTACCAGAACCAGAACCGCACCGCCCGGCAATAACCCGTCCGGGCGCAGCCGGCCATATAGCGATTACCACCCCCCCCCCCCCGGCTGATGAAAATACGCACTGCCCGGCGCGCGGGCGAAGTAATCGCTGACTTTAGTGTTGCGACAGGAGGCCGCCATGGCCGAGCAGGATTTGCCCAAGGATTGGTTCGATTTCATGCAGAAAATGTGGAACCCGCTGTCGTTTCCGCTGCCCGGCATGATAACGCCGACCGTTAACATCGAGGAAATCGAAAAGAAAATCGGCGAGCTGAAGTCGGTCGAAAACTGGCTCACGATAAACACCGGCTTCGTGCAGATGACGATCAAGACGCTCGAGATGCAGAAAGCCGCGCTCGAAAGCCTGCGTGCCGCGGGCGAGGCCGCGGGCAAGCCGGTGAAACCGGAAAAGCCCAAAGAGAAGAAGTAACCAGCCGGCCGGAGGGCTCAGGCCGTAATCGTTGCCGGGCCGAAGAAGGGCTTTTGGCAGCGGCCATCGCAATGAGGTTGCGTGGCTGCTGCAAGTGATTACGGGGAAGCGCATAATTGATTGGGACCGGCTTGCAACGGACGCGATGATGCCGCGCCGCTGAATCCGGTTGTCCAGATAAGGAGGTCGTTATGGCTACCACTATCCGCAAAGCCGCTTATTTCAGCATGCATACCCCCAACCGCGCCGGGCAGGGCGCCCGCATCCTCAAGGGATTGCGCGACGCCGGCGTCAATCTGCGCGCGTTCTCCGGCTTTCCAGACGCCGGGCGCGCGCAGGTCGATTTCATTCCTTACGATACCGGCGAGTTCCTGCGCGTTGCGCGCAAGCTCGGACTCAAGGTCGGCAAGCGCAAGACCGTCTTCATTGCGCAGGGCGACGACAAGCCGGGCGTGATCGCCGCGATCTGCGACAAGCTCGCCATTGCCCGCATTAACATGGTCGCGATGGACGCGGTCGCCGTGAGCAAGGGGCGCTGCGGCGCGATCTTCTGGGTCAAGCCGAAGGACGTCGCCAAGGCGTCGCGCGTGCTCGGCGCGAGGTAAGTCAACGGGATCGTCCAGGGCGGCATGCATGGAACGCTGCGCGATCGCTACGCCGCCCGCGGCAGGCTGAAACGTACGCATCTTACTGTGATTGCGTACGTAACGCGACCGGGCCAGAATAACCGCTGCTGTTACCAGGGATCTTATTCATGCCCATCACCGCAACCAAGCTAAGGTCCGACCTTTACCGCGTGATCGACGAGGTGATCAGGAAGGGGGTGCCGGTCGAAGTCGAGCTGCGCGGCAAGAAGGTACGTATCGTGCCCGCCGAGGCGCGCGAGAAGCTTGCCAATCTGGTCAAAAGGCCCGGCGTCATCGTGGGCGACGCCGGCCGTTTGGCGCAGGTCAAGACCTTCGACGAGGCGAAGTGGCGCAAGAAATGGCGTAAACGCCTTAAATGAGCGTTTATCTCGACACGCATATCGCGGTCTGGCTGTATTGCGGCCAGACCGAACGCCTCAGCAAGCGCGCTGCAAGCCTGATCAACCGCGAGCAAGTCGGTGTCAGCCCGATCGTCCTGCTGGAATTGCAATACCTCCGGGAAATCGGGCGCGTCACGGCGCTGCCGAAGGCCATTATCATGGACCTGCGGCGGCGCTTGGGCCTTGCGGTCGAGGATCGTTCGATGGAAACGGTTACGGAGCGCGCTCTCGAACTAACCTGGAGCCGGGACGTCTTCGACCGGCTGATCGTGGCGCAAGCGGAGCTCGACAATGCGGAGCTGGTCACGTCCGACCGGCTGGTTAGAAAGCATTATCCGAAGGCCGTCTGGTAAAACGATGACGAACCGGCTCTATTACGGCGATAACCTCGAAATCCTGCGCAAGGAGATCAAGGACGAGACGGTCGATCTGATCTACCTCGACCCGCCGTTCAACTCCAAGCGCGACTACAACCTGCTGTTCAGGACGCCAAAGGGCCACGAGTCGGACGCGCAGATCACGGCGTTCGAGGACACCTGGCACTGGGGGCCGCAGGCGGAGCGCGAGTTCTTCGAACTGCAGCAGCAGCCGAACACCGACGTCGCGCAGATGATGCAGGCGCTGCGCGACTTCCTCGGCACCAACGACATGATGGCGTACCTCACCATGATGGCGAACCGCCTGCTCGAAATGCAGCGCGTGCTCAAGCCGACCGGCAGCCTGTATCTGCATTGCGATCCGACCGCGAGTCATTACTTGAAGATCGTACTTGATGGCGTGTTCGGTAAAGAGCAGTTCAAAAACGAAATCGTTTGGCGTAGAACCGGGGCACATAACGCAACAAAATCCTATGGTCCCATTCATGACATCATTTTGTTTTACACAAAATTTGAAACATACACCTTCAACCTGATTCGTCGGCCTTACATGCGAGGTCACGTTGAGAGCCGATACACCAAACAACTAGACGGACGCTACAAGTTTACATCTGGAGGGAATGTGTTAACGGGCGCGGGTGTGACCTCAGGCCCTTCCGGAGAGGTATGGAGGGGATTTAATCCTACAAAAAAGAAACGGCATTGGGCGGTTCCGACTTTTTATGAAGACTTAATGCCAGAGGACTACAAAAAGCTAAATAGCGTTGAGAAACTGGAGGCGCTTTACAAGGCCGGACTTATTGAAATTGATGGGAAGAGTGAATGGCCCATAATGGTGCGATACTTGGGTGAAAGAGATGGCACTGTCCTACAGGATATCTGGGCTTATCAACCATATACTGAAGGTACAGTAGCAGGCACCGAAACAGGTATTGACGAGGATGTTAAGTGGTACGGACCAACTGATCCTGATCGTTTAGGTTACCCGACTCAAAAGCCTCTTGGCCTTCTTGAACGCATCGTCCAGGTCTCATCGAACGAAGGGGATGTGGTGCTCGACCCGTTTTGTGGGTGCGGCACGGCGGTGCATGCGGCGGAGAAGCTTAAGCGACGCTGGATCGGGATCGACATCACGCACCTTGCGGTGTCGTTGATTGAGCGGCGCATGAAGAAGGCGTTTCCGTATCTCGAAGCTGTTACACCCGGATCAAAGAAAGCGATGCAGGCAGGGCCAAATGCTTTCGAGGTCATCGGCGTGCCGCACGATCTCGAAGCGGCGCGTGATCTTGCCACACGCGACAAGCACCAGTTTCAGCTCTGGGCGGTGTCGCTCGTCGGCGCGCAGCCGTACCGGGGCGGGGTCAAAGGCTCGGACAAGGGCATCGACGGACTCATCTTCCCGGAAGTCGCCAAATCCAAGACCGAGAAGATCGTGGTGTCGGTCAAGGGCGGCGAGACCGTCGGCGCGGCGATGGTGCGCGATCTGAAAGGCGTGCTGTCACGCGAGAAAGCCGCGATCGGATTGTTCGTCACGCTCGCATCACCGACCAAGGAGATGGTGAAGGAAGCCGCCGCGGCGGGCATGTACGAATCGCCGCATCACGGCGCATTTCCGAAGCTACAAATCCTGACCATCGAAGGACTGCTCTCCGGCAAGCAGCGCGCGCAATATCCCGACATGGCCTACGGCGCGCAGACGTTCAAGCACGCGAAGAAGGAAGAAGGGGTGCAGCAGCAAAAAGGATTGTTTTGAGCGAACGGCATCTCACAGGTCTGAAGCAACCGCCGATAAATGCAGACAGACCAAAATCCCAGACCCTTCGGCCGCAAAGATCACGGAAAACACAGAGAGATGCAAAGACCAGAATCATCGGCTTTCGATTGGAATTGTTTTTTCTCTGTGAATTCTGTGTTCTTGGCTTGTTTTTGATTTTCATCGGCGTTTATCGGCGTTCATCGGCGGCTCATCCTTGATGAAGTTTTCAGTAAGCGCAACCGACGGCGCCGCGCGCGCGGGGAAGCTCACGCTCGGGCACGGCACGGTCGAAACGCCGGCATTCCTGCCGGTCGGCACTTACGGCACGGTGAAGGCGATGAGCCCGGCTGAACTGAAAGAAATCGGCGCGCAGATCGTGCTCGGCAACACGTTTCACCTGTGGCTGCGCCCGGGGCTCGAAGTGATAGCTGCGCACGGCGGGCTGCACCGCTTCATGGGCTGGGACGGCCCGCTGCTCACCGATTCAGGCGGCTTTCAGGTATTCAGCCTCGGCGAGCTGCGCAAAATCAGCGAAGAGGGCGTCAGATTCCAGTCGCCGGTCAACGGCGATTCGTGCTTGCTGACGCCCGAAGAATCGATGCGCATCCAGCGCGTGTTCAACGCCGACATCGTGATGGTGTTCGACGAATGCACGCCGTATCCGGCCGACCTGGAGCAGGCGCGCGACTCGATGGAATTGAGCCTGCGCTGGGCCGAGCGCAGCAAACGCGCGCACCACGGCAACGCCAACGCGCTATTCGGGATCGTCCAGGGCGGCATGCATGAAACGCTGCGCGATCGTTCGCTCGATGGATTGACCGGCATCGGTTTCGACGGTTACGCGATCGGCGGGCTGTCGGTCGGCGAGCCGAAGCGGGAGATGCGGCGCGTACTGAATCACACCGCACCGCGGCTGCCGGCCGGCAAACCGCGCTATCTGATGGGGGTGGGCACGCCGGAGGACATGGTTGCGGCAGTCGCTTCAGGCATAGACATGTTCGATTGCGTACTGCCGACGCGTAACGCGCGCAACGGCTGGATATACACTCGCCACGGCACGATCAAGCTCAGGAATGCGCGGTATCGCGACGACGTGCGGCCGCTTGACGCGGCATGCGGCTGCTACACCTGCCGCAGCTTCACCCGCGCCTACCTGCACCACTTGCAGAAGGTGAACGAAATTCTCGGCGCGCGGCTCAATACCTGGCATAACCTCTATTACTTTCTCGCATTGATGCGCGAGCTGCGAACCGCGGTCGAGCGGCAGCGGCTTGCCGACTTCGTGGGTGAATTTAGGGACTTGCGTGCGTCATCGTGCTAAAATATCCAACTTTTAGCGGGTCGTGGCTGACACTCCGCCGCGCAACCCTCTAATGTGAGGAGAAAATCCGGTGTTAATCAACGAAGCCTGGGCCCAGTCGGGCGCGCCCGCCGGAGCCGACCTGTGGTCGCTGCTCCCGATCATCCTGATGTTCGTGGTGCTCTACTTCATCATGATCCGGCCGCAAATGAAGCGCGCCAAAGAGCATAAGACGATGATCGAAGCGCTGCAGAAGGGCGACGAAGTGATTGCCGCCGGCGGCGTGCTCGGCAGGATCAGCAAGATCGCCGACAACTACGTGACGCTGCAGATCGCCGACAACGTCGAAATCAGGGTGCAACGCCCGTCGGTGCAGTTGGTGCTGCCCAAGGGCACGATCAAGGCTATCGAGTGAAACGAGAGGCGAGAGGCGGGGGGCGAGAGGCAAAAACGCGCAGCGGTTATGCTGCGCTACCCTTCACCCCTCACTCCTCACTCCTCTCGGCAACGCCATGAACCGCTACCCGCTCTGGAAGTACATCATCATCGGCCTGGCGCTGGTGCTCAGTGTGATCTTCACGCTGCCGAATTTTTTCGGCGAGGTGCCCGCCGTGCAGATTTCCGCGCTCAGGGCGACCGCGAAGATCGACACCGCCGTGATGGACACGGTGGAACGTGCGCTCAGGTCCGGCGGCATCGTGCTGGACGGTATTTTCACCGATCCCGGCAGCATCAAGGTCAGGTTCAAGGACACCGATTCGCAGCTCAAGGCCAAAGACACGCTGGATCAGGCGCTCAATCCCGACCGCGAGAATCCGTCTTTCATCCTGGCGCTGAACCTGATTTCCGACTCCCCGCAGTGGCTGACCAGCCTCGGCGCGCTGCCGATGTATCTCGGCCTCGATCTGCGCGGCGGCATCCACTTCCTGCTGCAGGTCGACCTGCCGGCCGCGTTGAGCAAGCGCCTCGACGGCCAGATCGGGTACATCCGCAATACGCTGCGTGAAAAGAAAACCCCCTATGCCGGCATCGCCCGCGACGGGCAGGCCATCGTCGTCAAGTTCCGTGACGCCGCGATGCGCGACAAGGCGCAGCGCGAGATCGAGACCATCGCGCCGGATCTGCTGTTGAAAACCGCGGACGAGGGCGGCGAGTTCCGGATTACCGGAACGCTCACCGCGCAGGCGCAGAATGAAACCCAGAAATCGGCGATCGAGCAGAACATCACGACCCTCAGGAACCGCGTCAACGAGCTCGGTGTTGCCGAGCCGATCATTCAGCAGCAGGGCGCCGAACGCATCGTGGTGCAGCTGCCCGGCGTGCAGGACACGGCG
Organism: Betaproteobacteria bacterium; assembly: GCA_016202615.1. Classification (GTDB taxonomy): domain Bacteria; phylum Pseudomonadota; class Gammaproteobacteria; order Burkholderiales; family SG8-41; genus PALSA-1004. Next base: position 13,190 of record JACQOI010000228.1, read on the forward strand.
CGCGCCAAGGATATTCTCGGCCGCACCGCCAGCCTCGAGGTCCGCATGGTCGAGGCCCACGCCGGCGATCCCGGATCGCGCGACTACGATCCGCAGAAAATCGAGGCCGCCAAGGCGGGCAACGTTCCGTTTGGCACCGAGTTGTTCATCGAGCGCCACGGCGCCGCCACCGAGGCATTGTTGCTGTCCAAGCAGGTGATCCTCACCGGCGAGCGCCTGACCAATGCCGCCCCGACCTTCGACCAGCAGACGCAGCAGCCGGTCGTATCCGTCGAGCTCGACGGACAGGGCGCTCGCATCATGCGCGATGTTACACGCGAGGCGGTCAAGCGCCGCATGGCGATCCTGCTGATCGAAAAAGGCAAGCCGGAAGTGGTCACTGCGCCGACGATCCAGTCCGAACTCGGCGGGCGTTTCCAGATCACGGGCAGCAGGACGTCGCGCGAAGCCAACGATCTCGCGCTGCTGCTGCGCGCCGGGGCTCTGGCGGCGCCGATGGACATCATCGAGGAGCGCACCGTCGGTCCCAGCCTCGGCGCCGAAAATATCAAGATCGGCTTTCGTTCGACGTGGATCGGCTTTACCGCGATCGCTGTATTCATGATCGCGTATTACCTGATATTCGGCGCGATCTCGATCGTTTCCCTCGCCATAAACGAGCTGTTCCTGATCGCGCTGCTGTCGATGCTGCAGGCGACGCTGACCCTGCCCGGCGTGGCGGGCATCGCGCTTACCGTCGGCATGGCGATCGACGCCAACGTGCTGATCAAGGAGCGCGTGCGCGAGGAATTGCGTAACGGCAACACGCCGCAGGCCGCGATCCATGCCGGCTACGAACGCGCGTGGGGCACTATCATCGATTCCAACCTCACTACCCTGATCGCGGGCGTCATGCTGTTTTTGCTGGGATCCGGCCCGGTGAAGGGGTTCGCGGTGGTGTTGTGC
>JACQOI010000214.1 GCA_016202615.1 Betaproteobacteria bacterium
AATTGATCTCGCGCGGACAAACAAGGGTGGGCTGAACTTTTCAGGGGCCGGGGTCGGATCGCTGGGTCACCTGGCCGCGGAACTGTTCAAATCCGTGACGAAAGCTCCGATGGAGCACGTGGCGTACAAGGGCGGCGGCCCGGCGATCTCCGCCCTCATCGGCAACGAAGTGCACTTCTATTTCTCCACGCTTCCCGCGGCCCTGGTGCAAACAAGAGCGGGCCGCCTGCGGGCGCTCGGCGTTACCAGTTCCAAGCGATCCGCCGCTGCTCCGCAGGTGCCGACCATTGCCGAGCAAGGTTTCCCGGGCTTTGAAGTCGTGGGCTGGGTGGGTATGTTTGCTCCCGCCGCCACGCCGGCTTCCGCCATCAATCTGCTGAATGGAAATATGAACAAGGTTCTCAAATTGCCGGAGATAAAGGAACGCCTCTTGACGGACGGGATGGAGCCCGCGGGCGGAACACCAAAGGATTTCGCAACGCAGGTCGGGCAGGATCTAAGAAAATGGAATGCCGTAGTCAAGCAAGCCGGCGTGAAGCCGGAATAGGATCTCGAAAACTGTTCTGCGGAGACAGTGTGGCGTGAGGTGAGCGGCGCGTCTTCAGCGTTTGGGGCTGTTGCGCGTTGACATCCGGTTTGCCACTTTCATCGCGAGCGATGACCACGCGAGCGGAACGCCCTGCTGCGCATTGCTGCCGCTAACGTCTTCAGCCTGCCGCTCACCTACCATCAGTTCCCGAGATCGCCTGAGCGCAGGGCGCGTTTGACTTGGCGCGCCCGGGGCCTGCACAATTTACCGCAACGCGCGTATTGATTTCCCTACCCTACAGAGGAGAGAAAGATGACGATAGAAAAGCAACTGGTCCGACACGTTCGGGAGACAGCCTTCGCCGATCTGCCGGAGGAAGTCGTCGATGCGGCGCGCCGCGAGGTGCTGTGGGCCCTCGGCACGTCTGTGGCAGGCGCCGGAGCGGCGGGTTCGGACAACATCGTAGCATTCGTGCGCCAGCAGGGCGGACGCGAGGAATCTACGGTCATCGGCTTTGGAGACCGGGTCCCTGCCAGCCTGGCTGGCCTGGCGAATGGGGCCTTTGCCAAGGCCCTCGAGTATGAGGATAAGTTCTGGCTCGACGAAGGTCACGGCTATGCTATCGGCACTGCCGTGGTGCCTGCTGCGCTCGCGACGGCGGAACATCTGGGGCGTATAGATGGAAAAGCGCTGTTGGCGGCGGTCGCCCTCGCGACTGACGTGCAGGCCAGGATGGTAACCGGAGCGCCCACGGCTATCGACACGGGCTGGGTCTCAAGCTACGTCTTCTCTGCGTTCGGCGCGACCATGGTGGCAGCAAAGCTGATGGGGCTGGACGAAGAGCAATTCACGAACGCTATGGGGCTCGCCTACGCGCAGACGACGGGAAGCCAACAGGCGAATGTGGAAGGTGTCATGGGCTGCCGGATGCAGATGGGGTTCGGGGTGCGGAACGGCATCACGGCGGCCCAACTGGCCAAGCTGGGCGTCACGGGCGTGCATCATTTCTTGACCGGGAAATTCGGCCTGTACCCTCTCATTTTCAAGAGTGAGGAGGTTGATCTGGACGCACCGACCAGAGACCTGGGGCGCACGTTCCTGGGGACCCGTCTTGGCTTTAAGGCCTATCCCTGTGGGGCCGTGGTGCATCCGGTCCTCGATGCGGTGCTCTCGCTGATGGGGAAAGGTGGTGTTACCGCTGAGTCGATTGAGGCGGTCAAGGTTTTCGGGACGACGCGACTGTGGATAATGGTGGAGCCGAAGGAGTTGCGCCAGAACCCCAAGAACCACGTCGAGACCGAGTTCAGCCTGCCCTGGGCTGTGGCCTGCACGATAATCGACGGCAAGCTTTCGTTCTCCCACTTCACGGACGAGGCGCTGCGCAACCGGCGCTACGCCGAGTTGGCACGAAAGGTGGAGTCGGATATGGATGACAGCCGGCACGGCGTCTGGGTAGAGATGAAGCTCAAGGACGGCCGGACCGCGAAGTCCCAGAGGGTCCTGGCGGCAAAAGGGCACCCGGACAATCCGCAATCGACGGAGGAGATGGTGGAGAGGTACCGCGAATGCGTGCAGTACGGGCCGAAGCCGTTAACCAGGGAGCGGACGGAGCAGGCAAAGGACATGATACTGCGCCTGCATGAGGTGACGGATGTGGCGGAGATAATTCGGTTGCTGGGGTAAGATGTTTGATGTGATGAAGAAAACAGCTGGCTCGATTCGAGTGGTAAGGTGGAGTTGCGAAACAATCATCCACCACCCGAGGAGCCAGCCGGAATGCATCCTAAACGCATCATGAATGACGCGGTCCGATAAATCGAAGTCATGCACGTCCGCCGCGGAGGCATGCTGCTGAAAAAGGAGGCCTACATGTATTTTCCGCCGGCACAAACAATGCGATCTCCCGTGACGTAGGAGGACTGGTCGGAAGCCAGGAACAATGCTACGTTTGCCACGTCTTGAGGTGTACCCTTTCGTCCTAATACGGTTTGCTCTACACGCCAGGCGGAGGTTTCGCTTTCGGGGCGGCCGCCCGCCGCCTCCGGATACCATTCGGGGTTGCGCCGCTCGGTGTCTATGAGCCCCACGGCGATAAGGTTGGCCCGTATGCCGTACGGCCCAAGCTCCAGCGCCAGCGACTTGATAAGCCCATACAGACCATGCTTGGTCGCCGCTACGAGGGCTTGAAGAGGCTGTGCAGTCAGGGCGGACAATCCGCCCAGGGCGATGATATTTCCGCTCTTGCGTTGCATCATCGTCGGAGCAAGGGCCTTGGCCAAATAGAAGGTTGAGTGGAGGTTTACGGCGAACACTTGGTGCCACTCATCGTAGCTGATCTCCCGGAAATACTTGTGAGGCCGTATTGCGGCTACGCTCACCAGCGTGTCCACCTTGCCGAAACGGCGCATGCCCAACTCCACCATACGGTCAACTTCCTCGTGGTTGCCGACATCTGCCTGTAGTGGCAGCGCTTGCACGCCAAAAGCCTCGCACTCGTTGGTTACCTGTTGAAGTTCGTCGCCCGACTTGTTCGCTACGAGAATGAGGTCGGCCCCTTCTCGGGCAAAGGTGAGCGCTATGGCTTTGCCTATGTTGCGGCTGGCGCCGGCAACCAGCGCAGTCTTACCCTTTAGTTGCATGTGAAACCCCTCTGTAAAGCCAGGTTCGGCAGTTACCCCAGCAGGCGGACTATATGAGCGATGTTCTCCACTTTCTCCATCGTCATCACCATCTCGATAATCCGCTCCGCTGCTTTTTTGGATACAGGCTTCGCCGAGTAAGAAATACAGTCACGGAATTTTTGGATGACATCCTCTCCGCTGACGGGGTTGCGCGGATCGCCATATCCGAATTCCAGCTGCTTTGAATAGGATTTTCCCGCCTTGGTTACTATTTCCACCATACCTGGCGGTTCGCCCCGATCAGAATTGCCGCGATCGAAATTAAATCTGGCATCAAGCTTGAGGCTTACCTTTTGCGCCGTCTGGAGCACGGCTGCATCTTTGATACCCTCAAGGGTCAGGTCGCTGATGGCCACTCTTCTCTTGGTAGCAGCAATAGCCGAGACAAACGGAATACTGTATTTCGCGTCAGGAGTGGTCTGGGGACAACGCCTTTCCTCTATTGGTTGACAGTGGAGCATGGCAAAGTCACCCACGTACAGGTTGATTGCCTCTATATCCTGCGGACGAAGATCCTGTTCGTTGACGATCCTCAAGGTGGCGTCTATATAGACATGAGATGTTCCGCAGGTGGGCCATGCCTTGATGCCAACCTTTGTGCCTAGAAATTGTTTGCCGAGGTTGCCGGTAAGGGCCTCCCTCTTGAAATCGCCTCCGAAATAAACGTTGTACAGCCCGGCCCGTCCCTCAAAGCAGTTCTCCGGACCGATGATGCCTTGTTTTGCCATTAGCGCGGAAAGCACTCCGCCTCGAGCAGGATAGCCGTCGCGCATTCCACCCAGATGATTCCCCACGCTATATCGCATCTCCTGGGTGCCCGCGGCCTCGTGGAGCGCGATGCCCAAAGCACTGACCAGGCGCTCTTCATCCAGTTTGAGCAGTTTACCGGAAGCAGCAGTAGCCCCGAAGACACCTAAGACAGTGGTGGGGCTCCAATCCATTTTCCATTTCATGGCCAGATTCATCCGGCAGATCAAATCGTTTCCCAAGGCGACAGCTGTCAAAAACTCCTTCCCCGAGACATTGTCTAGCCGCTCGGCAACGGCCATACTCGCCGCTACAACCGGGCTGCTCGGATGGGTTTGAGCCTCGTAGAACAAATCATCAAAGTCAAGACAGTGACCCAACGCGCCGTTGGCGAAGGCGGCCATCCAGGCAGGCACTCGTGCGCCAAAACCGATGATGCTGCTCTCCCCTCTCCCTCCCGCTTCCGTTACCAGATCCACCAGTATTTTGCACTCAGGAATGATGCCGCTGGCAGCGGCCATGACGCCCAGGGTGTCAAGAATCGATTTCTTGGTGACGTCTACCACCTCCTGCGGAAGATTCTCGAAGTCGGCGTTCACCATATGCTTGGCTAGGGTCCAGCTCACATCCTTCTTACCCGCTATTGGAGTCATCCCGTATTCCCTATGTATGATTTCGCGGATCTAAGCTCGAAGTGCAACTGGACGCCGCTTGGTTGTACGCGCCGTCTTTTCAAAGATTACTGCCAATGGCGTCGAACTGCAAGCAGGGCATCATCGATGCAAAACCGAAGTCAGCAGAGCCGCCGCTTGATCAATACGCCATACACCAAACTTGACAATATCCCCGAAAGCGGGTAAGGACTCAATATGGACTTGAGCATTTGCGTGGCTCTGAGCGCATCCTGGCAAGTCGATTTCTCCCGCAACCGGTGTCGGAGGCGCCTGGCGCCGGTTTTCTGCGATCCCGCCTCAATCCGACCTGCAATTACCGGCGCCCCGGACAACATGCCAACCAGAGTCGAATTTTCCACCGCAGTTCAACACTTAGGCAAAACACTCTTTCTGTCTAAACCAGTGGAGCCACCGCTAACGCCCCATAATAAAGGAAAGGGCAACTCATGAACGATGTCAATGTAGCGCCGGTAGCCGGTGAGCAATCGCAGCGACTGATCGAACATCTGACACAACTTACGCTGAATGGCTTGGATAAGCGCGTACCGCGTGAGGCGCGTAACCGGTTGCTTGATGGTTTAGGATGCGGACTTTATGGCGCCAAGATGCCATGGGGCAAGATAACTGCCGACGTTGCGTTTGCCGAAGAATCGCGAGGCAAAGCCAGCGTATTTGGTCGTCTCGAGTCGATCGCCCCGGCGCGGGCGGCACTCTGCAACGGCACTGCGATGCATGGCATCGAACTAGATGACATCTTGGGGCATGTGCATCCTGGATCTGTGGTGATTCCCGCGGCGCTTGCGGCTGCTGAGCATTGCGGCGCATCGGGCGAACGCGTGCTGCTCGGGCTAATCGCGGGATATGAGGCAATGGTGCGACTCAGCCGGGCCATCGGAGAAGCCGCGTGGGGCTTTCACATTACCGGTATAGCCGGGCCAGTTGGCGCTGCGGTGGCGGCTGGTGTGTTGATGGAGCTTTCGCACGAACAGATTATGAACGCAGTTGGCATTGCGTGTTCCAATGCCGCAGGAATCAAGAGCTTTACCCAAGGTAACGGCGGCATGATCAAGCGGTTGCATGCAGGCCGCGCTGCTGAATCCGGCGTCTTGGCGTGCCTGCTGGCGGAACGAGAATTCACGGCTCCGGCTGCGGCGATCGACGGCCGTTTTGGACTCCTCGAAGTATTCGGTGGAGAAAAGGCGAACCCCACGCAGCTCGTCGACAAACTCGGGCACGATTACATCATCTGCCACATCTGGACCAAGGTATATCCGTTTTGTGGCGCGTTGCATACTACAGCCCAGGCGCTGAAATCACTGCGCGACAAGTATGATCTACAACCGGCTGCGATCAAAAACATTCGCGTCGGCATTAATAGCCGCGCCGTCGCCTTAAACGGTGCGATTTCTTCCCCCAAAGAAACCATGGCAGCTCAATATAGTTTGCCGTTCGTTGCCGCGGTTGCGCTCGCAGCCGACCCCAAGGATCCGCGTTCATTCGAGAACAGCGCATTGGATAATCCGACGGTGTGTGATTTAGCGCGCCGTGTCGAATCGTATGTCGATCCTGAGATGGAAGCCAAGTATCCGCGCCACAGGGCTGCCAAAGTCGAGGTTCATCTCAGCAACGGCACCCAGCTTGAAGCCAGCCTACTGGATGCGCATGGTACGCCCGCTGACCCATGTAGCGAAGATGAGGTTAAAGAGAAGTTCCGATGCCTCACAGCGGAGTCATGCGATAGCCGCGCTATCGAGTCCATCCTCAATATTGTCGAGCACATCGAGGAATTGCCCTCCATTGCACCACTCTCCGCAGCACTGGCAGCGGGAATCACTTCCTGAATATATTGGTAACTCCTCTGCATGTGTATCGAAGGCTCGTAATCACCCGCAGCCGGGAAGAACCCCGACGTTCGATTCCTCGTTAATCGCTTATCACGTTTGTCCCCAAACTGTTGAGCCCGCCATCAGAACTTGGCTTCCGCCGCGGGAGCGAACGTTTCCTTTGATTTGGCGACCACTCCTGGCACACGCGAAGCGCGCACGTACACATAACCGTCAAACATGCGGCGCTGCGTGCGATAGAACTCGCCAGACTCGGCATGCCACGCGCCGTTCACTTGCCTCACCCTTGCCGCCACTGCCATCACGCCTGACGGCATCGCGATCCTTATCTTCGCGTTCAGATCTGAATGCGCGCGCGCGACCTGATTGACGATGCTGCCCTTAATGCGCGCTGCGACCGCCATGCACAACGACACCGTGAGCGGCAATGCGCGATGCGGCTGGCCGTTGGAAAGCATACGCGCGGTGAGATCTACACTATCGCCCCTGATCTTCTGGCCCGATATCGTCTGCGCATCCTGCGGGCCGGATACAAAGCCGATAAAGGGCACTGAAAGATTGTTTGCAGCATCTTTAGCGTCTTTGCCGATGCCCATTGCGATCGAAGCTGCAATACGAATCTTCATGAGCTTCTGAAGGAGTTCCGTTGACGCATCAAGCACTTCCGGCATTTCAGTACCGGATAGTCCGAGGTCAGCCGCAGTAAAAAAACAACTCGCATTGGCGGCATCGATCAGCGAAGCACGAATCTTACCGACGCCTGGCACATCGAGAGTATCGATTACGTTGCCAGTGGGCAGCAACTTGCCAGTGATGGCACCCCCAGGTTCGCAGAACTCAAGACGCACCGGCGCACCAGTCCCGGCGACGCCAGGTATGGCGAGATCTCCGTCAACCGCCGCCTTGCCGTCATCGAGTGCGAAGTGTGCGCGGATGATCTTCTTTGTGTTAGTGTTGTATATGCGTACTAGGGCTTCCTTGCCGGAAACTTTCACCAAACCTTCATCGACCGCGAACGGCCCCATCGCGGAGGACATGTTGCCGCAAGCAGTACGGTAGCTGACCGCTGCTTTCTTGACCTGCACTTGCGCGAAAGTGTAATCGATGTCCGCGTCGGGGCGCCTCGAGGGCCCAATAACGCATATCTTGGACAACGAAGAGATTCCGCCGCCCATGCCATCGAGCTGGCGACCGTAAGGGTCAGGGCTGCCGATCGCGGCGAGGAAAATTTCATCCCACGACGCACGATCTCGCGGGAGATCGCGCCGGTGAAACACGATTGCATTGCTGGTGCCGCCGCGCATGAAAACCGCCGGGATCCTTATTTGTTTCACAAGTATCTGCTCCTTTCGCACTTTTCAAAGTTCTGGTCCAGCAGACATAGTGCTTTTTGCTGAATACTGAATTTGCTCTCTAAGATCTCGCGCAACCATGCGCGCCCGGAAATCAGTAGCCGCACCAGGTGCAATGCCCACGAAGAATCGTGTCGGCTTCACGGGATAATTTACTCATACCGTCTCATACAGTCCGACCAGCGATTTCATTCCGCTTTTTCTGGAACGACTTTATTTTCCTTGGGCTATTGTCGCAGCATTGCGCCCCGCGATGCGCCCGAACACCGTCCCGCTATTGATCCCTGCGTAAAGAATGTCCTATACTCTGGTCCGGAGGTGCACCATGAGGCCCACCGGAAGTCCAGAGGAATTGGAACGTCGTCGTCTGCGGGCGCTGGCCTTGCTCAAGGAAGGACTGCTGCCGGTTGAGG
>JACQOI010000215.1 GCA_016202615.1 Betaproteobacteria bacterium
AACACCACCCGCTCCGACTGCGGTGTTTTTCACTGCTATTCCCCCGAACGCCACGACGAGTTCGGTATGCGCGGCAATATCAGGCCAGGTCACTGCGGTTCGAAGCTGAGGAAGAGGCGCGAAGATGCGCGGAAGAAGTATGTGGGACGCGCCCGCGCTGTATGTAGCAACGTGCGACGTATAGCCACCAATGCAATTGAGAAAGCGATGTACCTGACTTTGAGCATGATGATAACGGCCGGCGCTCGACCAACCATAAGATCCGCCGAAAATCGCGGCATTGCCGTGCTTGGCTCTCACGCGCTTGAGTTCGGCCGCGGCGTGGTCGAGCGCTTCGTTCCAGCTTACCGGAACATAAGCGTCCTTTCCCCGCCGCGCGTCGGGTCCGGGCCCTCGCTCGAGCCAGCCGCGGCGTATTACGGGTTGCGCAATTCGCGCATGATGTCTGGCCGCATCGGGAATATTGCGCAGCAGATCGGAAGGATCCGGATCGTACGGACTGGCGCGGACCTTAAGTTCTTCTCCGTGCTGCGAGACCAGAAATGAACCCCAATGGGACGAATGCATCCGCTCTGACGAAGAGCCGGGATGGCGCAAGAGCTTCATAATTTCCTTAATGGGTGGATCCAACCGGAGCGTATGGGATTTCGCGATTCCCAGTTCGCAATGTCAATCCATTTAGCGTTCCTTTTACCGCGGATGAGGGACGAGATCCTGGTATGCATCTTTGTCGGTAACTGTTCAGTTTACCCGGATGGCGGAGAATCCGGTGCTTGACCATGAAAGGCGAGAGTGAGGGCATGGAAGACTTTGCGTCCCTGTTTGCGCGGCGTGCCGAGGTAGGGGCGGATGGGGCAGAAGGACGCGGCGCCGGTGATGGTACGGAAACACCCGGAGGTCTTTTGCCTGAGTTTCGCCATGCGGATAAGCGCGTCTTTCTCCGCTACGCCCAGTCCGAACCGGTCAGGCAATTCATGCATGACATGAAGTATCAGGCTTTATCGACTGAATTTCAACCGGACACTGCTGAACTTAAGTAAGTTTTCAGTAAGTTATAAAGGGCCGGCACAGCGTCGCTTGTGTTACGGGCTCTTAATAATGTTACACTGGTTCCAATAATAAATCAGAGCCGGGTGCGTGTTCTCTCCGCGTTCGAATTTCACGGCGGCTTATCGGAAGTCCCCATTTTTTTGTAAGTTGAAAGGAGGAACGACAGATGGCAACGAAGGTGGTTCAGCCGAAGAGCTTGTCAGATCCGAGACCAAGATTTTCCCATGGCATCCTCGCCGGGGGCGGCAAATTGCTTTTCATCGCGGGGCAAACCGCTTCCGACAAGGACGGAAACGTCGTAGGCAAAGGAGACATCGAAGCGCAGAGCCGTCAAGTCTTCAAGAATCTCAGTGCGGTCCTGAAGGAGGTCGGTGGGTCGTTGGATAATCTCGTCATGACCACGACCTACATCACGGATAGGAAATACCGCGAAGGGTACAACCGCGTCCGCAGTCAGTGCTACAAGAAGAACCCGCCGACCAGTACTCTTGTCATCGTCAAAGGTCTCGCTAATAAAGACTACCTGATAGAGATCGCGGGCATCGCGTTGATTTAAGTATGACGGCGAAGGCGTCAGCAGACGCCTGGGATGAGGACTACGAGCTCGTCGTCCTGGGCGCTGGCGCGGGTGGCATGACCGCTGCGCTGGTCTCTTCCATAGAGGGCATGCGGACACTCCTGATCGAGAAAAGCGATCAGATCGGGGGAACGACAGCGCGTTCGTCGGGAACGGTTTGGATTCCGAACAATCCGGAGCAGCGCCGCCTTGGCATCACCGGCGACGAAGCGGCGGCGCGGACGTATCTCGACGGACTTGTCGGCGCTCGCGCGGATCGCTCCCTGCGGGACGCTTTCATCGCCGCCGGTTCTCAGATGCTCGAATACCTGGAAAAGCACACGGACGTGCGCTTCCAGATCTATCGTCGGCATCCCGATTACCGCCAGGAGTTGCCGGGGGCCGCCGACGGAGGGCGGCCGCTGGAACCGTTGCCGTTCGACGGCCGGACGCTGGGAAAAGAATTCGGCCGGGTGCGGGCGCCTCTTCGTGAACTCATGCTTTTCGGCGGAATGATGGTGACGCGCGGCGAGGCGGCACAGTTGTTGCGCTTCGCCACGTCATGGGAGTCGCTCGTCCTCGGCGTGCGACTCACCGCCCGCTACGTTGCGGACCGGATGCGATATCGTCGCGGAACACGGCTGGTCCTGGGGAATGCCCTGGCTGCGCGGCTGTTCAGGAAGCTGCTCGATCGCCACGTTACGATCTGGTTCGAATCCAGTACGACGCGGCTCATCACCGAGAACGGGCGGGTGTGCGGGCTCCTGGTCGGGCGAAACGGTGCGCAGGTCCGGGTGCGCGCGCGATGCGGTGTCGTGCTTGCCGGCGGCGGGTTTCCCGCCAACCAGGTGCTCCGCGATCGCTACCTGCCCAAGCCTGTCGCGCAACACACTCCTGCGTTCGAGGGGTGCATAGGGGAGACGCTTCAACTCGCGTTGGATGCGGGCGCCGCGCTCGGTCCCAGCGGGATGGATAACGCGCTGTGGTTCCCCAGTTCGATCTCGACGCGCGAGGACGGCTCGACTATGGTTTACCCCCACATCGTCCTGGACCGCCCCAAGCCCGGGCTGGTGGCGGTGAACGCGGCCGGCCGGCGGTTTGTCGACGAAGCAGCCTCATACCACGAGTTCGTGCGGGCCATGTACCGCTCCCATCGGAGCGTTTCGAGCATTCCCGCGATGCTCGTGTGCGACCGGCGCTTCGTGTGGAAGTACGGCCTGGGAATGATTAGGCCGATGACGCCGGTATTGAAGCCCTATGTCGATAACGGCTATCTCCATGTTGCCCAGTCGGTGGAAGCGCTTGCGCGGAAAATCGGCGTCGATCCGTCCGGGCTCGCCGAGACGATTGCGAAACACAACGAGTACGCGGTGACCGGCGTGGATACTGAGTTCGGGAAGGGTGGCAACGCCTACGATCGCGGGAACGGCGATCCCGCGCACGGGCCGAATCCTTGCCTAGGACCGATCGTGAAACCGCCGTTTTGCGCGGTGGCGGTAGTGCCTACGCCCTTGGGTACGAGTCTGGGCCTGCGCACGGACGCGCACGCCGCGGTCTGTGATGCGGCCGGTCGACCGATAAGAGGTCTCTATGCCTGCGGGAACGACATGCACTCGGTAATGGGGGGCGAGTATCCCGGCGGGGGGGCGCAATTGGGACCTGCGATGACCTTCGGCTATCTCGCCGCGAAGAGCGCTGCGAGCGAGCGCGATGTCTCCTTTCCCATGAAAACCAACAGGTATTGATATGTCGGCTGCAGAGAGCGCATCCGCGAGAGTCGCGATAGTAACCGGAGCATCGAAGGGTATCGGCCAGGGCATTGCCGAGAAATTGGCCAAAGACGGTCTGAATGTGTGCGTGCACTACGGAGGCGATCAGGCTGGCGCGTCGGAGACGGCGCGACGCATCGAATCCGGCGGAGGCAGGGCCCACCTGATCCGTGCCGACGTGGCGAACGCGGCAGAGGTCGAAAACATGTTCGCTCAGGTAATGTCCCATTTCGGTCGACTCGACGTAGTCGTGAACAACGCGGGGATCATCAATTCGCTCATTCCGCTGGTCGATGTGCAGGAGGCGGACTTTGACCGGGTAATGGAGACTAATACCAAGGGGGCGTTTCTGATGATGCGCGAGGCGGCGAAGCGGCTCAAGCACAACGGTAGAATCATCTGCGTTACTACTTCGCTATGCGTTGTGCCGCGCCCCGGCTTTGGAGTTTACGTGGCGAGCAAGGCGGCGGTCGAAGGACTCATGCGGGTGTTGGCGCGTGAACTCGCGCCGAAGAAAATCACAGTCAACGCGGTGGCCCCCGGGCCCGTCGACACGGCAATGCTTCGGAAAGGAAAGACGCAGGCGCAGCTGCGGCAAATTGCCGAGCTCTCGCCGATGAACAGGGTGGGCACCACGGAGGAGATCGCGAGCGTGGTTTCCTTCCTTGCCAGCTCGGGGGCGAGCTGGGTCACCGGGCAAGTCGTGCACGTTAACGGCGGATTGTTTTAGCAACTGCGGTCCATTGGTGCAGGACGATCGCAGGACGCAGGGGCGGCGAAGCTCAGGCAACAGACGCTCGGCTGGCGCCTCGATGACAAACGCGTTGACCTGCCGTGCAAGGTAGCTTAACCTATGTTCGCCCCCGCCGCCCTGATCGCGCGACCGGAATGCTGTGCGTGCCGCGGCCACAGAAATGAAAAGTCATCAACACCGTAAGATTAGTAGATGAAAGGAAGGGCTTATGCATGACAGTCTGAAAGCGGCCATTGCGTTGTGCATTGCTGCGGCAACCACGATTGCCTGGGCGCAACGGGGTGCGGCTGACTTTCCGTCGCATCCGATACGGATCGTAGTCGGCTACGCGCCGGGCGGCACCACTGACATCTTCTCACGCATCCTCGGCGCGCATCTGACGCAAAGTCTGGGGCAACAGGTGATTGTAGACACGCGACCGGGAGCGGCGGCACAGATCGCCAGCAACATCGTCGCGAAAGCGACGCCGGACGGCCACACGCTGCTGATGACACCGAGCGGCTCGCACACCATCAATCCGAGCCTGTACAAGAAACTTCCCTATGACACGCTTAAGGATTTTGCCCCGATTACGCTGGTGGCATGGGTAACTAATCTGATCGTGACGCATCCTACGTCGCCGATCAACACGCTGCAGGATCTGATCACGTTCGCGAAGGCAAAACCCGGCCAGCTCACCTACGCATCCTCGGGCAACGGCACGATCACGCACCTGGCCGGCGAGATGCTGAAAAGCCTCGTCAACATTAACATGGTACACGTGCCTTACAAAGGTGGCGGAGTGGCGCTCGTCGCGATCGCCGCGAACGAGACCAGTATCATGTTCGCCGCGCTGCCCTCGGCCACTCCATTCCTGCAAAGTAAGCGCATCAAGCCACTGGCCGTGATGAGCCCGCAGCGGGTATCCGTCCTGCCCGACGTGCCTACGGTGGCCGAAGCGGGCGTGCCGGGCATCGGGGTGATGGAATGGTACGGTGCGTTCGCGCCGGCCGGGACGCCGCGGGCAATCATCGAGAAGCTCAACGCCGAGATTGCGCGCATCGTGAGGAAACCCGAGGCTCGGGCGAGATTCGCCGAGCTGGGCGCCGACCCGGTCGGCAACTCGGCCCGCGAGTTTGCCAAGCAGGTCGAATCCGACGTTGCGATGTGGACCAAGATTGTGCGGTCGTCGGGTGCGCGGGCGGGGGACTAAGCCTGCCCGCGCCATACGTGCGTCGCCACGCAAGCGGTACGAAGGCACGATCAAGGCATTGAACGCCATGCTGTTTGCCGTTTCCAAACACCGTCTCGATAGGCTTGCGGATGCGCTTGCTGATGGCATAACCGGGATGCCGGGTGGTACGCGCGTCGAAATGGTTCCAACGAGGAAACGGCAATGAACACCTCCGATAAACCTGCTGACATGTCCGACGCCGACATCGCGAGGCTTGCCACCGTGTTTCGCGATGGCATCTTTCGCGACCGGGTAGTCCTCGTGTCCGGCGGCGGGAGCGGCATCGGAAAGGCGACGGCGGCGCTGTTCGTGCGCCTGGGAGCGACCGTGGTCATCTGCGGTCGCAACGAGGAGAGGTTGCAGCGGGCTGCTGAATTCTTGCGGGAGCTGGGCGGTAAGGTCAGCGCTCACGCGATGACCATTCGTGACCCGGACCAGGTTTCCGCGTTGATGGACAAGGTCTGGAGTGAGCACGGCCGGCTGGACGTCCTGGTCAACAACGCCGGCGGTCAGTTCGCGCAGCCTGCCATCGATATCAGGCCGAAGGGCTGGAATGCCGTGATCGACACCAATCTAAACGGCACCTGGTACATGATGCAAAGCGCCGCGCGTCACTGGCGCGATCGCGATCAGCCGGGAAGCATCATCAACGTCGTCGCTGTAATCTGGCGGGGTATGCCG
>JACQOI010000205.1 GCA_016202615.1 Betaproteobacteria bacterium
GCGCTAACCAAAGGGAAATGCACGTTTTCCATGGTTGGGACTCTTAGCGTCGACCTTATCCGCGTTCATCCGTGTTTATCTGTGGTTTCATCGGCCGTTGCTGTTTTGGGGATAGCTCCTAGTCAGCGCGTATGCCTGCATCCTTGACCAATTTCCCGACCACGGCCATGTCGGCTTTTATATAGGCCGCGAACTGTTCAGGTGTGCTGCCCACGACTTCGACCCCCGCGGAGAAGAATTTTTGCTTCACGTCCGGCCGGTTGATCGCGCGCACTATCTCCTGATTAAGCCGGGCGACGATGGCCGCGGGCGTTCTGGCCGGCGCCCACCATCCTTGTGTCGACGCCGATTCAAAACCGGGTAGCCCGGAAGAAGCGACGGTGGGCAGATCCGGCGCAAGCGCCGATGGCTGGGCGGTAGTGATCGCCAGGGCTCTCAAGCGGCCCGCCTTGATCTGCTGCGTGACCGAAGACGCTACGGCAAACATCAGCTGCACTTGGCCGCCGATCAAATCAGTGATTGCAGGTCCGCTGCCCTTATAGGCGACCCGCACAATGTTTACGCCGGCCATGGACTTGAACAACTCCGCCGCCAGATGCGTCGCCGAGCCTGTCGAAGCCGAACCGTAGTTAAGCTCTCCCGGCTTCGATTTGGCCAAGGCGATCAATTCCCTGACGGATTTTACCGGCACTAATGGATGCACGACAAGAATGGTAGGCGTACTTCCCGATAATGTGATCGGCGCAAAATCCTTGACGATATCGTAGGGCACGGACTGTATGAACGGCAGCGTCCACAGGCCATTGGATTGGAAAAGAAGGGTGTAACCGTCGGCAGGCGCCTTAGCCACGATATCCATCGCGATAACTCCGCTCCCGCCGCCACGATTGTCTATTATCAGCGATTGGCCCAAGCTACCGGAAATTGAGAGCGCGATCAGGCGCGCCGAATAATCGTTGCCGCCTCCGGCTTGAGAAGTGACGACACGAATAGACTTATCGGGATAATTCTGGGCTGCTGCCGTTCCCGTGCCGAAAATTATCATGCAGGCCGAAAACAGCAATATTGCCGAACGTGGAATCATCATAACATCTCCTTGAGAAATAACGTCTGATGGTTTGTTCCGCTCGAGCACTGCACATCGAGCGTCGTTCTGATCCTGGGAAAAAGCAGCTCAATAAATCGGGGCGTTAAACTAAATCTTGGAGATGACGACCTCATCGCCTTCAACCGTGAACTTGTGGTCAAATCCGTCCGATACCCATTCCATGTGGCGTACCACTTCGTCGAAGCGCGCATCCCCGTTACGCAGTACTTCCGGCCGGTAGCGCCTGTCCATCATCATCGGCAGAAAAGACACGCGCTTCACGCCGTTCTTGGTAAGAACGGCTTTAGCCATCAGGGTGATCTTTCCGTTTTGGCTGTACGGCATAAGCGGATAATCCGGGTCGGGATCGGCATAGTTGCGCAAAGCGCCGTGCTCCCAGGGCGCTTCCCTGTTGACGGGGAGCGCGCCCTGCGGCGGCGCCGTGATACAGAAGTTGCTCAGACTGTAGAAGATCGCCTTGCCTTTGTGGACTTCGATTGCTTTCGCAATGTGGGCGTGGTGGCCCATGATCAAGTCGGCGCCTGCGTCTATGCATGCGCGGCCCGCCGCCACTTGATAGTCCGCAATGATGCGCGGCATCCAGACGATGCCCCAATGAAATGCGACCATCACGATATCTACCTGCTTGCGCAGAGACGCGACGTCGTCGAGTATCATCCGCATGTCGCGCTCGTCCGGTTCCGTGCGCACCCGCACCGGCGCGTGCGGTCCTCGGGGCTCGTAGTAGGTCTTAATGCGCAAAGGTGCGATGCCCACCTTGTCCGGACCGGCCTCGGCGCCGTGCGGGAATACGGAGCTGTAGCCCAAAAAGCCGACTTTGATGCCGTTCCGCTCGACGATCGCCGGCTTGCGCGCTTCCTCGATGTTCTTGCCGGCGCCCGTCACCTGTATGCCTTTCGCAAGCAGCAGCGCCCGCGTGTCCAGCAACGGATCCGGGCCGAAATCGTAAATGTGGTTATTGGCCATGGTCACCGCATCGAAGCCGCAATCGGCAAAAATCTGCGCCATCTCGGGCGGCTGGCAGCCGTGCGACGTAAGTCCCGCGCCTGTCTTGCGCGACGAGTACTGCCGCTCGCAGTTCGCAAACCGAAGATCCACCGATTCCAGGACAGGACGAACCAACTCCGTGTATTGTTCGATCGGAAAGCCGTCTTTGGGGCCATGCGTGGGCCCGCAGTCTCCGGCTCCCAGGAATGAGATTTCCGATGAAGCATCGATTGACGTTGCCAAACTATTGTTCCCTTTCATTGACCGATCGGATGGATTCCTTCCGCTCTTCGTGTAGCATCATAGTGCCCATCCATGTATGCGTATCGCCTAAATACATCGGATTGACGGCCAATGTCAAATTGCCTATGATCCACGGCAGCGGCACCGGTCTGCAGTTGTTCGTCGCCGAGCTGCGCTATCCCCAATATTCACGTCAGCGCTCGGCTTACCGAGCCCTCACATAAGATCGGGCCCGGCCTGGACGTTAATCATCGAGAGGAGGACTGCATTGAACAAGCCGATGGAATATCACGTAGATAAGGCCGTAGACACGATTCAGAAACGCCTTGCCGATTATGCGTGCGATCTGGATTATGCGAGCCTGTCGCCGGAAGCCGTACACGCCACCAAAGTACGTGTCATCGATACGCTGGGCGCCCTCATCGGCGCATTCTTCGCGGAACCGTGCCGCATCACGCGCGACCTTGCGGCGCAAATGCCCGGCAATGACGGCTCGACCGTGATCGGTACTCGGATGAAGACCACGCCCGACATGGCTGCTTTCGCGAATGCTACCGCTTCGCGCTTTCTTGACGTAAACGACGTCTACCACTGGCCGGGGAGCAGCCTGGGTCACCCAAGCGACGTCCTGACGCCGGTGCTTGCCGCGGCCGAGTGCGCAAAGGCCGACGGGCGCGGCTTCATCACCGGCGTAGTCCTGGCCTATGAAGCTTATCTGCGAATTGCCGACCGTGTCTTCGCTCCCGAATTCGACCCCGCGAACTTCTGCTGTCTGGGCGTAGCCATGGCGGCCGGCAAACTCCTGGGCATAAATCGCGAGCAAATGTCCCATTGCATATCGATGGCGGTGGTTCCAAATGTCGCGCTGAATCAGGGCCGCATCGGGCATCTCTCGATGTGGAAAGCGGCCGCATGCGGGCAGGCTGGCCGCGCGGGCGTGTTTGCCGCCCTGCTTGCGCGTGCCGGCATGGAGGGTCCTCACCTGCCCTACGAAGGCAAGGCCGGTTGGTGCGATCACGTGGTCCGCAAGCGGTTCTCGCTGGACACGATGGGGGGCAACGGCATTCGGTTCAAGATCCAGGACACGCTCATCAAGCCGCGTCCATCGTGTGCGACCACGATGTCATCCATACTGGCGGCCGAGAAGATCGCTCCCGTCAGGAGCAAGGATGTAAAACATGTGCTGGTCGAGGTTTATCGGTCGGCCAAGGAGAACATGGCCACCGGCGAGCACCATTGGAATCCGACGTCACGCGAAACCGCCGATCACAGCATTCCCTATGTCACCGCGGCGACCTTGATGGACGGTACTATTACGCCGCGTTCATTTAACGAAGCCAAAATCTGGAACCCGGATCTGCGCGCTTTGATTCACAAGATCGAGGTTGTCGCCAACGACGAATTCAGCCGTGCGTATGAGCAGTTGCCGGTGATGCATAAGACGCGTGTGACTGTCGTGACCAACAGCGGCGAAACGCTGGTGAGCGAATCGGGGGGTGATAAAGGCGACCTTTCGCAACCCAAGACCGATGCACAGATCGAGGATAAATTTCGCAGTCTCGCGGAAGACGTGTTGGGTGCCAGGCGGGTCAATGCGATCCTCGATCGCCTTTGGCATCTGGAAGAACTCAGGGATATAACCGCAATCCCGGCGCTTTTTGTACTTGACTAAAACAGATCGATCTGGACAAGAAGCCGCAGGAACAGCTAGAATTTTTGCATGAAGTGCCCGGATGGCCTGCATTGGTTTTCGTGGGTAAAAGATGAACTGACTTTTCGGAGGAGATAGATCATGCGTAACGCCATGTTGTTTGTATTGACGTTGTTTGGAGCTTCGCTGTGCTTTGGCGCCGAAGTTTATCCCGGTAAGGCGGTGCGCGTGATAGTGGCCTTCGGGCCCAGCGGTACCACCGATTTGACCGCTCGATTGATTTCGCAGCAACTATCGGAACAGTTCGGGAAATCGTTCGTGGTCGATAATCGCCCAGGCGCAAGCGGTGCCATTGGTGCCGGGATCGTCGCCAAATCGGCGCCGGATGGGTATACGTTGTTCATGGCCGAGCCTAATTTCTCGAGTCTACCTGGCTTGAACAAGTCGCTCCCGTTTGACGTCGTCAAGGATTTCACACCGATTACGCAGATCGGGCGCATCCCCTATGTGCTCGTGGTGCACCCCTCGCTCAATGCCCCTACGCTCAAGGATTTCATCGCGCTTGCGCGAGCAAATCCGGGAAAGTTTAACTACGGGTCAACCGGAGTGGGTAGCTCGCTGCACTTGGGTACTGAACTTTTCAAGACAGAGACCAAGGTCAACATCGTACACATCCCGTACAAAGGGGGTGGCGAGGTGATCACCGCGATGCTCGCGGGCGAAGTTCAAATGCGGATCGCGCCCATTTCTACCGTGCTCACGTACGTCAACAGTGGCAAGGTGCGCGCCTTGGCCGTTGCTACCGAAGGCAAGCGTGTGCCGTCCATGCCCGACGTACCATCGATGAGTGAAGCGGGCGTCCCCGGCATGGCAATTTATCACTGGACCGGGTTGATCGGCCCCGCCGGAATGCGGCGGAATGTCGCCAGCAAGCTGCATGACGAAGTGGTCAAGGCGACTACGGTACCGTCCGTGAAGGAGTGGTTTATCGCACAGAGCGGTGAACTGGTGGGCAGCAGCCCGGAAGAATTTTCCAAATACATTCGCAACGAAATGCGACGCTGGACCGAGGTCATCAAGTCGGTTGGCATTGCGACCGAGTAAAAATGCGAGGAAGTCCAGCCTGCCCTGCCCCCGAACCATGCGCCGGATGTAATGTCAGTCCAATCCCGTAGTAAGCCTCAGGCCGACATCATTGTCCATGCGGCAACTCCTGTCCCGGCGCGGAACGATCCGCAGGTCCAGTTTCGACGCCCCCTGACGATGATCCGAACTGCCGACGACGCTCGAAACGATCAGATCGTCGAAATTGCAGTCCCTTCGTGCGGTGCGTTTTTCGGGTAGATCCGGGCTGCTACCGGATTGCTGAGTGTTCCGATGTGATCGATCTCGATATCGATGTGATCGCCGGGTTTGATCGGAAGCTTTCCACCGCTGTTACCGGTGGCAATAATATCACCGGGGAAAAGAGTCATCATGTGCGACACCGTACTTACGAGTTTCGCAGGATTGAAAATCATATCGCTCGTGTGCGTGTCGGCCGAGAGCCTTCCGTTGACATAGGCTTTGATACGGACGTCGTTCGGGTCCATCTCGGTCTGAATGACGGGGCCGACCGGTGCAAATGAATCATAGCCCTTGGAATGGTAGGTCAAGGTCGTCTTGTCATAGATGTCGAAGACCTGCGAATCATTGAAGCAGGTATAGCCAAGGACATATTTGTCGACGTCCGCCTCGCTGACTTCAGCGCAAGTTCGACCAATAACAACGGCCAGCTCGCATTCAAAAGTATAGGAGCCTCCTCCGGGAGGCAGCAGGATGGGCTCATCCGGGCCCGCGAGTGCGCCCAATGGCTTCAGACCGAACATGACCTCGCCCGGCTCGGCCCAGCCCCGGTTCTTGAGCATCGTCCGGTAATTCCGGCTTCCCAAAATGATCTTGCTCGGTTCGGTCGGAGCCAGCAGGCGTAACTCGCCAAGCCGATAGCGGGGCCCCCAGGGATCAAGGTCACGGTTCACAAAAGGACTCGCGCGCAGCTCAATCACTTCGTCGTGCCGGACAATTCCATAACGCGGGCCGCGGGATGTCCAAAAGCGTGCGATCTTCACGACATGCCTCCCGTCGTCTGCCGAATGTCCCGTGCGCCATAAGTCCGATCGACAACCGGATTGCTGAGCGTTCCGACGCCTTCAATCGTCACATCGATGCGGTCACCAGCCTTAATTCGCTGGAATCCCGTTCTCCGTCCGGTCGTAACGATATCGCCCGGCATCAAGGTCATGATTCGAGAGATGAATGCGAGGCATCGACCGATGTCGAACATTGCCTCCTTGAGCTTCAGCGTATCCGCCGGCTTTCCGTTCACAAAATAACCGATCTCCGCATTGGCTGCGTCCAGTTGCGTAGCAACGGCGGGTCCAATCGGTGCAAATGTTTCGAATCCGGAGGCGTTAACCCATGATTTGTTTCGCTCGTAGATGTCCAGGGCACAAACGTTGTTGAAGGCCGTGTAGCCGAGGATGTGCTTATAAACCTCGGCATATGCAATATTTCGACAGGGCTTGCCGATTACCACCGCCAGTTCCGGGGCGCCTCCGAAGATGCGTCCTTCCCGAGGGAGTCGGATTGGCGCGCCCGGCCCGATGATGGATGTGACGGGCTTGGCCGCGAGAAGCACTTCCTTCGCCGTCGTGCCATGCCCGCTGCCGCCGGCATCTTCTGGCTCGATAAGCACAGAAACGATATTTTTCGGGTCGGTCGGCGAAAGCAACGGAAGATCGTTCAACGCATGCGTTTTTCCCGATAAGCTCAACGAAGCATCATTAAACGGATCCGACGTCATTTCCGCGACCTCGGCGCCTTGTATGGTTCCGTAGCGTGGGCCTGAAGACGACCTGAAGCGGACCAACCTCATTGCATGTCTCCCGTGCTGTACACTTTGGCCAAGACCGCCTTTACCACGCCGATTCGAGAATCCCGAGGGTAACACAGGACCTAATGCCGCGGGGAATGCCATAAGAACCGCCGAATGTGTGCCCGAGCGCGTGACCGGCTCCGCCGACACCCCGCGTTGAACGACCGGTAGCCCAAGCTTCTTGACCGTGCCTCGATAGTTCTTGCTCATTAGCACAATCTTCGTTGGCTCGGCGGGGGCAAGCAATCGTACCTCAGTGAGTTGCCTGTGATGTGCCAACAGCCGCAATGGGCGGGCAAGCCGCAGACCAGCCCAATCGAACCTCCAACTGAAGACCGAACGAGATCAGATCATCTTCGCGCCCCTGTGGTGCGACAAGCTGGAGCCCGATCGGCTCGCCTTTGGCGGTAAAGCCGCACGGAACCACAAGCGAGGTCCAGCCGAGCATAGTGATGGCGTAGGTCGCGAGCGCCGCATCGAGAACATCAGTGATCGCAACACCGTCGATTTCCGCCGGTGCGTCTTCGTCCAAGGCGAAATTCGGCATCTGCGTCGCCGGCATGGCAAGGATATCGAATTCCCGGAAAAACGGTTGGGCGGCGGCCCATACTGTGCTTCGTGCGATTTCGGCGCGGGCGATGTCGAGCGCTGAAATTTGTTGGGCACGTTCTATGGCTGCGGCGAGCAGCTTGTTGTCGAGCCGGGACGTGGCCCCAAGACGGCCTGCGTGGAGGACAAGGGTCCGCAGCATGCGCAACGGCAGGATGCTGTCGCGGATCCCGTGCAGAGGCGGCGCCGCGTCGACCGGCGCGAAGCCGGATCGGACAAGGCTGCTTCGGGCCTGGCGCAGCACGTTGCGGACCGTGGGATCGACCGCAAACAGCCCGTCAAGATCCTCGCTCCAGGCAACCCGTGGCCGGATGCTCCTGTCCGTCGGTCGATAGGAGGCGACCGGCGGCAGCGGCGATCGTGCGTCGGCGCCGCTCATGACCGTCAGCATCAATTCGATATCGGCGACGCTGCGGCACATCGGCCCTGTCACCGTGAACGCGTCGAAGGGCCACCAGCTCGGGTAAGCCGGCACGAGACCAGGGGTCGGCCGCAAACCCACGATCCCGTTGAATGCGGCGGGAATCCGAATGGAGCCTCCAAGGTCTGTCCCGAGACCCAGCGAAGCCATACCGGTCGCAATGGCAACGGCGGTACCCCCGCTGGAGCCTCCGGCAGATCGATCAGGCGCCCACGCATTTCTGGTGGCGCCGACGAGTGCGTTTCGGGTGTTCATGTACGCGGCAAATTCCGGCGTACTCGTCTTGCCGATCACGATCGCGCCGGCCCCACGCAGTCGCGCCACTGACGCCGCGTCCTCATCGGGGACGTTGGCCGCGAATTCCAGCGAACCGTAGGTCGTGCGCAGCCCGGCCGTGGGAATGACGTCCTTCACGGCAAGCAGCAGCCCCTCCAGAGGGCGGGCTTCGCCCCGCCTGTAGCGACGCTCGGAGTCACTCGCCGCCTGCCGGACATCGTCCGTGGGGCGCACCGTAATGAAGGCACGAAGCGTGGCATCAAGCTGTTCGATCTGCGCGTAGCAGGCCCGGACCAGGTCGCCGGCCGACACATCGCCTGCTGACATCAGCGCCAGCTGCCGGCTTGCAGAGAGAAACGCGATCGACTCTGTCACGCAGCGCCTCCTGTGAAGGAAATTCAATCCTGCTCTTTTCGCGCGTCCGGCCGATGGCGACGGTTTCGCGCTGATTCACCGCTGCCGAGCATTGCGCTGGGAAGCATGTTGCGCCTGCGCCCGGCCGATTGCAATGCCGGTTACGTTACGCCATGAAAGTGCGGGGCGCGGATAATCCGAGTAATATGCAATGGCAGACGACGGAAGTCTGAGAGGGATTATGCAGAGATCGCGTTTCATTGTGTGGATGTTCACGGTTGGCCTGATGGTTCCGGGCGCGAGTGTTGTGTCCGGCCAAACTTATCCGAACAAACCGATACGCATCGTCGCTGGAGCACCTGGAGGTGGCGGCGATCTCGTGGCGCGGCTCTTGGCGCCCGGGCTTTCAAACAACCTGGGCCAGCAGGTGATAGTAGAGAATCGAGGAGGGGCTGGCGGGGTTATCGCGGCGCAAACCGTAGTCAAAGCTTCTCCTGACGGCTACACCATGCTTCTCTATGGTAACGGCATTTGGCTCTTGCCCTTTATGAACGACAACTTGCCTTATGATCCGGTAAGAGATTTTGCGCCGATCACATTGGCAACAACGTCGCCCAACATTCTTGTTGTACATCCCTCGTTGCCGGTTAAGTCCGTCAAGGAGTTGATCGTTTACGCCAAAGGCAAGCCCGGAGAGCTTAACTATGCTTCGTCTGGAATAGGCGCTTCAGATCATCTTGCGGCGGAATTATTCAGGTCCATGGCCGGCGTCGATATCGTGCGCATTAATCATAAGGGCACTGCAGCGGCACTCACTGATCTGATCGGCGGCTCAGTGCAGTTGATGTTTCCGTCCGCGGGTTCGGTGGCGCCGCATATCAAGTCGGGGAGATTGAGGGCGGTGGCTGTCACTACCGCTCAGCCCTCCGCACTCGTTCCCGGTTTGCCGACCGTTGCGGCCTCAGGGCTGCCCGGTTATGAACGCGTACAGGTATTGGGCATACTTGCACCGGCCAAAACACCTGCCGCGATCATCAGTCGATTAAACCAGGAGATCGTGCGCATACTAAACAACGCGGATGTGCAAAAGCGGTTCTTCAGTGCTGGAGTAGAGACCATCGGCAATTCGCCACAGGAATTCGCGGCTACGATTAAATCCGATATGGCTGTCATGGGCAAGGTGATTCGGGATGCCGGGATCAACGCTAAGTAGTTCGACTGCGCCGGCTGCATGATTGCGATCAGCTTTTGCATTGAGTCGAGATTGTCCAGATCGAGAACGGTATCTATCGCTTGCTTGGCCTTTGTCGTTCCCAGAAGATCGTTCGTCGAAACTGCTCCGATCCCACATTACCGAAGATGAGCGCTCCTGCAACGGCATATGACATGGTGAATTGGCAAACGGTGAAAGATCTGCTCGCATCCGTTCTCATGGACCTTGCTGTCTTCGCCGCAAGCTCATAGGTCTTGATGAGAACCTCAGCGATATCCTGATAATTCAGTCGATGTTGCTTGCTCAGATGCAATGCGATATCGCGTGCGGGTTGTTCCATTTCGCAATCAAAAATGACATATCGTAGGGTGCGCCGTGCGCACCGGCAGTCATGGTGCGTGGAACGCACCCTACAAAATTATTGTTGTTTTGAACGCAAATTGGAATTAGTCCGCTTGCCGGGATCGAAGAAATCCCGCGTAAAGCTCTTATCTTCACGAACGATCATCTTGGCGCGCAACGCATCGATCCTGGGGTCCGCCGCCACCTCATCTTCATAGTCTAGCGGAGTCAGCTTGCCATGCAGCAGCACTATAGTCGCGACATATACCGGCTACCGCAGTTCCACCACCCGGTCGATGGTGGGTATGTCGGGCCGGAAGGTGGCCCGCCAGGCTTCCAGTCCGGCAACTTTGGCCACCCCGCCGATCCATCTGCCCACCA
>JACQOI010000206.1 GCA_016202615.1 Betaproteobacteria bacterium
GGCGCGCGGCTGGGTTGCTGCGAAGATCGCCAATTGCCGCACGCTGCTGCGCCGGAACTGGCGTGGCAGGTCCGGATTTCAAAACGATGATGCACCGGAGGCATCGGGCGACGAGGAATCCGGTTCCAGTGGCGGCCAGGCTCCGCCGGAGTTGCTGATAGCATTGCGGGAGGATGCAGCCCACGCAGCGAAGGCGGCGTCGATGGAAGTCCTGTTGGGAATGGAGGGTGCAGGGGCAAGCCGCTACTTCCAGAACTTCAGCACACTGCTCAAAAGCGATACCGATCCTACGCTGAGTTTCGATTTCATGGGGCGCAATCGACGTCCGCCGAAGGACCCGGTCAACGCGCTCCTGTCGTTTGCATATTCGATGCTGACGCGCGAGTGGACGGTCACGCTGTCCGGGGTCGGGCTCGATCCGTACAAAGGGTTCTACCATCAGCCGCGCTTCGGCAGGCCGGCTCTCGCGCTCGACATGATGGAACCGTTCCGGCCGCTGATTGCGGATTCAGTGGTGCTCATGGCGATCAATAACGGCGAGGTCAGGCCAACCGATTTCATCCGCGCTGCCGGAAGCTGCAATTTGACCGATAGCGGACGCAAGCGCTTCGTTGCGGCGTTCGAGCGTAGAATGCAGCAGGAGGTCACGCATCCGATTTTCAAGTACCGGATCAGCTATCGGCGGTTGCTTGAAGTACAGTCGCGGCTGCTGATCCGTTATTTGTCGGGAGAAATCGAGGAGTATCCGAACTTCATTACGAGGTAGGACAAATGGAGCATCTTTACGTCATCAGCTACGATATCTCCGAACCCAAGCGCTGGCGGCGCGTGTTCAGGATCATGAAGGGTTACGGCGAGTGGCTTCAGCTTTCGGTGTTTCAATGCCGGCTCAATAAGATGCGTATGCTCCAACTTGAAGCGGCTCTTGGGGACGCAATGAACCACCAGGAAGACCATGTCTTGATTTTGGACATCGGTCCGGCGGAGAATGTGAGTCCGAACGTGCGCAGCCTCGGCAAGCAATTTACCCCGGTGGTGCGGGAAGCGGTGATCGTATAATCGCTGCCGAGGTATTGCGAACGCTGTGGTGGTGCGCGAGATGGCCTGAGCGCTCGCGAGCGCGTAAGTTCTTTAACAAACTGGACAATTTGAAGCGTGTATGATGAGCAGGCATACAGGAACGGGGGTTTTGCGGGTCGTTTACCGAACCCCTCGCATATCGGTCGTGGAAGCCGCATTAATTCTGGCTTTGCGACGAGACAGTTTTCCGAGGCACGCGTGCCTCGGCCTCATTGAAGCCCGAGGCGAGCGCGGTCGCGACCGCGGAAGTCGTCGTTTTCCGAGGCACGCGTGCCTCGGCCTCATTGAAGCAGGATCGGCCTGCGGAATACCTTTTCGAGCCGGCGACGTTTTCCGAGGCACGCGTGCCTCGGCCTCATTGAAGCCTGCACAAGTTTGACCCCGCAGTGAAGGCATTCCCCAGTTTTCCGAGGCACGCGTGCCTCGGCCTCATTGAAGCAGAACCCTGTCTGTCTTCAAAAAGTCCTGAACGTTGGTTTTCCGAGGCACGCGTGCCTCGGCCTCATTGAAGCTTGAATTTCGGGACCGCCCCGAGGCGGCACGTGAGGTTTTCCGAGGCACGCGTGCCTCGGCCTCATTGAAGCAAAATCACATTCGCGAAAGGGCAACCCCACCTTGTTGTTTTCCGAGGCACGCGTGCCTCGGCCTCATTGAAGCCTCGTGGTCGTCGTTTGCCGGCAGTCTGATAATGTCGTTTTCCGAGGCACGCGTGCCTCGGCCTCATTGAAGCTCTCTGGTCTCTACCGAATGAGGACCGTTCTTCCTTGTTTTCCGAGGCACGCGTGCCTCGGCCTCATTGAAGCTCAGGATATGCAGAATAAGGTGTCCAGCGTATCGCGGTTTTCCGAGGCACGCGTGCCTCGGCCTCATTGAAGCTCGAGGTCGCCGACCATATAGGGCGGGACGCGATAGTTTTCCGAGGCACGCGTGCCTCGGCCTCATTGAAGCTAGTCCCGGACGGGTCTAATGATACTCGGTAAGAATGTTTTCCGAGGCACGCGTGCCTCGGCCTCATTGAAGCTATTAGGAGCAAGTATTCCTGTGGTCATATATTTAAGGTTTTCCGAGGCACGCGTGCCTCGGCCTCATTGAAGCTCGCGGTGATGTTACCGTAAATCTTGCCGAACCTGGTTTTCCGAGGCACGCGTGCCTCGGCCTCATTGAAGCCTCGGAACCTCCATTTTTCTCGGCTTCGGCTTCATCGAAGCGTGGGGACCTGAGATGATGATTGCCGGAGTTTTGCCGGAATCGGTTATGCACTGTTATGCTTTGTACTGCAAAGATGCAACGGACGCTTGGCACGGATTGATTAACAAACAATAACTTGGCGCGCCATTTTCGAACTACGAACCAGGGGGTCGTGGGTTCGAATCCTGCCGGGCGCGCCAAATGATCAAGGGCTTGCAGAAATGCGAGCCCTTTCAGTTTGGCCTATTGCTACTTGGTTGCTACCGAGGGGACCAGCGCTTCGCGGTAGGGGTCGGGCGCTTTAGGTGAAGGTTCGTAGGCACCTTCATATCAATGCACCGTCGCGCCATGCTGTCCAATCAGATCGAGCAGCAGCCAAGGGTCATATTTCTCAAGCGGGATGCGGAGCTCGCATGTCGCCCCCCCACGGATCGCCAAGGTGAAAAGCACGGCCTGGCGGGCAGCCGCGGTATCCGTGAGAACGGCATACTTTGCGGTCGGATGGTCAGCGAGCATGGCGAGTACGCGCTGGCGTCGAGCCCCCGCAGGCGGATCGGGTAAGGCATCCTCACTTGCCGCAGTGGCCGCCATGACAGAATTTGTTCTCGTTGCCTTCATGAAGCGTGTTACGGGAGTAGCTGGGTCCGGATTCCGTAACGCTCGTAAATTGGCAGCGCGCGCCGGTCGCAGGTAACGAGTTCGGCGCCGCAGCCAGCCGCAGTTGCGGCCACTA
>JACQOI010000221.1 GCA_016202615.1 Betaproteobacteria bacterium
AAGCGAGGACGCTCGCGCGGACCGTGCAGACTAGGAGCCTGTCGGACTTGGGTCCGACAAGCTCCTTAGGCAAAACCGGGGCCATTAGAGTTGCAGAAAGAGATAACAGATACGCGAGTTTGCCCGCGCTTTTCCCCAAATTCGACCGTTTCGAGTGAGTTTTTTGTGTATGGTCAACCGGTTTTGCTCTCAGCAGCCTGTGCGGACCGTTAAGTCCGACAGGCTGCTAGAAGCCATCCTAAGAAAGACCATAAGCAACCGCAGATGAACGCGGATGGGAACCCGTGAACAAGTGAACGGGTGAACGAGAAAAAGATTCCCTCTCCCCCATTATCGGGGGAGAGGGTCAGGGTGAGGGGCTCACTCGTTCACTGGTTCACTCGTTCACCCCGACAATCGGCGTCCATCGGCGGTTTCATTGATCTGGGTATTTTGCGACTGCTTTTAGTCCATAGCGAAGCGTTTCGCCTTGATTTTTCTGAAAAATCAGCTTGACTGGCCGGCGCCGGCCTGGTTACCATAGTCGCGTCCTAACAAGAACAACCTGCCAGCTCATGCAGCCTTATTGCAGAGCCCTGCTGATCGCGGCCGGACTCGTCTTCCAGTCGCCGTTGCTATGCGCCGCCGATAACGCGCCCGCCGAGCTGGTTGCACCGTCGACGCCAACGGTCGATGATGCCGCGCCAACCGCGTGGCCGATCGCGCCGCCCAGCAGGCCTTTCGACCGGGAACCGGGCCCCGAGGATATCCCGAGCGTGCAGGATCCGGCCATCCGGGCGCCGCAAACCCCGGCCGTGATAGATCTCACCACGGCGCCAACCAGCCTGTGGCAGCGCATCCGCAACGGCTTCGGCCTGCCCGACATCGCGACCCCGCTGGTGCGCGAGCAGGAAGAGTGGTTCGCCAACCGCCAGGATTACATCAAGCGCACGGTCGCGCGCAGCAGCCGCTACCTCTATCACATCGTCGAGGAAGTCGAAAAACGCGGCATGCCGGGCGAGATCGCGCTGCTGCCGATCATCGAAAGCGCTTACAACCCGGTAGCCTATTCGCGCGCCCACGCTTCCGGCATCTGGCAGTTCATCCCGTCGACCGGCAAGCTCTACGGACTGCAGCAAAACTTCTGGTACGACGGCCGGCGCGACGTGATGGCGGCGACTAGCGCCGCGCTCGATTACCTCGAGAAGCTCTATGACATGTTCGGCAGTTGGGACCTTGCGCTCGCCGCCTATAACTGGGGCGAAAACGCGGTATCTCGCGCCATCGCCAAGAATCTGGCCAAGGGCCTGCCGACCGACTACCGGAACCTGACCATGCCGCTCGAGACGCGCTACTACATACCCAAGCTGCAGGCGGTGAAGAATATCATCGCCAATCCGGCGCAATACGGCATCGAGCTCGCCGACGTGCCGAACCAGCCTTACTTTACGGCGGTTACCACCACCAGGCACATCGACGTCAAGCTGGCGGCCAAGCTCGCCGACGTGTCGCTCGAGGAATTCGTCTCGCTCAATCCCGGTTACAGCCGGCCTGTGATCCGCGCCAACAGCGAGCAGACTCTATTGCTGCCGGCAGATAAGGCAGACACATTCCGCGCCAATCTCGAAAACCACAGCCAGCCGCTGGTATCGTGGCACGCCTACAAGCTAAGAGCGGGCGAGAGCATCGACCGCGTCGCCGCGCGCCACAATATCAGCATCGCGCAATTGAAACAGGTCAATGGCGTCAGCGGCAAGCGCCGCGTCGGCCCCGGCTCCACCCTGCTGGTGCCGGCGAGGGGCAGCGCCACGCCGCACCTGCCCGACCTGCCGGCGCCGCCGGTTACGGTCGCCAAAGCACCGAAGAAATCCGGCAAATACGCGCAGGCATCGCGCAAAGGCGGCACGGTCAAGGCCGCGCAGAAGCGTAAGATCGTGAAGAAACCCGCCGCCAAGAAGACCACAACCAACGGCACGAAGAAAATCGTGCTCGCGCAAAAACCGCGCTGACCAGCGCGGTTTTGATATGGATATGCTGTTGCAGCGCAAGGCGGCGCGCGTGCAGCAGATCCGGAAGTCCAAGCCCCTCGACAACGGCACGATCCGCTCTTGTAGCGCAGGCGCCCCGCCTGCAGTAGATCCGTGGAGCCCAAGCCCCTCGACGACGGCACGATGCGCTCTCGTAGCGCAGGCGACTCGCCTGCATCCAGATTGACGCAGACGATGTAGCCTGCGCCAACAAAACGCACCGAAGTCGATTCCTTTTTCGTTCTTCCGGCATTTCAGCGGGCGTTAGCAGGCACCCGCGAGCGAGCGCAAACTTCCTCCCCCCTTCGCGGGGAGGATTGAGTGGGGGGCAGATGCGTTGCTCCACGGCATCGAGGAAAGCTGTAGAAGCGGCGCCGAATCGCGTCGCGCACGCGGTCGAGCAGTCGCGGCGGTTGACATGCCTTATCAACACAGGCGGAATACGATTCGCCTTTTAGGGTTCATAATCTAGAGTTAAAGCGCACTGACAGGACAGTGGGCGATCTGGCTAGAATGCCGTATGCGATCATATTGGCGCGCGAAGCCGCCGAGGATCTGGAAGAACTGAAGGCCAATGTCCGGGCGAAGGTGCGTGATGGCCTCGAAACCCATCTTTCGGAAAGGCCGAGTGAAGAAAGTGCCGCTTGCGGCGGTGAAAGATGATCTCTCGCGCTACTTGCGAGAGGCCGAGAAGGCCGAGATCGTCATTACGCGTCATGGAAAACCGGCAGGGGTGCTGATTGGTTTCCGGTCAGAGGACGAGTGGTTTGAATATCGACTGGAAAACGATCCGCGGTTCCTTGAGCGCATTGCCAAGGCTCGTGCCAGCCTGCGGGCCGGTCGCGGTATCCGGCTGGAAGACGTGTAGCCTTGACCGGTAGGCGTTTTAACCGCGTGATCGGAAGCGACGCGCGGCAAAAGGAGCCGCGCGTGCATCATCACGCACGTTTGGGGTCAGCAATCGCCAATATGCGGTGCGCGAAAGTTTTGCTCCTCGTCTCGTCCTTGATGCTTTTGCCATGCACGACGCTCTGGGGGCAGCCTTACCAAGGGCCGATTATCGATGCCCACGGCTATCTTGGCGCTTCCTTCAACTGGGAGATCATGGTCGAAGCGATGGACAGGAACAACGTGACGCAGCGGACCGTAATGGCGCGTTACTACCCGGGAGGTCCGCGCGACCTGCCGGGCAGCGACGAAGACGCGGTGCGACTCGCCGGGCGGTATCCGGGCAGGTTCTTTCCACTGGTAGGCATGCAGCTCCCGCTGCTCACCGGATCGCACAAATGGCGGTCTCCCGACCGCGAGGTCGAGCGACTCATCGCGGAAACGGAGCGAAAACTTGCATCCGGCAGGTTTTTCGGTATCGGCGAGTTTATCGTGCGCCACTGGTCGTACTCGAGCGGGCCACACGCCGAACAGGAAAACCCGATATACTCAACCTTCACGCGGAGAATGAGCGCAATTGCAGCACGCTTCGAGGCACCCATGGTTGTCCATATGGAAGGTTACCCCGCGCTGGTCGATGATTTTTCCAGGTTGCTTGCGGAATACCCGAATGCGCGCTTCGTCTGGGCGCACAATTGCGGGCGCAGCAAGGTGCCCGTCATCCGGAGCATGTTGGCACGTCATCCGAATCTGTTCTGTGACCTTGCAGGCATGACCAACGTTGGTACCACGGGCTACGGCACGGGCTGGCCGCGGATGGAGGAATTCACCGCGCTCATCGAGCAGGACGGCGTGCTGTACCCGGATATGAAGGCGCTGTATGAAGAATTTCCCGACCGCTTCATGCTCGGCATGGATGTCGCGCACGCACCAGGGAACAACCTGCAGAATTACTCCCGGCGCGTAAATCGATTTCGCGACCTCCTCGGGCAGCTCAAACCACAAACAGCCAAGAAGTTCGCCGAAACGAATGCGATTCGTATCTTCAAGCTCAGCAGCGCTGTTAGACGCTGATCGTCCAACTACAGGTCGAACGGAAGGGCCGCCAGCGCAGCGGCATTATCAAGCGTCATCGCGGTCCGCCGTTCACCAAAACGTTCGAACTCATATGCGCATTTACCTAGTGCTTTTCGTCGGACTGCTTGGTGCTTGTGCCGCTCCCGGACCATCCTATGACCCTGCGGCGAAAGAGACGCAAGCCCGCATCGTGGGTAAGCGCGTAGTTGATCGCGTCAAGCGTCCTTCGGCGGAAGCTCGCCCTGTCGTAGTGATCCCGGCGGCTGGAACACTCGTCGTTGTTGAAGTGCCTCGCGGAGGTACCGCCGACATTGCTATCTACGAATACACAGTCGAAACAAACGACAAATCAACGGTAAAGGTATTGAGTGAGCATTCTGCGTTCGACGTTGGGCAATGCATTACTTTATTTACTGCAAATCAGCCCACTTATCCTCGAATAGCATCCGGAAGTGGTTGCAAATGAGTTCCAACTCATCAATCCCGAGCGAACGAGCGGCGAGCCGGTGTGCAAATGCAAGCGCCGTGCGGACGGCCCGCCGCTGATTTTCGACGTTTGACGCTGTAGAAAAAGGCTCCGAGCACGAGATTTTCGCAAAGCCTACAAGATGCGACCTCGTGGAACGCTCTAGAAACCACGCAAAATTTTTCGGAGGGGTAAATGCATACCCAAGATAGAGCGAAAATGGCAAGAGTCGGAGGGCCCGAGGTTTTTCCACAGCCTCGTTAGCCGGGGGTGTTTAGCCTCCAGCCCCCACACCACCCCGCATGCGGGTCTGCACGGGGCGCTTCCGCCGGATTTGAAAGGATGTTCATGATTCTGTTCAATCACGCCCGGTGTTGCCACCGGGCGTGCTGCCGAGTCATGGCAGGGAGGTGGTCAAACGACGCGCACGCCGTCCGAATAGCGCGCAAGCAAAGGTTCATTGGTCAGCAGCGTGGGCGGCTCGGCGATGCTCTGCGCGATCAACAGCCACGAAGGTTGGGTAGAGCGCAGCGAAACCCAACATATCGCAAGCCAGCCGAGTTGGATTTCCCACTTCATCGCTTCATCCATGGCCGTTAGCGCGGCTTCTCTGAAATGCGCGTGCGGCCGGGTTGAACCACGGTAAACGCCTTGCTCAGACGGTCTCCGTGTCTCTCGACGACAGAAACGATGGCGGTACCCAAGGATGAGCGCGCCGATGCCGGGAACCGCAGAAACAGAACTCCCCCGGAACCTTTTCGCGTCGAGTAAACAAGCCGCCCGAAGTCCTTGTCTTCCGTGAGGAGGGTTCGATTTTCGCGCAGTGCTGCGTCGATGACTTCGCTATCGGATAGGCCGGGCTTGTGTTCGACGATCGCCTCGACATCGTGTCCCGCCGCCTCAACGCCCGAACGACGGCAAAGTCACAGCTCTCGTCCGCAAGAAAGAGCATCGCAACGCTCGATGCGGACGCTACTTGTCACCGGTCATCACGGTTTCTTCATGCGCCAGCGCGTCCGCCGCGTAGAGGATCGCCGCTTTGATGTCGTCTCGGGTTAGGCGTGGATAAGCGTCGAGGAGATTATCCGTCGATGCTCCCTCTCCGAGCTTTCGAAGAATCAGCTCCACCGGGATCCGCGTCCCGCAAATGACGGGCTTGCCCAGCATCACTGCCGGGTTTACTTCAATCCGATCTGTCGTCGCCATGGTCTTCCCCACACGAAATAGGCCTTCGGCTATTCTATCCCAGCACAGTCAGGTCTTGTGCGGGCGAGCGCGACCTGGGCGGATTAAGCCCGCGGCGACACTAGGCCTTTATCGTATAGCGATCAAGGAGCGCTTTGAAAGCGCTCGACCGGCCTGCCGCGCTGTAATAGACCTCGTTTTCCGGGCCTTCGATCAGTGCTCTTGCTTCGCGCGACAAGCGCTCGCTGCTCGCCTCCGCCCACGACAGCAAATGCGTGTCGAGCAGCAACCGCACTATTTCCTGCCTTCGAATGCGCGCAGAACCGATTCGGGCAGCGGAGCATTGAAGTCGTCCGGAATCTTGAACCTGCCGTCGAGCAGCCCGAGCCCGCGATGGCCACGGACCTTGGTCAACGGCACAAAGTAGCGCAGGCGCCTCGCCTGCAAGCAGGACGGAGCAGGCGAGGCGCCTGCGCTACAAAAGCGTATCTATCGCACCGGGCATCAGCTCATTTTGTTACGCGCTCTAATTGCCTTGCTTATAGAGATGGCAATGCACCGCGTGCGTCGCGGTGAGCTGCGTGCGCGCGGGATAGCGCTCTTTGCACTCGGGCATCGCCTGCGGGCAGCGGGGATGGAAATGGCAGCCCGCCGGCGGGTTGACCGGCGAGGGCAGATCGCCCTTCAAGCGGATGATCTCGCGCCGCTGCGCCGGATCGATTACCGGCACCGCCGACAGCAGTGCACGTGTATACGGGTGCCGCGGTGATTTCAGCACCTCATCAACCGTGCCGGTTTCGACGATGCGTCCCAGGTACATCACCGCGACTTCGTGGGCGAGAAACTCGACCACCGAAATATTGTGCGTGATGAACAGGTAGCTGAGCCCCATCTTGTCCTGCAGCGACTTGAGCAGGTTCAGGATTTGCGCCTGCACCGACACGTCGAGCGCGCTGGTCGGCTCGTCGCAGATGATGAGCCGCGGCTCGACCGACAGTGCGCGCGCAATCGCGATACGCTGGCGCTGCCCGCCGGAGAATTCGTGCGGATAACGGTGCTTCATCTCGGGCGCAAGCCCGACCTCGTTGAGCAACGCGTCGATGCGCCGCGCGCGGTCTGCGGCGCCGATGCCGACGCCGAGGGCGCTCATCCCCTCTTCGATGATTTCGGCCACCCGCATGCGCGGATTGAGCGACGCGTACGGGTCCTGGAAGATGATCTGCGCCTGGTTGCGTTTGGCGCGCAACTCGGCGCGCGTCAGGCGCGCCAGGTCCTCGCCGGCAAACAACACCCGCCCGCCGGTCGGCTCGATGAGGCGCAGGATGCCCTTGCCGACGGTGGTCTTGCCGCAGCCCGACTCGCCGACCAGACCAAGCGTGCGCCCCGCAGCGATCGTCAGCGACACCCCGTCAACCGCCTTGACGTAGCCGGTTACGCGCTGCAGCACGCCGCTGCGGATGGGGAAGTGGAGCTTGAGGTCGGCGACGTCAAGGAGAGGCGAGAGGCGAGAGGCGAGAGGCGGAAAACCGTAAACCCCGGCTTCGCCCTGCTCTCGCGCTTTCTCCTCTCGCCTCTCGCCTTTCGCCTCTCCCGGTTTATTCTCCTCTCTCCTCTCTCCTCTCGCCTCTCCCTGTTCGCCTTGGGCGAACAGATGGCACCTCGCTCCCTGCCCGCCGCCGACCTCATACCAGGGCGGTGCCGTGCTGCGGCACAGATCCCATGCGTGGTCGCAGCGGTCGGCGAAGCGGCAGCCGACGAATTCGCGCGTGAGCGCCGGCACGCTGCCGCGGATCACCGCCAGCGTCCCGCCGCGGCGACGGTTGCCGGGCAGCGAATCGAACAGCTAGCGCGAATACGGGTGCGCGGGGCTCCTGAAAAACTGCTCGCGCGACGCGGTTTCGACGATTTCGCCCGCATACATCACCGCCACGCGCTGCGCCATTTCCGCGACCACCGCGAGGTCGTGCGTGATCAGCAATACCGACATGCCCGTTTTTTTCTGCAGCTCGCGCAACAGCTCGAGAATCTGCGCCTGGATCGTCACATCGAGCGCGGTGGTCGGCTCGTCCGCGATCAGGAGCTCGGGATCGCACGCGAGCGCCATCGCGATCATCACGCGTTGTTTCATGCCACCCGACAGTTGGAACGGATATTCGGCGTGGCGGCGTTCCGGGTCGGGTATGCCCACCGCATTCAAGAGCTCGATTACGCGCGCATCGACCGCCGCTCCGGCGAGCCCGGTGTGCCGCTCGAGCGTCTCGGCGATCTGCGCACCGGCCGTCATCACCGGATTCAGGCTCAGCATCGGCTCCTGGAATATCATCGCGACGCGCCGCCCGCGGATGTCGCGCATCGCGATCTCGGGCCGGCGCAGCAGATCCTCGCCGGCGAGCTCGACCGTGCCGCTGACGACCCGCCCGGCGTCGGGCAGCAGCCGCATCACCGACAATGCGGTCATCGACTTGCCGCAGCCCGATTCGCCGAGCAGCGCGTAGGTTTCGCCGCGGCCGATCTCGAGCGACAGCCCTTCGATCGCGCGCACCACCGCGTCCTGGGTGTCGAGCCAGGTCGACAGGTTCTCGATCTTCAGCAGCGGCGCGTTCTTCGTCATGTTATTAAAGACCATGAAACCACAGATAAACACGGATAAACACGGATAAAAATCCGCCCTGCATACTGCCTGGATCAGAAGGTAAAGCATGGGCTCCGTAGAAGCCGGGCAGTCTGCTACAAAGCGGTTTGTTGATCTCTTTCATACATCTGTGTTCATCTGCGTTCATCTGTGGTTCCGAACGCATTTTTCGCAGCAGTAAAACGAAACTTGAGCTTGCGACTCACCAATACGCGAGGGTCGAACGCGTCGCGCACCGCGTCGGCGAACAGGTTGGCCGCCAGCACCAGCGTCACCATGAACACGAACGCGGCGGCGAGCGACCACCACACCATCGGCTCGCGCGCCATTTCGAGCCGCGCATTGTTGATCATCGTGCCGAAGCTGTTCATCGACGGGTCGACGCCGACGCCGACGTAAGAGAGCACCGCCTCGGCCAGCACCAGGCCGCTGAATTCCATCACCACCGTGATGAGCACGATGTGCATCACGTTGGGCAGGATGTGGCGGCTGATGATGCGGTGATGGCGCACGCCAAACGCGTGCGCGGCCTGGATGTACTCGAGTTCCTTCAGCTTCAGCGCCTCGCCGCGCAGCAGCCGGCACAGCCCGGTCCAGCTCGTGACGCCGAGGATGATGCACAGGAACAGCAGCCGCAGATCGGCGCGCTGCGCCGCGGTCGGAAACAGCTCCGGATGGGTGTCGATGTAAACCTGCATCATCAATACCGCCGCCGCGATCAGCAGCACGCCGGGAATCGAATTGAGCGTGGTGTACATGTACTGGATCCCGTCGTCGATCCACCCGCCGAAATAGCCGGCCGCGATGCCGAGCGCCACCGCGAACGGCAGCATCACCAGCGTGGTCAGCGTGCCGATCACCAGCGCGGTGCGTATTCCTTTCAGCGCCTGGTACAACACGTCCTGGCCCACCTTGTCGGTGCCGAGCACGTGGTATCCGGGCGCCAACGCGACGGCAATCCCCGCGACCGCGAAAAACGCGAGCCCGACGAGCAGCACCGCGCGCCATGGCACCTCGGTTTCACCACGCCAGATTGCCTGCGTCGCGGCATTAATCGACGTGCCGCGGGCACGCGCCACCGCAGCCGCCGGCAACAGCGCCAGCAGCAGCCACGCCACCACCGCGGCGCCCATGCCGCCCAGCACGCGCCGTCCCACATCAGCGGCCCGGTCGCGCTCCGGATCCTGGAGGTGCGCACCGCCGAATTTGAGGCGCGGGAATTCACGTCCCTGGCCTCCCCCGGGCGAGTCGACGGTTTCCATCGCATAAAGCCGGGTTGCGAGCGGCGCGGAATAGGTCTTCTCGCGCCGCGCGCGCAGCGCTTCCAGCGCCGCATCGAGCACGCTCAACGCCTCGACCGAATAAGCGACCCTGGCTTCGGGGCCGGCGGTGGGCAGGCGCGGCCGGAAATGCACCGAATCGAGCAGGCCGACGACGATGAACCCGAGCAGCACGGCAAGCCCGCTCATGCCGCTCACCGAACGCGCAACCCGCCGCCACGGCGCGCGCAAGTGCTCACGGCCGCGGACATAGACGGCCGTCGCCGTAACCAGCGCCAGCAGCACGTAGATCAGCCAGTCGGTCCACAGCACGATGATCTGAAACGGCATCAGCCCAACCTCACGCGCGGATCGACCAGCGTGTACGAGATGTCGGTCAGCAGCAGGCCGGCAATGTAAAGCAGCGAGCCGATGAACACCATCGAACGCACCACCGCAAAATCCTGCGAGTTGATGGCATCGACGGTGTAACTGCCGAGGCCCGGGATACCAAAGAACGACTCGGTAATCAGGCCGCCGATAAACAAGAACGGAATCGCGACCACCACGCCGGTGAGAATCGGAATCAACGCGTTCTTCAGCACGTGCCGGAACAGCACGCCGATTTCGGACAGGCCCTTGGCGCGCGCGGTGCGCACGTAATCCTTGGAGATTTCCTCGAGAAAAAAGGTGCGGTAGAGACGCGTGCTGGCGCCCAGGCTGCCGACGACGCCGATTGCCACCGGCAGCAGCACGAAGCGCAAAGCATCGGGCCCGTCGCTGAAACCGGATATCGGCACCAGGTGCCACAGCTTGCCGATCAGGTACTGGCCGCCGATGATGTAGAACATGCTCGAGATCGACATCGCCGCGACGCAGATCACCACGCCCCAGAAATC
>JACQOI010000222.1 GCA_016202615.1 Betaproteobacteria bacterium
GGGGAGCCAATCTA
This sequence comes from Betaproteobacteria bacterium, assembly GCA_016202615.1. Lineage (GTDB taxonomy): Bacteria > Pseudomonadota > Gammaproteobacteria > Burkholderiales > SG8-41 > PALSA-1004. Next base: position 15 of record JACQOI010000222.1, read on the forward strand.
CATACAAGTTCAGACGCAAGCGTCTGTCTTCAGGGTGCGACGGCTTCCCCAGTGGACGAGACATTGTACTCACATGCCTGCACAACGCTTCAATGTTTGAGATCATACAAGGGTGCGCTTGCGCACCGATTGCCGGATGGTGTGCTTGCGCACCGGATGGTGCGCAAGCCCACCCACAGTGGAATAGGAATAAGAGCACGGCGGCGCCGTGCTAAACTACGTCCACGGAAAATTCCACACTTGCCATGCCGTCAGATCACATCGTTGAAATCAGCGAGCTGCGCTTCAGCTACGCGGGCCGCGCGTTGCTGAAAGGCATCAGCCTCACGATTCCGCGCGGAAAGATAGTCGGCATCATGGGCGCGAGCGGTTGCGGCAAGTCGACGCTGCTGCGTCTGATCGGCGGCCAGCTGGTGCCTGCCGATGGCTACGTCAAGGTCGACGGCCAGGTCGTGCATGAGTTGGGCCGCGCGGCGCTCTATCAGCTGCGGCGCAAGATGGGCATGCAGTTCCAGATGGGCGGGCTCTTCACTGACCTGTCGGTATTCGAAAACATCGCGTTCCAGATGCGCGAGCACACCGATCTCCCCGAGAGCATGATCCGCGATCTCGTGCTGATGAAGCTCGCGGCGGTGGGCCTGCGCGGCGCGGCGCAGCTGATGCCGGCGGAGCTGTCGGGCGGCATGTCGCGGCGCGTCGGGCTCGCGCGGGCGATAGCGCTCGATCCAATGCTGATCATGTACGACGAGCCGTTCTCCGGGCTGGATCCGATTTCCTGCAACGTGATCGGCAATCTGATCCGCCGTCTCAATGACGCGCTCGGCGCGACTTCGATCGTCGTCTCGTACGACGCGGTCGAATCCATGCGCGTCATCGACTACGTTTACCTGATCTCGGACGGCGTGGTCGCCGCCGCGGGTCCCACGGCGGAAATGAGCACCTCCAGCGACTCCTTCGTGCGCCAGTTTCTCGATGGCAAACCGGACGGGCCGGTGCCATTCCACTATCCGCACGATGCCTATAATGCCGACCTCGGCCTGGGCGCCATGCCCGGACGGGCGTGAGGAGTGAGGAGTGAGGAGTGAGGCGAAAAACAACCTCTGAACTTCCCGCAAAGTTTCAAACTCAAATTCTCGAAACTCGAAACTCGAAACTGAACCTAGTGCTTCGCGTCGGTGGGAATTTTCGGCAGGTGGCCCTCGCGCACGTTGAGCCGGTGGCGCTCGCGCACCAGCGCCATGGTCACCGCGACGAATACGCCGAACAGCGTGATCACGGTGTAGATCGAGAAATCAAGCTTGATCAGCAGCGCGTAGACGCCGAGCATTATCAGGATGCTGATATTCTCGTTGAAGTTCTGTATCGCGATCGAATGCCCGGCGCCCATCAGGATGTGGCCGCGGTGCTGCAGCAGCGCGTTCATCGGCACCACAAAGAATCCGGCAAGCGCGCCGACCAGCGTCATCATCGCCATCGCGAAATAGACGTCGCGCACGAAGATCATGCCGATGGTGATGATGCCCATCGCGATGCCGACCGGCAGCACGCTGACCGCGCGGTGCAGCGGTATCATTTTCGCGGCGATCACTGCGCCGGCCGCGATGCCGATAGCGGTGATGCCCTGCAGTATGGTCGATTGCGACAGCGTGTAGCCGAGCGCGACTTCGGCCCACTTCAGAACGATGAACTGCAGCGTCGCGCCGGCGCCCCATATCAGCGTGGTGCTGGCGAGCGAAATCTGGCCGAGCTTGTCGGACCACAGCAGGCGCACGCAGCGCGCGAAATCCATGACCAGATAAACCGGATTGGTGTGCGCCGGCTTGTGATCGACCCCGGTATTCGGCACGTAGAGATTGAATATCGCGGCGAGCACGTAAGACACGATGATCAGCATGATCGCGACTTCCGGTGCGGTGTTAATGCCGGTATCGATGCTCGGGAGGTCGAGCTTGAGCAATTGCGACGAAACCGCCTCGCTGATCAGCGCGCCGCCCATGAGGGTGCCGAGAATGATCGAGCCCACGGTGAGGCCTTCGATCCAGCCGTTGGCGATAACCAGCTTGGGGTGCGGCAGGTATTCGGTGAGGATGCCGTATTTTGCCGGCGAATAAGCGGCGGCGCCGAATCCGACAATGCCGTAAGCTATCAGCGGGTGCACGCCGAACAGCATCGTCAGGCAGCCGACGATCTTGATGGCGTTCGAGATGAACATCACGTGGCCTTTGGGCAGCGCGTCGGCGAACGCGCCGACGAACGGCGCCAGCACCACGTATGAGACCACGAAGAACAGCTTGAGCATCGGCGTGAGCCACGCCGGGGAATCGAGCAGCGCCAGCGTCGCGATTGCCGCGACCAGCAGCGCATTGTCGGCGAGCGACGAGAAAAACTGCGCTGCCATGATGATGTAAAAGCCGAACGGCATGGGTGAACTGAAGGTGCGCGGGCTCTGTGCGGGACCAGTCGTTATTCAGGGTGCAGCTTTATACCATAATGACTTGGCTGGCGAAATGTGGTTGAATACTCACCCAAATTCGGAGAGGCGAGAGGAGAGAGGGGAGAGGCGGGGAAAACCGATGAGGACGGAGGCCGTTACGCCTCTCGCCTCACGCCTGACACCTCTCACGCGGACGCGCATGGCTGACCGCAGACTGCAGGTTTTCTACACCGTTGCCAGACAGCTGAGCTTTACCAAGGCCGCAGAGCAGCTGTTCATGACGCAGCCTGCGGTGACGTTCCAGGTCAAGCAGCTCGAAGAGCAATTCAACGCACGCCTGTTCGAGCGCAGCCACGGCAAGATCACGCTCACGCCGGCGGGCCGGCTGGTGCTGAGCTACGCCGAGCGCATCCTCGGGCTTTCGGCGGAGATGGACAAGCGGGTGAGCGAATTGACCGGATCGATCAACGGCCCGCTCTTGCTCGGCGCGAGCACGACGATTGCGGAATTCATTCTGCCGCGCGTGCTCGGCGAATTCAAAGCGCGCTATCCGCAGGTGCAAACATACATGACGGTCGGCAATTCGGAAACCATAGAAAACTGCGTCGCCGATCGCACCATCGACCTCGGGCTGATCGAATCGCCGTCGCATCTGCCGAGTTTGCACACCGAAGTGTGCTGTGACGACGAACTGGTGATGATATGCGCGCCGAATTACAAGCTCGCCGGACAGACAGTGGTCACGCCGCAGCAGATCGCGGGCGAACCGTACATCAGCCGCGAAAGCGGCTCCGGCACGCGCGATTTTGCCGACAATTACTTCCGGCAGTCGGGCATCGCACCCGAAGACCTCAATATCGTGATGGAGCTCGGCAGCCCGGAAGCGGTTAAAGGTGTGGTTGAAACCGGCATTGGCGTGGCGATCACGTCGCGCGTGACGGTCGTGAAGGAACTCAAGCTGGGATCGGTGGTGGCGATCCCGCTCGAACCGCCCCTGATCCGAGCGTTGTCGCTCGTTTACCCGAGCGGGAAATTCCGTTCGCGCCTGCTGTCGACTTTCGTCGAGTTTGCCACCGACAGGATGCGCGGGATGGCGAGCCGGCAATGAGGCGGTTTCTGGTCGTGCAGCATACTTATTCCGAGTTCCTGGGCGCGATCGAAGAGCAGCTCGAAAATCGCGACATCGGCTTTGTTTATCAGCGGCCGTTTACCGGCCGGAGCCTGCCCGCCAGCGCCCTGCAGTACGACGCACTGTGGCTGCTCGGCGGCGCGCACCCCGTGACTGACCGCGGCGCGAGCCCGTGGCTCCACGACGAGCTCAGGCTGCTGGCGGCGTTCCGGCGCGCACGGCGCCCGGTAGTCGGCATCGGTTTCGGCGCGCAACTGGTCGCGCTGCAGGCCGGGGGCAATGCCATGGCGGAACCGCTGCACGACGCGTACTGGACCACCGCGCATGCGACCGAGGCCGGCCGCACCGATCCGGTCGCGCGCGCAGTCGACGGCCGGCGCGTGCTGGTGATGGCGAATGGCCGCGTCGAGCTGCCGGCCGCGATGACGCCCATCGTCGCCGATGACGCTGGCCGCTGGATCGCGATCAATAGCGACGCGCTCATCTACGGCCTGCTGTTCCGGCCGGAACTCAAGCCCGGCATGCTCGAAGACATGATCATGGAGGAAGGCAGGCCGATTCCGGACGATATCGGAGACCTGCTCGCCGAGGCGCGCAGCGAATGGCGCGAGACGCAGTATACGTCCGTCGCGGTGCTCACGGCTTTGGTGCAGGCGCTCGATCTGATGCGCGAGCGGCGCAAGATGCCGGTGTTCGCGTTGAACCCCGTGAGCGGTAAGCGGTGAGCGGTGAGCGGTGAGCGGTGAGCGGTGAGCGGTGAGCGGTAAGCGGTGAGCGGTGAGCGGTGAGCGGTGAAGGGTGAAGGGTGAAGGGTGAAGGGTGAGAAGTAAACAGTGATGAGTGATGAGCAGAAACTCATCGGGCGGTTTCGCGCGCTGAGCGCTGAACAGCAGGCATTGCTGCTCGAGTTCGCCGAGTTTCTCGCGCAGCGCGGTGCTGCCGCGGCGCCGCAAGCGGCAGTGCCGGTGCCCGAGCCGCGCTCGGCGAACGAAACAGTGGTGAAAGCAATCCAGCGGCTCACCCGGACTTACCCGATGCTCGACCGCCGCAAGCTGCTCGTCGAGACCTCGCGCTGCGTCGGGCAGCACATGGTCCACGGCCGCGCCGCGGATGAAGTGATAACGGAACTTGAGCTCATTTTTGCGCAGCATTACGAAAAGTCCAATGCGAAAGAATGAAGGCTGAAGGAAGAGCCGATAGGAAGTGGTGTCTGACATTCATCATTCATCGTTCATCATTGAGCCATGCCCCGTCCCATCAAAGCCGCCATCAGCCTCGACGCCCTGCGGCACAACTTGGCCGTGGTGCGCCGGCACGCGCCGCGGGCGTCGGTGTTCGCGGTGATCAAAGCCAACGCCTACGGCCACGGTGTGCTGCGCGCGGCGCGTGCGCTCGCCGGCGCCGACGGCATCGCGCTGCTCGAGATCGATGACGCGGTGCGGCTGCGCGACGCGGGGTTTGGCAAACGCCTCGCGCTGCTCCAAGGCGTGTTCGAGGCCGCGGAACTGCAGGTTGCCGCAGCGCATGACCTGACGATCGTGATCCACAATCAGGAGCAGCTGCGCATGCTCGATGCCGCGCGCGACAGTGCGCGTTTCGACGTGCTGCTCAAGATCGACACCGGCATGAATCGCCTCGGTTTCACGCCGCGCGCCGCCCGCGACGTGCTTGCCGGGCTCAAGCACCACCGCGCGGTCAGGCGGCTCACGCTGATGACGCACTTCGCCACTGCCGATGACGCGCGCGGCGTGGCGTGGCAAATGCAGGCGTTCGACGAAATCGCCGCCGGATCAAAGCTGCAGCGTTGCCTCGCCAATTCGGCGGCGATCCTGCGTTACCCTGAAACCCATGCCGACTGGGTGCGCCCGGGCATCATGCTTTACGGGTGCACGCCGTTTGCCGACGTGACAGCCGAACAACTCGGCCTCCAGCCGGCGATGACGCTCGCGAGCGAAATCATCGCCGTGCGGGAGCTGCGGCCGGGTGAGCGCATCGGCTACGGCGGCACGTTCGAGGCGACGCAGGCAAAGCGCGTGGGCATCGTCGCCTGCGGCTACGCCGATGGTTACCCGCGCCATGCGCCGACCGGAACCCCGATCCTCGTCGGGGGCCGCCGTGCGCGCACGCTCGGCCGGGTGTCGATGGACATGCTGTGCATCGACCTCAGCGGAATTTCCACGGCCCAGATCGGCACGCCGGTCACACTGTGGGGCGAAGGACTGTCGGCCGACGAGGTCGCCGCCGCCGCGGGGACTGTGAGCTACGAGCTGCTGTGCGCGCTGGCGCCGCGCGTGCCGGTGATCGAGGCCTGAAACGCGGGCAAACCCGTTGCTGAAAACCGCAACCCGCGGGTGTATTATTGCCGCATGGCCGCCGACCAACTCACGCATGACGTTCCGCTGCCACCAGCAGAACACCCGCACCGCGACTGGCCGTTCCGGCGCTCGACGGCGATGCGGTACGGGGTGGCAGTACTCGCCGTGATGGTGGCATTCGCAATTCGCTATGTGATTTATGGTGATATCCAGAACCGGCTGGTGTTTGTCTTTTTTGTGCCGGCAGCGTTGGTGGCGGCATGGTACGGCGGGCTGGGACCGGGAATGCTCGCGACCGTGCTGGGCCTGCTGCTCGGCGATTTCTTTTTTCTGGGGCCGCGCCTCGCGCTGTGGCCTTTGGGTCGTGTCGAGTTCATGGCGATCGGGGCGTACACGGTCACCACGACGCTATGCGTGATACTGTGTGAAAACCTGCACCGCCACATCCGCCGGTTCGAGCACGCGCTCGATCGCGAGCGGCATCTTCACGATCCCACGCCGCCGCCTGAGGCGCACGCATCGCTGGATGCCGCGAGCACGCACCTGCATCGCGGCTGGCCGTTCAGACGGTCGTTTGCCACGCGTTATGGGGTTGCAGTCGGAGTTGTGGTATTGGCATTCGCGCTGCGCTATTGGATTTTCGGCATGGAGGGTCACCGCTTCCCGTTCATTTTCTTCGTGCCGGCGGCGATGATCGCCGCCTGGTATGGCGGAATGGCCCCCGGTTTGCTCGCGACCGCCGCGGGGTTGATGCTCGGCGATTACTTCTTTCTGTCCGAGCACGCGGCGCTCGGGCCGGTGCGCGAAGGCGAGCGCCTTGCGATCGGCCTCTACGCGGTGGCGACGACGTTGTGCGTGATGCTGTTCGAAAATTTGCACGAGCGCATTCGTCGCCTCGAGCACGCGCTCGAACGTTCGCGGTATCATCACCACAAGCCGCATCCCGGAACTGCCGCGCCCGGCAAGTACGCGGATACGTAAACCTCGCGTTAAGCCGTCGACGCACGATGTCTTTCGCGCTGCTGCCCGCGCCTGTCGCGGCCGGTGCCGCCTGCGGTGCGGCGCCAGCCTGATCCCGCATGGCAAAAACCAAATCGATTTATACCTGCACCGAGTGCGGCGGCCAGGCCGTCAAGTGGCAGGGCCAATGCCCGCACTGCACCGCGTGGAACACGCTGGTCGAGACCATCGCTGAGGCGGCGGCCGCGGCGAGCAGCCGCTTCAGCGCGGTGGCCGGCAGCGGCAAGCTGCAACGCCTGAGCGAAGTCGAAGCGCACGAAGAAAGCCGCGTGCCGACCGGCGTGGCGGAATTCGACCGCGTGCTGGGCGGCGGATTGGTGCGCGGCGCCGTGGTGCTGATCGGCGGCGATCCCGGCATCGGCAAGTCGACGCTGATGCTGCAGGCGCTGTGCACGATGGGCGCCGGCCACAAGGTGCTCTACGTGAGCGGCGAGGAATCGGCGCAGCAGATCGCATTGCGCGCGAAGCGGCTTGCGCTCGACGCATCCGTGCTGCACCAGATCGCGGAAATCAATCTCGAAAAAATCCAGGCGCTGCTGCAAGCCGAGAAACCGGTAGTGGCGGTGATCGATTCGATCCAGACGCTGTATTCGGAGGCGTTGCAGTCGGCGCCGGGATCGGTGGCGCAGGTGCGCGAGTGCGCGGCGCAGCTCACAAGGCTCGCCAAATCGAGCGGCATCACGATCATCCTGGTCGGCCATGTCACCAAGGAAGGCGCGCTCGCCGGTCCGCGCGTGCTCGAGCACATCGTCGACACCGTGCTTTATTTCGAAGGCGACACGCATTCGAGCTTCCGGCTGATCCGTGCCGTCAAGAACCGCTTCGGCGCGGTCAACGAGCTCGGCGTGTTCGCGATGACTGAAAAGGGACTGAAGGGCGTGTCGAATCCGTCGGCGCTGTTTCTGTCGCAACACGCGGAGCAGGTCGCGGGTTCGTGCGTGCTGGTGACGCAGGAGGGCACGCGCCCGCTGCTGGTCGAGATCCAGGCGCTGGTCGACGATGCGCACGCGCCGAGCGCGCGCCGGCTCGGCGTCGGGCTCGAACAAAACCGGTTGGCGCTGCTGCTCGCGGTGCTGCACCGCCATGCCGGCATCGCGTGCTTCGATCAGGATGTGTTCGTGAATGCGGTCGGCGGCATGAAGATCGCCGAGCCCGCCGCCGATCTCGCGGTGCTGATGGCGATCGTGTCGTCGCTCACCAACCGGCCGCTGCCGGCCAGGCTGGTGGTGTTCGGCGAGGTCGGGCTCGCCGGCGAAGTGCGGCCGGTGCAGCGCGGCCAGGAGCGGTTGCGGGAAGCGGCCAAGCTCGGCTTCACTCACGCGCTGATTCCGGGAGCCAACAAACCCAAACAGGCGATTCCCGGTCTGCAGGTGATCGCGGTGCGGCGTGTCGCTGATGCGGTGGCGCAGATGCGCGACGGTTTTGGTACCTAGGAATTTTGAAAGAATTCTCCGTCCGCACGGCCGGTTGCTAAGCGGGATTTATCCTTGTAGAGTCAGTGCCGCTCATGACGTGCCGCGCGGTTCATGATGTCGATCAATCGGCGCGGCACCGGCTTCCAAAGGAACTCCTTCCCCCGTCAAGGGGGAGGAAATCGGCTTTTCTGACATTGCAAGATCAGTTCAGGGTTCGGGGGGAGGTATGGCGCGCGTCAATCCATACGACATCGGTCTCGACAAGAACGCCGCGAACCATACGCCGTTGTCGCCGTTATCGCTGCTGGCACGCAGCGCCTACGTTTATCCTCAACGCATCGCCATCATCCATGACGGGCGGCGGCTGACCTGGTCGCAGGTTTACACGCGCTGCCGCCGGCTCGGATCGGCGCTCAGGCGGCGCGGCATCGGCAACGGCGACACCGTCGCGGCGATGTTGCCTAACATTCCAGCCATGTACGAGGCACATTTCGGTGTGGCGATGGCGGGCGCTGTGCTCAACACGCTCAACACGCGACTCGACGCCGAGGCGATTGCGTTCATGCTCGGTCACGGTGAAGCGAAAGTGCTGCTGACCGATCAGGAGTTTTCGGACACCGTGGCAAAAGCCTTGCGGCTTTTGCCGGACAAAAAGATCCTCGTGATCGATGTGGATGATCAGGACTATCGCGGCGAGGGAGAGCGTCTCGGTGAAACCGAATACGAGAATTTCCTGTTGCAAGGTGATCCGGAATTCGCGTGGCGAATTCCGGATGACGAGTGGGACGCGATCACGCTCAATTACACTTCGGGCACCACCGGCAACCCGAAAGGCGTGGTCTATCACCACCGCGGCGCCTATCTCAACGCGATTTCCAACATCGTCAGCTGGGGCATGCCGCCGCATGCGGTGTACCTGTGGACGCTGCCGATGTTCCACTGCAACGGCTGGTGTTTCCCGTGGACCATGGCGGCCAATGCCGGCACCAACGTGTGCTTGCGCAAAGTCGACGCGAAAATGATTTTCGACCTGATCAGGCAACACCGCGTCACGCACTACTGCGGCGCCCCGATCGTCCACCTCGCGCTGATCAACGCCCCCGCCGAGTGGAAGCAGGGCATCGCGCACACGGTGAATTGCCTGGTTGCCGGCGCGGCGCCGCCGGGCGCGGTGATCGAGGGCATGCAGAAAATGGGCTTCAATATCACCCATGTTTACGGCCTCACCGAAACTTACGGCCCCGCTGCGGTGTGCGCCAAGCACCCGGAGTGGGACGCGTTGCCGCTCGCAGAGCAGGTCACGTTGAACGGCCGCCAAGGCGTGTGGTACCACATGCAGCAGGGGATGACGGTGATGGACCCGGCGACGATGGAGCCGGTGCCGTGGAACGGCGAGACCATGGGCGAGATCATGTTCCGCGGCAACCTGACGATGAAGGGTTATCTCAAGAATCCCAAGGCAACCGGTGAGGCCTTCAGCGGCGGCTGGTTTCACAGCGGCGACCTCGCGGTGATGCATCCCGACGGCTACGTCAAAATCAAGGACCGCTCGAAGGACATCATCATTTCCGGTGGCGAGAACATTTCCTCGCTCGAGGTCGAGGACGTGCTCTATCGCCATCCGGCAGTGATGGCGGCGGCAGTGGTCGCGCGGCCCGATCCGAAGTGGGGCGAGACACCGTGCGCCTTCATCGAACTCAAGCCGGATGCAGCGCCCAGCGCGCAGGAAATCATCGAGTTTTGCCGCAGTCGTATGGCGCACTTTAAGGTGCCGACGACCGTGATCTTCGGGCCGCTGCCGAAGACCTCGACCGGCAAGATCCAGAAATTCATCCTGCGCCAGCAAGCGAAATCGGCCTCGGCGATTGAATGAAAAAGGTTACATTTCAGGGATATCATGGGTTATCTGCTCATGGTCTTCTTTGTTTACTTCACCATCACCTCCCTCGCGTTCCTCTTCTTCGTTCCCAACTGGTAATAGATTCCCCCGGCTTTAGCCGGGGGAATCTATTCGGGATGATCACGCTTGCGCTCGCGCGCAAAATGGGCGTGAGCAGGACCTGACCGCATCCGCTCAGGTGGTGCGGCATGCGGTTACACCATGCCGCGCATATTCCGCGCGGCCCGCTAATCCGGTAAAATCCCAATTTTCCCGCGGCAAATTCGTTTGGAGGTGCAGGAATGAAGGTCCTGGTGGCAATCAAGCGCGTGGTCGATCCCAACATCAAGGTGCGCGTCAAAGCCGACGGCACCGGGGTCGAGACCGCGAACGTCAAAATGGCGATGAATCCGTTCTGCGAGATCGCGGTCGAGCAGGCGCTACGTATGAAAGAAGCGGGCACGGTGACGGAAATCGTCGTGGTGTCGATAGGCATCCCGCAATGCCAGGAGACGCTGCGCACCGCGCTTGCCATGGGCGCCGACCGGGGCATTCTGGTCGAGACCAATGTCGAGGTGCAGCCGCTGGCGGTGGCCAAGGTGCTGCAGGCGATCGTCGCCAAGGAAAGTCCCGGCCTCGTGATCCTGGGCAAACAGGCGATCGACGACGATTGTAACCAGTCGGGGCAAATGCTCGCTGCGCTGCTTAACTGGCCGCAGGCGGCCTTCATCTCGAAGATCGAGCTGGCCAGCGGCCATGCGGACGTCACGCGCGAGATCGATGGCGGGCTCGAGAACCTGACTGTCATGCTGCCGGCGGTGGTGACGACCGACCTGCGCCTGAACGAGCCGCGCTACGTGACGCTGCCCAACATCATGAAGGCGAAGAAAAAGCCACTCGAAGTCATCAAACCCGATGCGCTCGGCGTCGATGTCACGCCGCGTCTCACGACGCTCAAAGTGCAGGAGCCGGCCAAGCGTGGCGCCGGCGTCAAGGTGGCGGATGTCGCTGAACTTGTGAACAAACTGAAAAACGAAGCGAAGGTGATCTAATGGCGGTCCTAGTCATAGCGGAACACGATAACAGGCGGCTCAAACCCGGCGTCACCAATACCATCGCCGCCGCCACCAAGCTTGGTGCCGACGTGAACGTGCTGGTCTGCGGACATCAGTGCGGCGACGCCGCTGCCGCAGTGGCGAAAGTGGCCGGCGTTGCCAAAGTGCTGGTCGCAGATACGCCGCATTACGCGGTGCCGCTCGCCGAAAACCTGGCTGCGCTCGTGGTGTCGATAGCCGACAAATTCACCCACATCCTGGCGCCCGCCACCGGGTTCGGCAAGAATTTCATGCCGCGCGTGGCTGCGCAACTCGACGTCGCGCAAGTATCGGATATCAGCGGTATCGAGTCGCCCGATACGTTCGTGCGCCCGATCTATGCCGGCAATGCCTTGGCGACGGTGCAATCGAAGGACCGTATCAAAGTGGTTACGGTGCGTATTACGGCGTTCGATGCGGCGGGCGACGCGGCGGCCGCGGCGCCGGTCGAGAATATTTCTCCGCTCGCCGACAGCGGCCTGTCGCAATTCAAGGGGCACGACCTCACCAAGTCGAGCCGGCCCGAGCTCGCCGCCGCGCGCATCATCGTTTCCGGCGGGCGCGGCATGGGGAGCGCCGAGAACTTCAAGCTGCTCGAAGCGCTGGCCGACAAGCTGGGCGCCGCGGTCGGCGCGTCGCGCGCCGCGGTCGATTCAGGATTCGTGCCAAATGACTGCCAGGTCGGGCAGACTGGCAAGATCGTCGCGCCCGAGCTTTATATCGCGGTCGGCATTTCCGGCGCTATTCAGCAC
>JACQOI010000216.1 GCA_016202615.1 Betaproteobacteria bacterium
AGCTTGATGCAAAACGCTCACACATGTCATTGCGAGGAGCCGCAGGCGACGAAGCAATCTCGCAGTTCATTGATTTCACAAGAAACAAGATTGCCGCGCTGCGCTCGCAATGACAAACAGATGAGTTTTGCATCAAGCTGCTAAAACAACGAAGCGAACAAAACGTCCCAGCGCGACAGAAGTTGCTCCTCGCTGAAGCTGCTATCGGCATAATGCTTGCCGCGCCGGCCGGCGTCCTCTCTCGCGCCGGCATCTACAATATATCGTTCAAGAACGCGCTGCCAGTCGTCGCTGCTGCGACACGCCATGCCGAGTCCCGCGCTTTGCATCGCGCGGGCGTACGCCGGCGTTGCCGACACCACTGCGGGCATGCCCATGCGCCAGAACAGCAGCAGCTTGTTCTCGGGCTTGCCCGCGGCGAACGGATCGTCGAGGTCGAGCGGGATTACCGCAAGGTCGCAGCCGCATATGATATGTGAACACGAGCGCTCGTTCCATTCGTGCAGGGCGAAGTCCTTGCACAGCTTGCGTGCGAAATCAGCGGTCCTGCGCCTGCCGTATCTTCGGAGATAGCGGAAATACTCGGGGTCGGTCACGAGGTTGAGCGAAGTCGGGTGTTTGGCGCCGACCGCTTGCAGAACCTCCCTGAGCACGTATAACGATTCCACGTTGGACGCGAGGCCTTCCCATACCAATTTGAACACCGGCCCCGCCGCATAGTCGTTTTTGACCGCGCGGGCCACGGTCGTGTGAATATCGAGAATCATGTGCACGTTGGCGCAGAATTTCGAGATGTCGCGCTGCTGCTCTTCGGTGGTGCACACCACCGCGTCGGCGCGCCGGCACATGTTCTCGATCGCACGCCAGTGATCGAGGCGCGGATACCGATTTTGCCGCGAGACAAATTTCGCAAGACCGCGCAGCCGGCCCTTGAGGTTCGACCTGGGAATCGCCAGATAGGAGTCGATCAGGTCGTAGACTATCCGGGCTTTTCCCTCGCCGTAGCGACTCCACACGCTGATGTCGGCGTTTTCGGTGACGACCACCAGGTCGTAGCTGCGCGCGGGGTCGGCGATTTCGAACGGAATATTGCGGCTGCGCGCATAGTACGCGAAGCGTCGCCGGTCGCCCGGTTTATCCAGGCCGGGACTGTAGGGCGCATAACCGACGCGCAGCCCCGCGAGCGGATTGCGAGCAGCCATTATTTCCGGAATACCACCGTATAGGCGCTCGCGCGCCCGCGGCGCTCCACCAACATCAGCGGCACACTGAACGCGCATCCGAGCAGGTAAGCGGGCCTGCGCAGCCACCGGTTCGACAACCGGTTGGCAAGGAAAGCGCCCCAGCCAAAGCGATTCGCGGACCTTGCGCTGAGGTCGTTGGTGATGGTGGCGGCAAGCCGCAGACCGTGTCGTTGCAGGCGTTCGACGAGAGTTTGGCGCGGAACAAGGCAAGTGTGTCGGGGCGCGTCGACGTGCGGCCAAGCCGCGCCGAGGACCTGGAATTGCAGCGATTCGGGATTCGGCGTCGCGATCACGAGCACGCCATCGTGAGCGAGATTGGCGGCAACGAGATCGAGCAACTTCCATGGATCGGCCAGATGTTCGACGACGTGCCACAGCGCGATCACGTCGTATTTCCCCAGGGTCGGCAGGACTGCGGCAGGATCGTCGCTGGCGATGGCCTTGATACCGAGGACGTCGTTGATGAAGGTGCAGCAGCGCCGGTCCTTCTCGATGACCTCGACGTCGTAGTTCGCTTCGCGCGCGAGGTAGGCAAAAGCGCCCCGCGACGGACCGATTTCGAGCAGGCGGCCGCCGCCCGCGTGGGATCTTATCAGGTCGATCTTGAAGCGCTCGGCGCAGGCCGTCTTCCGCAGTTCATCCAGAGACAAGGTTTGGTAATAGTCTTCCGCGTAATAAGCGGATAGATCGGCCGGGATGTCCGGCATGAAGATCAAGCCGCAATTTCCGCACCTGAAATAACTGAACTGCGCGTCGGAACGTCGGCGGTTGAGGTCGCGCGCCGCGAACATAAAGCTCGCATCACTGCGGCATTGCGGGCACTGCATGAGCGCAGTCATGGTTTTATTTTGATCTTTGCGGCGGTAACAGCGTACGCGCAAACTCAGCAATCTGCGCCCGCAGTCCGCGCTCGAGCAGACAGTAGCCGGCGAGCGTGTAACAGGCTGCGGCTGTGGCGAGCACGGCCCACGCAAACCAATACTGGCTGGGGGCAAGGCCGTGAACCAGCAACCGCGCCACTCCGAACACCGTGACGCCGAGGACGACGAACGGCAGGAAGTTGCCGCGCAGCCATTCGAAATACCCCCGTCCCAAAATGCGACTCTGCACGATGGGCACCAGTACCAGCACGTAATACGCATTGAGGACGGCCCACGCCCAAGCGGCGCCGGTGATGCCGTAGCTCTCCAACAGTATGGCCAGCGCCGGCAGATATATCGCGAGGCCCAGCAAGTTGACGCGCAGCGGGATGCCGGGCCTGCCGCTGGCGACTGCGAGGGTCAGGCAGTTCGAGGCGGCGGCATTCAACATGAAAGCGGCAGCGAGCACCGCCGCGACGTTCGCGGCAGCCAATGCCGCGTCGCGGACGACCCAGGCGCCCAGAATTTCGGCGCTGAAGAACATGAACATCGCCGCGGGCAGCGTCACCGTATATACAGTGAGCTGGGTGATCTTGTTATTGCGCGCGCTGAGTCGGGCGATCCGGTCGGTACCGAAGTCGGCGGCGAATGACGGCAGAATCGCGGAATTGAAGCCGCCCTGGATCAACGCAATCCACGCGGTGGCGCTGTAGGCCAGATGGTAAAAGCCGAGCGACTCGAGCGGCAGGAACCTGCTGATCGCGATTTTGTCCGTTTGCGTGAGCAGCAGGGCGATCACGGATATTGCGCTCATACCCAACGCATAGCGCCAGTTTTCTCGCACAACCCCCGCGGAGAAACGCGGCCAAAGCGACAATCCCGGCACGAGTGTCTTACAGCCCACGAGATACGCCACGAGCTCAGCCGCGGAGACCGCGGCTTCCCACCACAACAGATTAAGCAGGTCGCGGTACAGTAACAGCACGACCAGACCGCCGAGCAGCCGCAGCGTTTGCATACCGGCCTTGAGCAGGTTGAGCAGATCCAGCCGGTTGAGCCCGGATATCACGGCCGCGCATAGCGCGGTCGGACAGCGCAGCAGCAGCGACACGACAATCAACTGGATGCCGGTCGCAACGGTGGCTGGCGGCAGCTCCGACAACCGAAACCAATGCGTGGCCAGCCAGTCAGCCTGCCAGGCCAGGCCCGCGCTCGTCATGACCGCGATGGTGCAATAGACCGCCGCTGCGGCTCCAAGCAGCTCTCGTGTCGCTTGATGGTTCGGTGTGGCGTCGGTTGCGACGCGCTGCACGAGCGTCGCGCCAGCTCCCAGGTCAAGTACTGAAAATACGATTTGCAGCGTCGCGAGCACACCGATCATGCCGTAGGCTTCGCTACCCAGGATGCGGATCTGGACCGGGATTACCAGCAGAGTCAATGCAACGATCCACCCCCCGCCCACGGCATTGGTGACAATGTTGCGCCGGATTGCCGTCATGACCGGGCAATACCGTAGCGGCCGCGGTTTTCAGGGGATCGCATACAGCGCTTCGAAGAATGCGGCCTGCACCGCGGCCCGTCGCGCGAACCGGCAAGACCAATGCGGTGGTACCGGGTAGTCCTCACGCCGGATCAGCAGCCCGTCTTCACGATTCTTGCTGACGAACCACTGCTTAGAGTAGAAGTGGCCGCGGGTTACGCGGTCGATCAGCGCGAAATACGCGCGAATTTGATCCGGACGCATCTCGTGCAGCGACGAGATATTGACGAACAGGTTCACGCTTTTGGGCGGCAGCAGCGCGGCCTGATGGGGCAGCAGGAAGGCAAGCTGCGCTTCTCCCAGTTCCGCAAGCGCGGCGGCATCCCGATCGAAATCGCGAAACCTGAAGACTTTCATTCCGGGGAACAACGGCGCCAGGTATTGCTGCGACACGTAAAGCGCGGGCGGGATGTCCACGATGACGTAGCGGCAATTCGGCAGCGCGCTGAGAAACATATACGCATTCCGGCCGTAGCCCGCGCCCAGTTCGCAGATCGTGATCGCGGCGTCGGGCTTCAGTCCGGCCGCATCGGCGATGCAATAGTATTCGAGCGCCGAATTGGCGAGGTCCTGCGAGATCAACCTGCCGTCAAGGCGGATCGCGAACGGATTGCCGGCCGACGGTTCTTCGATTGTGCGCAACAGTCCCCGCGCATCGCGGGCCTGTGCGTAGCGCCACAGCATGCGCGTGAACAGCACCAGCTCCCAGTGCTGTTTGCGCGTGAGCCCCCCGGCCTGATCGAACGGCGGGAAATCGCCCATGATCGAAGGCCAGTCCCGCAAGCGCGTATGGCGCAGCAGAAAGCGGAACTGACTGTCGATGACGCTGGGGACGAAAGTGAAATAGTTGCGGGCGAGCGTGCGCTTGAAGTTATCGATGCCGTGCGAACGGAGCTGCGCCATGTTCCGGTCGTTGAGCTTGGTCCAGAATCTTGACGGCAGGTAGACCGGGTCGGCTTGTTCGAGACATTCGAACATGAGCTGCAGCGTGCGGCCGGGGTCGTCTTCGGGCCGGCCGCGCGCGGCGCTTGGGCCGCCTGCGGCGGGGAGCGGGCGACCGTCAGCCGCGGACATCGAGATGTTCCCGCCACCAGCTTATGGTGAGATCGAGTCCCTGGTCGAGGCTGAACCGGGGCGACCAGCGCGCCTGGGTGGCGAGCCGGTTGACGTCGGCGAGCACCAGCGCAGCTTCATCCTGCCGGGATTCGCGCCGCCCGAAGCTGACAAGTTCGGAATGTCCGAGCTTGTTCACGATGCGATCCACGATCTGGCGCACCGAGAACGGGGTTCCGGAACCGATGTTCACCGCGCCCTGCAGCGCGCTGTCGAGCACCGCAACGAAGGCCGATGCGACATCCGCGACATAAAGGTAGTCGCGCATCTGTTCGCCCGTGGAACAGGAGACCGGTTGCCGGCGCAACAGCGAGCAGATCACTGAGGGCACCAGCCGGCCCGGCTGCTCTGCCGGACCGTAGAGGAAAAACACGCGCCCCCATGCGCTGCCGAGCCCGGTCTGCCGGGAAACTTCGTCGAGGACCAGGTGCAGTGCGTGCTTGCAGACGCCATACAGTGCTTGCGGCCGCAGCGGGGTCGTGTCTTCACTGCAGCGGCCGGCCGTCCAGTCATACTCGGCGCAGGTGCCGGCGAATGTCGCGCGCTGGCCGCCGTGTTTAACGAATGCCCGCAAAAGCCGCAGGCTCGCCTGCACCCAGTCGAGATTTTCCAGCGCTTGCCAGTAACGCCCATGGACCGCATACCAGGCGAGATGCAGCAGGTGAGTCGCGCGCACTTTTTCGAGCAGCGCATCGGTCTCGCCGCCCTCGTGCAGGTCCGCACGGTGCCATTGCACGCCGTCAATCGCCCCGGCGGGTCGTGACGATACCGCGTGAACTTCGTAGCCGCGCGCGAGCAGCTCGGGTATGCAGTGCCTGCCGATGAATCCGGTGGCTCCGGTGAGCAGGACGCGCTTCGAATTCATGCGGCAAAATCCGGATATTGGCGGTCACGCGGCGATATGATGCGGGTGTCTTCGGGCCACTGGATTCCGAACGCCGGGTCATTCCATCGCACGCCGCGCGCATGTTCGGGAGCATACGATCCGGCGATCAGATAGTGGACAGTCGAATGGTCGCGCAACGTTTGATAGCCGTGCGCGAAACCGGCTGGGACATAAAGCGCGCGGGAGTTGTCGGCGCTCAGTTCGGCTGCGAACCAGCGCTTGTAGGTGGGCGAGGCGGGACGTAGATCGACAATGACATCGTACATGGCGCCGGCCACGCAGATTACGACTTTGCTCTCCTCGTGCGGCGCCACCTGGTAATGCATTCCGCGCAGCGTGCCCCTGGCCTTGTTATACGCGCTGCTGCATTGGTCTATTCCGGCAGGCAGGCCGTGCCGCTGAAATTCGTCGTGGTCCCACAGGCGCGTAAACGCGCCGCGCTCGTCCTGCGACGGCTCGAGCTCGACTATCAGCGCGCCCGGCAGGCCGGTGTCATGGAATTTCATGCGATGACTTCGACGGCCGGTACCGGCACCACGAACCGGCCTCGCCAATCCCGGATGTAGGCGAGCTGCTGCATGATCTCGTTCTTCCAGTTCCATGGCAGTATCAGCACATAATCGGGGCGCGTTCGCCTGATCCGGTCGGGATGATGAATCGGAATATGCGTGCCGGGCAGATAGCGCCCTTGCTTGTGCGGATTGCGGTCGACAGTGTAATCCAGGAAGTCGCGCCCGATGCCGCAGTAATTGAGCAGCGTGTTGCCCTTGGCCGGCGCGCCGTAACCGACGATGCTCTTGCCGGCTTGCTTGGCCGAGACCAGGAACGCCAGCAGTTCCAGCTTGCGGGTTTTGACTTCTTTGCCGAACTCGCCGTAGGTTTCAAGGCGGTCGAGCCGTCCGCGGCGCTCGCGGTCGCGCACGGCGGCGACGCGATCGGATACGGGCCGGTGCGCGGACGGCCGGTGTTGTGCGTATACCCGCAGCGAGCCGCCGTGCGTATCGAGGTCTTCGACATCGAACACCGACAATCCATGCTCGAGCAAGGTCCGCTCCGCTGTGAGCAGCGAAAAATACGAAAAGTGCTCGTGATATATCGTGTCGAACTGCACTTCCTCGATCAGGCGCAGCAGGCTTGGAAACTCGATACTCAAAACGCCGCCGGGTTTGAGCAGCAGCGCGAGCCCGCTCACGAAATCGTTCAAATCCGGCACGTGGGCGAGCACGTTGTTGGCGACGAGCAAATCCGCCGTCGCACCATCCGACACCATTTCCTTCGCAGTTTGGGAACCGAAAAATCCGATGCGGGTGGGAATGCCGCGCGCGATGGCAACTTGAGCGACATTTTCCGCCGGATCGACGCCGAGCACCTGAACGTTATGACGCTTGAAATTTTCGAGCAGGCAGCCGTCGTTGCTTCCGATCTCGACGACGCGGTGCTCCTGAGTCAATTCGAAACGCATGACGGCAACCTCCGCAAATGCCCGGCAGTGACTGACCCAGCCGTCGGCATAGGAGGAGAAGTAGGCATATTCGCTGAAGATGTTTTGCGGCGTTTCGAATTGCGGCAACTGCACGAGGTAACAGGAGGTGCAAACGCAGGCGTGCAGCGGGTAGAACGTTTCCGGCAGCGGCAGGTCCGTGTCTGCCGGGAACGAATTTGCGAGCGGCGACATGCCGAGGTCGCAGAAAGACTGCACGCGGGAGCCGCCGCAGAGCCGGCACTTCACGCTGCGCCCCCGGTCGGATGCGCACGGCGAGCGCGCAGATCGCGCCAGGCGGTCAGGGCGCCCGCGACGCCGAGCGCGACCAGGGTCATCATGAATCCGTATCTCATGCGGTAGAGAGCCCCGACGTTGGGTATTGCATACGCGTAGGCCACTATCATGGCGCCGCAGAAGATCAGCGTCAGCCAGATTTCGAGCCTGCGCCGCCACGCCCACAGCGCATAGGGTAGGAACAATAGCGCGGCGTAGACCCCGAGCATCTCCACTGCCGCGATTCGCCCCATGACCGAGGCGGCCGGTGCTGCCTTCTGTTCGAGCCACCCGCCGGGAAAGGGCGCGAAAAACCCGATTTGGACGGCGCGCGGCAGATAGCCGATAAAGTCACCGGCCTGAGAAAAAGCGATTTGCGTGTCGATGTTGCTGCCAGCGCCGGGATAACTCTGGACAAAGCTGGTGCGTGCCCGTGCGATGTTGAAAAAAGCATTTTCCGTTTGTTTCGGCAGCCAGTCTGTCGGCAGCCATGATGCGGCTAATGTTGCGGCGGCGCGGTTTGGGGCTGTCGTAACGAGAGATGCGCGGTCGATGTTCATGTCCGGGGCTTCGATTGACAGCCGGTCATCCTTGGCAGTCAGCCCCAGCAGCGGAAACGCGACGCACAACACGATTACGGGCAGAACAATTCCCCATGAGGTAGCGCCCCGGATTGCGGCCCTGACAAGTACAATCGCGAAAACCACGGCAAAAATCAGGGTGACGCCTTGCATAAGCTGGATGCCGTATGGTCTCACGATCCAGACGAGCCCCAGACCGACAATGATCAGCGCCATCGGCCGGGCGATGACTGACAGACTGCTTTTCCAGATCCCCGGGCGAGCCAGCAACAACCAGCCATACAGATACAACAGCATCCCCGCGATATAAAAGCCGTCCTTGTGTATTTGGGCGTACCATTGCGCCGCCGATGGATACAGGACAAACGGCAACGCGGCGCACAGCGCGGCGCGGTAACTCTGCGTAATCGATTCCACGATCAATATCAGCGCGACTCCGGCGGTGGCGTGCAGTGCCGCGTTGATCGGAATGAATGTCCACGGCTGCGGTACGGTCAGGGCGTAAACCGCGGCGGCGATTCCCGCCGGCGCCTGGTTCTCCGGCGCAAGGCGCCACGCAGACCATCCCACCGTCCGAATCGCCGCCGCCATTCTCGCGGCGATGTCGTGAAACACGACGGCATCCGTCCCCGTGAACAGTCCGTTTCCGCCATGCGACGACGATAGCAGGTGTGGCAGCACGAAGAATTGCACGAGCCCCGCGATGACCGCGGAAAACACAAAGAAAGCGAGCCAGACGGTCCCGATCGATGGCGCGCGCGCGCCAGGGCTGCCTGCTTTATTGCACGGGGTTTCGCTCTTCATGCGGATCAGCCCGCGCGTGAACCGCGGAAGCGGCCGCCCGCCTGATAGTAAATGATCTTGGCGAGTTCGAGAACGGTGTTGCGCGCCGATTCCTGGTCATGCCACCAATCGACTGCGTAAGGCTCGTATGGCGTAGCGACAAAACGCAAGGTGACTTCCGAGCCGGCGAACCCGTCGCTGAAAACCATGCGGCTGCGGCGAATATGGTAAGACGAAGTGACGATCAGGACGGCCAGGCGCTGTCCGGCAAACAACTGCTTGAGCTGCTCTGCTTCGTCGGCGGTGCTCAACGACGTTGCCGGAAAAGACAGAACGTGCGCTGTCGGCACTCCTTTGCGCTGCAGGATAGCCAGGCTGATTTCGTGCTCGGTCGGAATTTTAAGGCCGAGTTCGTCAAGCAGCCGATGCGATCCCTCGCGGGCGGGCTGACTCAGATAAATGCGCGATGCCTGCCCCGACGCATACAGGTCGGCGGCATATAGCGTGCGTTCGAAAGCGCCACCCAGAACGATGATCGCATCTGCCGGCTGCGGTGCGTCGGCCGCACTCAACCAGCGGCCTGCATAGCCGAGAGCCGCCAACGACACTACGGCGGTCAGCGCAAGCGCGCCACACACCCAGAACAGGCAGCATTTCAGGCAGGATTTTTGTGATTTCATGGGTCTGGTTCCGGCGCCGGGCCGGAACGATAAACAACGATGCCATCTTCCTTCTGATGGTGGATTGACGTGGAGCAAAATGCCTCACTCCGCACGCATGGTCGGGAGTTTCCTTGTTGCCGGCGACACCTCTTGTGCGCGGATACAGGGAAAGAGGTATTGGAACAGGACTTCCGTGCCAACTCAAGAAGCAACGGCAGTATCCGTTCCCTCGCCCGTGAGCATGCCTACTCCGGGGTGCCTGCCTACGGCCCTGAAACGCGTGCGCAGAGTTCCTTTGCGAACAACGCGATGCGCGCGCCCGAAACCCCGGCGAGGTTTCAAGGCATACTACGAGGGGCGACTGACCACCGGGATCGCGGGAATTCAATGACCAACAGATATCTTGAACCCCCGGCGGGCAGCGACGGCAATCCGATCTCCGCTCTCGCGCTTGCGGTCGGCGTGATCTGGTATCTGGTGCTTGGGACGGGCATTGTTTCAGACGATTTTGCGTTGATCGTCACGTTGTCCAAGCTGTCGCCGGAAGAAATGCTGTTGCCGACGGCGGCGTCAATCGCTACCCCCCTGACGCATTTCACCCACGCGTGGCCGTACCACCTTATCCAGTTCCACGGGGTGATTTTCTACGACTTTCTTAAAGCGCTGTACGTCACGCTGGCGTTCCTGATGCTGCGGAGTTTTTTCGGGCTCTGGCTCGGCGCCGGGAAATCGATCATCGTCGCCGGGCTTTTCGTTTTTTACCCGATCCATGATGCCGTGACTTACTGGTTCATGGGGCAGTACCTGCTGCTGTCTTTCGCGTTGTATGCGTTCGCATTTTTCCTGCTCGAGCGCGGACGACCGGTTGCTTCCTTTGTATTCGGACTGTCGGGATCCTTCATCAGTTATGGGTCTACTGCCATTGCATGCGGGCTGGCGCTGATATTCGTGATGCGCAAGGATTTCAGGCGGGCTGCGCTGCTGCTGGCCCCCAATCTGATCTATGCAGGGTATTACCTGTTCGTTGCCGTTCATCTTGGAAAAGGAGTCAACCGCATTCCTTCTGACCTCGGTATCGCTGCATTGGCAAGACAGTACCTGCTGCAAGTCGCGACCTTTATCGACTCTGCAATTGGCCCTTCTTTCTGGCTGAAGGTTTTTTTTGCGCTGGGGGAGCTGACGCTGGTCTCGGCGGTCATTGGCGCGACAGTGTGGTTCGCGCTGAGTCGACTGCGTGATGAAAGCGGGGCGGGCGCCGCACGCGGGGAACTCATTTGGGGTGCGCTCGCCACGACGCTTGCCGCATTCGCGCTGTTCTCGGTTACCGGGTTCTATCCCCAGATCGCGTTCAATCTGGGCGACCGCGTTACGATTTTCGGCAATTTCCTCATGGTTGCCCTATTGGCCGCGCTGCCCTGGAATCGAAGGCTATGGCTGGCGGCGCTCGGACTCTACGTCGCCGTTGTCTTCGGCGTGTCGGACCACTGGAAGGCGTGGAACCTGCACCAACAGGCCGTGATCGAGAGGATCGGCGTCAATGCCGGCTTGCGGCAAATATTGCCTGGGCAGGTCCTATTCGTTACCGGCAATCAATACAGCAGATTCGGCCGCATCAGCCATCTCGAATTTTTTTCGGAAGCATGGGTAGTCAACTCGGTGTTTGCGTTGGCCTTGTCGCGACCGCCCGCATACGAAGTGACGCCGCTCAATGCGCGATTTCACTACGCAGACGGTTATCTGGTCGATCGCAAGTACGCAACGAAGCGTCCCGTGCGCGAATCCATCTGGATTTACGACTCGGAAGGCGACCGGCTGGCCGAGCTGCCGGTTGCCGGCATCAACGCCTACATTGAAAGAATGCCCAGGGACTACCGGAATTGGGTGCAGTTTCTTGGCGATGGACCGCTCAAGCGCGCAATCCTGTTCCTCATGCCGCGCCTGGAGTACGCCTTCTGATTCCGCCAATGATTGCGACTTAGCCTGAAAAGTCAACGGCCGGCGGGACGGGATTTCAGGAAATAATAATGAATGCCTTGCCAGGTCCCGATTGATTTTCCGAGATCGATGATCAGCCCGACAACACCTAATCCAAGCACCGCCTCAAGCGGATGCTCTTTGTAAAAATCGATACTTCGTGATTTCAAAATCGGCAGGAAAAAAGTTCTTGTCAGAAAATAAAACAGGAATACGGCCAGGGCAGCCTTGACGGAAATCGCGAGTATGCCCATGAACAATAATGGAGAAATGACATAAAAGTAAGGTGTCGAATACCCCTCTATCGCCACCGAGGGCTTGGCGTACAAAACGGATTTTTTGTAAAGTTGAGCAAGGCTTGACGAAAAATTAAAGCCGATATAACGAATTCTTACGTCTTCATTAATGCCTCTCTTGATTCCCAGTTTTTTGAGCTTGATCATCCAGGCGACATCGTAGCCCGCGCGTCTGCCTTCCAGCAGCAAGCCTGCTTTTTCAAATATTGTTTTTCTTGCGAGAGTCGTCGGAAAACAGGGCCGATACCTTTTGTAGCCGTAAGTCTGGGCTATGGCGCAGCGATCGACCCAATTCTTGCCGATCAGATAAACCACGCCGGAGACGACATCGACATCATTTGCTTGTGAAAAGTGAAACTGTTTTTCGAGCCAGTTCCTTTCGAAGTTCTGGCCGCAATCCATGAATGCCACCCATTCGGTGCCGGCGCGACGAATTCCCGCATTCTTGGATGAGGCGGGGTTATCGGTGTTCTCGAAAATATTGAAGAATCGCGTGGCATACCTGTGCTGATTGTTCCGGATCCAGTTATCGGCAACATCGAAAGTATCGTCGGTGGACGACGAATTCACAAAAATGGCCGCTGTGGCGGGCAGGGTCTGCTCGCCCACGCGCTCGAGCGTAAATTCAATGTTTTCTTTTTCGTTGTGATAAGGAACTATTACTGTGATATCGGGGTTCATATTTGTGTTTTAGATATCCCTTAAACCATTCGATGGTCTTGGCAACGCCTGCTTCAAACGGATGTCCGGGCGCCCAGCCGAAATCCTGATTCACTTTTTCGAAGTCCATGTACTGGCAGTCGATCTCGCCGACGGTTTTTTTTCCTTCCATCATTTTCGCGACATCCCTGAAAGCGCGCTCCCGGCCTGCGAGTCGGTAAACGGTTTCCAGGATCTCGCGAACCGATCTTGGCGCGTTGGTCCCGGCGTTATAAATCCGGCCGCGAACTTTGGCGGGATTGCGGGCAAGGCCCTCTCCAATGCGCAGGTAGAGGTCGGCGACATCCTCGACAAAAATGAAATCCCTGATCTGCCGGCCATTGCCCCTCGGAATAAATGTTCCGTAGCCCAGGCAGGCCCTGACCGAGTCAGGGATAACCGCCGAGAAATTGAGCTGACCGGGCCCGAAGATATTGCAGAATCTCGTGACCACGACCGGCAGGTTGTAAATTTCAGTGGCGTAGCACTGGGCGATTATGTCGGCGCATGCCTTGGAAACGTCGTAAGGATACCTGGGTATAAGAGGATAGTCCTCCCGGTAGGGCATTTTTTCCCGTGGATAATTGCCGTATGCCTTGTCGGATGAAGCGACGATAACCGACTTGATGGTTTGCGGGCAGGATCTGATTGCCTCGAGCAAAGAGTAGGCGCCTTTGATGTTGGTTTCAAAGGTCAAATAGGGGTTGGCGAGGCCAACCCCAACCTCGACTTGCGCGGCGAGATGAAAGACGGCTTGAATTTGTTCCTCGGAAACAATGCGCGCGAGCAGATCCCTGTCCGTGACGTGACCTTCGATCAGCGTAATCTTCTCGTTTAATTTTTCATAGAACAGCAGTGTGTCGTGTTTGGCGTTTCTGATGAGCCCGAAAACGTTGGCGCCTTTTTCCAGCAGCAGTTTGGCCAGATTGCCGCCGATGAATCCGTTAATGCCGGTGATGAACACATTCTTGCCGAACCAATAGCCGATTTCTCTTGTTTTCATTTTCAATGCGCTTTTATCTTGCCGCGAACTCATGGATGTTTGCTTCGGCCTCTTCCAGTTCGCGAAGTGTATTCACGGTAATATGAATTCCCCGATGCCTGAAACCCTTTAGTTTTCGTTGGGAGCCTAAAAACTGTAAGAACCGGGCATAGCTTGAAAAATCCTTCATCCAGGAAAGGACTTCGTTTTCAAAATAGAAATTGCCGATATTGATCCACTGATCCAGGATCGGCTTTTCCCGGAAGCTCGTGACATATCCGTCCTGATCGAGCGCTGCCAGTCCAAATTGGCTCTTGAGGGGGTAAAGAGTAATGGTCGCTTTCGCGCCATGAGAGAAGTGGAACTCCTGAAGCCGGTTAAGATCAACGTCGGCCAGGGTATCGCCATACAGGAGGATAAAGTCACCTTTGATATGAGGGGAGCAGGCCTTGATTCTCTCGATGATATCAACGTCGCCGGAGTTCACTATCGTTACATTCAGATCGCGATGATGGTCCGCGAAAAACAGGTCTATTTTTTCCGCTTGAAAACCGGCCGCGATAATAACATGCTCGATTCCGAATTTCCCGATATGGTCGAGAAGATAGCTCAGGATCGGGCGGCCTTTCAGGTGCAGCAGAGGCTTGGGGATGGATTCGGTCAATGGTCTGAGGCGTTCGCCCTTGCCGCCGCATAATACCAGTGCCGTCGGGTTATTTTTCATTTGGCTGATTCCAGCGGCGTCTCCGGAAGCCCCCTCGAAATCCCTCCCCTTCAAGGGGAGGGCTAGGGTGGGGATGGGTTAAAACAACGCGATGTGTATTCGCTCGCCCCACCCCCATCCTGATCTTCCCCCTGAGAGGGAAGGGACGGCGAGCAGGGCTCGATCATTGAATAGTAACGAGCCGCGAAACCGGGCACAAGGAGAACGCCAATTCGGCGACGGCCTGGTCTTGTTGATATTGCGAATCATGAGGCCGCCGGGTCCGCGCCGCGCCATCGGTACCAATCCCAGTCGCCGTGAAGCTTTTGTTTGAAGACTCGCACCGAGTCGATACCGAGGACATCGGTGCGGCACAGCAACAACGGATCGCGTGACGGGCCGTTGCTGCCGAAGCGGCTGCCGGCCCCTATCGTGTAGCCCGCCGCCGCCGCCGCATCCCGTACGCGCCGGTCCACCGCGCCGTGCGGATAGGACAGGCCTGTGACGGCGCGGCCCGTAACGTCCTCAAGATAAGCTTTGCTCGTTGCAAGCTCATCATGCAGCGCGCGCTCGTCGAGCCCGGTCAAGGGGGTGTGCGTTGCTCCATGGGAGCCGATCGTGACGCCGGGCAGCGCCGCCAGTTCCTTCAGTTCGCCGGGGGTGAGGTAGTTGCCGGAGCCCTGCCGCATGAAGCCGGTGCAAACGAAAACCGTGAACGGAATACCGTGCTTTTGCAACACCGGCGCCGCGCGATAAAGGTTATCGCGATAACCATCGTCGAAAGTGACCGCGACGCGCAGCGGTTCGGTCGCGGTGAGCCCCTGCTCCAGACCCACGATCGAAGCGCTATCGTAATCGGCAAGCGCGGCGACCTGTTGCGCGAACAAATCCGGGGCCATGCTGTAAATGCCGAGTGCGTCGTCTGCGGCAGCCGACCCGACGGCGTGATACATCAGCACCCGAAAACCGGTGCGGGGCGCAGCGGCGCATCGCGCCAGCGCAATCGTCCCGGAGACGCCGCGCGTGAATATCCGGCGCCAGCGCATCATCGCGCGGGCCTCGTCGGGCGCGGGTTTCGGGCGAAGCGAGAGCGGTCCCATTCACATGACATTGCGGCGCATCCCGATCAACCAGTTGGCGGGCAGCGAAATCAAACCCGGGTATGCCCATTCCCATTCGCCCAGGTATTCGATGGGCGTGGCGCCGGTTCCTTTCTTGAAATCATATACGCCTCGATTGCCGGCGGGGTCCACCCCGGCTAGATCGTAATGCCGGATGCCTTGTTGATGGCAGTGCTGCGTCAGCGCCCAGAACGCCGCGTACGAAGCGTACGATTTGCGTCCCGCCACCGCGGTCGCAGCGAGCAGATCCCACGCCTTGTCACCCATCACCGCGCAAGCGCGGCACGCAAGCATCGCGCCGCTTGCGTCGCGGCAGCGATAGACGACGACGCGGTCGCCGAGATGCTCGAACAATGAGCGCAGGTAATCCTTGGAATGTTGTTGCGCAAGATGCTTGTAGTCCTCCATGTCCGTGTAGATAGACCGCAGCGCTGACGCATCGGGCGCAGCCCAGCGATCCACCGTCAGCCCATACTTTTCGGAGCGCTTCAGGTTATGGCGCCAGTTTCTGCTGCAGGCGGCGAGCCGATCCGCTTCCGGCCGCGCGAGGTCATAGTGCAGGCTCAATCCAGTCGTGAGCCGGGCGCGCGGCCGGCGCCAGCCGCGGTCTGCCAGCAGTCGCTCATCGTCATCGTGACGGTTCTTGAAAGAGTTAAAGCGGCAGTAGAGCGCTCTGAGGCCGGTGCCATGAAAAACCGCGTGCTGAAAATCTTCGTTCCATGCCGCGACTTCGCCGGCGGGTCCGCCCGGCATCCACATCACGCCTGTGCCGCACGGATAGCGGCGCAGCAGTCCCTGCGCCATTGCGACGATGCGTTCGCCATCGAAAGCCGCCCAGCGGTACGGGGCCCAACCTGATGCGCGGCGGTGCTCGCCCCACGCGAGCGTCTGGTAAATCGAATAGCCGTCGTGTGCATGCAGATCGCGGTCCCAGCCGGCGAGCGCCTGCACATCGGCGATGAGTTTCCACGTCACCACAGGAAGCTCGCCATCCATACCGACGTGTAATGCGCGGGTGCGGTAGGGGCCACCGCGTCGGGGAGTTCCGGCCAGCGGAAGCAGTCGAGTGCGAATTCCTGCAGCACGCGCGCGGCGGCAGCGGCAGCATACGCGTCGGCACGGAACGGGTAGCCATACGGCACGACGTGCTCCGGCAGCGCGTTAAACAGCGGCGGGCAGCGCGAGGGATCGAGCATCTCGCCCACGCGCTCATAGAGCAGGCGCCGCCGCGCGCACTCCGCTGCGACGTCGGTATGCGCCATCACATCGAATAACATTTGCGATGGCGCGGCGTGCGCCGGCATCCGCTGTTCGGCGTTCGGCGACGACGGCGGTACACTATGACCGCTGCCTACCCGGCGCGCCCAGCGCACGCACGTCGTGGCAAACCGCGCCGGAGCCGAGCCCGCGACGGGTACCAGACGCCTGAGGCCGTACTTGATCCGGAACGACAATGGCGCCGGCGCGGCGTCCGGCGCAAGCTGCGGCGCAAGCGCGGGCACGAACTTCGGGTTATTTACCGCCAGCGCCGCGCCGTCCGGCGCCGGCAGCGTTTTTCTCAGGCTGAAGATGCCGAGGTCGCCGCGCGCGCCGAGCGCGCGGCCTTCGGCGTCGCGGCTGAACAGACCGTGCGCGTTGTCTTCGATCAGCGCGGCGCCGGTTCGTGCGCAGTAGCGCGCGAACACGGTGAGGTCCTGGGGAAAACCGAAATAATCGACCGCCAGCACGGCTTTCGCTGCCGGCAGCCGGGTTGAGTCGTAACCGGGAGTCAGGTCCGGCCCGACCGGATAATACCCGGGCGTCGCTTCCACTGCGTGCAGCGCGGCCAGCACTTCACGGCAAATAAACTCGGGCAGCAGAACCGTATCGCCGGCTTTAACTCCGGCGATACGCAGCGCGGCGGCAAGCGCGTGACGGCCGAAGCTGAAGTAGCGGACGTTGTCATGCCCGACAAGCTGCTCCAGCCGCCATTGCGTGAGACGGGCGGGGGGGCAATACACGCCGCGGATCAGCTGGCGATCGACCCGCGGCAGTGCGATGCGCGCCGGACCGGTCACGCTTTCCTCGCGAGGATCGCGATCATGTCGTTGCCGAGCCCGAGCGCATCGAACTTCGACAGCAACCGCTGCATTTGCCGTGCTTCCCTGACGCCGAGGCCGGCGCCGAATGCGCCGCGCAGCGGAGCGCATGCGTCCGCCGCGGCAACGAACATCTCGGGATACGAAAACGTTTCGAACCTGACCAGCGCGAGCCCGAACCTGTCCACGTAGTTGAGAATGTCCTGCTTGCGGAAATGGTACAGGTGAATCGGCACCTCCACGCAGTCCTTCGCGATGCGGTAGAGCAGACCGTCGTAATTCGGCGCCGCGATAACCGCCTTGCCGCCGTCCGCAAGGTGCGCGGCGATGAAGCCGAAATAGGCGCTGGGCGCATGCACGTGTTCGAGCGACCAGTTCATCCGGATGACGTCAAAGCGCTCCGCGGCCGGAATGTCATCGATGCTGCGAAAGGCCTGGATGCCGCTGTCGCCAAGCACCCGCCGCGCTTCGTCGTCGACTTCGACGCCGCACACCGCCGCGATGCGCCGGTAATACAGCAACGATCCGCGGTAACCCCAGAAATGCGCCGATACGCCCGCGCCGCAGCCGATGTCGAGGATCCTGCGCTGCCCGCCCGGCGCAAGATGGCGCAGCACCGGATCGGCGATGCGCGGTTTCACGCGTGCACCGAGCTTGCGGTTGAGGTACGGGACGCAGCAGAACAGCCAGTGCAACGGGCTGTTGGCGACAGCATCGAGAATATCGGCAGCCAGGAGCTTGAAGCGCGACGGCGCCGCGTGGAAGCTGTATTGCTCGGCGTAGTAACGGCCGATTTCGCCGCGCGTCGGGCGCGGATTCAGATAGTGCAGCCCGCACCCGTTGCAGCTTACGATCGTGAATACCTCGTCGGTGGTACGGTGGAGAATGTCCGTCTGCCGCGTGACCGCGTTATATTCGCGTTTGCCGCAGAAGTCGCAGCTTACCTCTTCCATCGGCCGCTCACGCAAACGCCCTCCGCAATGGGGCGAGCAGGTTCAGCAGCACCGCCGCGTGCATGCGCAGGATAAACGGCGATTCGCGATACGCGCGCGCGAACCAGCGCCATGCCTCGCGGTAGTCACCGGCTGTCTGAAACCCGCGCGCGGTTCCGTAGTAGGCAAGTGCACGCCGGCGGCGGATGCGCAGACGCGTGATCCAGTCCAGCGCCGCGAGTGCGGCAAAGTGGCTTTCGATCACCGCGATCTCGGCTTCCAGATGCCGCAGCAGCGCCTTGCTGGCGTTCGCGCCGTGGATCCGGTATTCGCCGAGGATTTCGCGCACGAATCCGATGCGCGCGCCGGCGCGGGAGAGTCTCAGCCATAGATCGTAATCCTCGACCGTGACAAACCGCGCGTCCTCGTTGAAGCCGCCGGCCTGCCGCAGTACCGTTTTTTTCACAACCACCGCTGAAGTCGATATGCAGTTGCCGTTGAACAATAGCGAGCGGTAGGCGGCGCGCGCCTCCGGGCCGTAGAACATATTGCGCGCTGGTGCGCCGTCCGTGGTCCAAGCCTCACCGTGGCACACGAGGTCGTAGCCCTCCTCCAGCCGTGCGAGGCAGCATTCGAGTTTGCGTGGATACCAGACGTCGTCGGAATCGAGGAACGCGACGAGCTCGGCTCGCGCGAGCTGCACGCCATGATTGCGCGACGCTGCGATGATGCCGTGATTGCGGAAGTTCACCAACTGGATGCGCGGGTCATCGAACGCCGCGACGATTTCGGCGGTGTTGTCCTGCGAGTAGTTGTTGACGACGATGGCTTCCCACCCGGCGCAGGTCTGTGCCAGCACCGACCGCAGCGCCTGTCCGAGAAACTGCGCGTGATTGTAGGTCGGTATCACTACCGACACGGCGGGCGGCGGGCTCGGCATTACGGCGCGGCTCCGAACGCCTCCTTGCACAGCCGCAGCGTGGCGTCGATCTCTGCGTCCATGCCGCCGCGCAACTCGAACCCGGTCTGTTTGAGCTTGTCGATCCGGTAATCAAGCGTCGAGCCGGTTTCATCCGCCGCGGGTTGCGGCCGCCGGACCGCCGGCCGGAAACCCAGCGTAACTTCGCACCGGTTGGCAATCCGCCCGGTGAGCTCGATCACCGACAGCGCTCGCTCGCCGCCGAGATTGAACAAACCGTCGCCGCACGCGGCAACGGGCAGGTGCAGCAGATGATCGACCGCGCGGCCGGCATCGGCGAGCGTAATGAAATCACGCTGCTGCACGCCGCTCGAGTGCAACACGAGCTGCTTCTGCGTCACTGCTTGCCGGCACAGGTCGTTGACGATCAGCGTCCAGCGGTGGACGCCGGCGTGTGCCGGCGCGCCGAACCCGTTCGACATGCGCAGCACTATGCCGGTAAGCGCGCGCTGATCGTGGGCGGCAAGCACAAAGTCCTCGGCCACATGGTGCGTGATCGCGTACGGATGGACCGGCCGCGGAACGCTGCGCTCGTCGATGCGACCGGCGAGCGGCGCGCCGTAAACATGCGCGGTCGAAAAGTAGATGAAGCGCTCGACCCTCGCGCGTTGCGCCGCATGCAGCAATTTGAGCGTGCCGAGACTGTTGACCAGCAATGCACGCTGCGGGTCGGCGGCGCAGTCGTGCTCGTTCAGCGCGACCAGGTGGACGATGCCGGTTACCCCATCGCAAGCTTTGTCGAGATCGGCGTCACGGGTTACGTCCATGGTGACGATTTCCGCTGCGCGCAGCCACGGCGGCGGCGTGTGCCCCGCGGCGCGGGTCGCAAGGCGCAGGCGGTGCTGACCGCATTGCGCGAGGGCCTGAGCGATGCGCCCGCCGACGTAGCCCAGGCCGCCGGTGATCAGGACCGCATCCGTCATCGATGCTTGAGCTGCCAGTCGTACGGGATCGACGGGTCGAACGGATCGCGGCGGCTGGTTTCCTGCGGGTCGTGCGGGAGCGACGCGCAGTTGGCCACTATCGCCATTTCGGAGCCGATGCCTTTGAATCCGTTCCAGACCAGCGGCGGCACGGTGACGAGGCAGTAATTGTCAGGCCCCATGAAAATCTCCTGCACTTCGCCGCGGGTGGGGCTGTCCGGACGGTCGTCATAAAGCACGAACTTGATATGGCCGTACGGGACCGCGTAATTCAGCGTCATGCGCCGGTGCACGTGCCAGCCTTTGATGGCATCGGGATAGACGCAGGAGAAGTAGATCTCGCCGAATTCGCTGAACTGCTCGTCGTTCCGGCTCAGCATGCGCATGACCTTGCCGCGCTCGTCGTGGAATTGACGCAGCGGCGTCACCTTGACCCCGTGTATCATGTCAGCTCTCCATGTACTGTTCGATCTGACGGCTCGTGACCTGACGCGCCGCCATTCCGTTGGTGACATCACGGTACCATTGCACCGTGATGTCGACCGTGCGGTCGAAGTCCCAGCGCGGAGCCCATCCCAGCACCTGGATGGCCTTGTCGCAGTTCAATTGCAGCAAGCGGGCTTCGTGCGGAGTGGGCTGCTGCTGTGCGATTTCCACTTTCCCATCGCCCCAGCACTCGACGATCCGCTGAGCCAGGTCCCGCACGGTGCGTATCGATTCGACGCGCGGGCCGAAATTCCACGATCCGGAGTAGCCGCGCGGGTCGGCGTAAAGCTTGCTGGCCAGCGACAGATAGCCTGAAAGCGGCTCCAACACGTGCTGCCAGGGGCGCGTCGAGAGCGGATTGCGCAACAGGATGGGCTGACGTTGCTGCAGCGATTTGATGCTATCGGGCACGATGCGGTCCGCCGCCCAGTCGCCGCCGCCGATCACGTTACCGGCCCTGACGCTTGCGATCCCGAGGCCCTGACGCTGGGCGAAATAGGAGTCGGCATAGGCCGAGAATATCAGCTCGGCTGCGGCCTTCGACGCGCTGTATGGGTCGCGTCCGCCGAGCTCGTCGTTTTCGCGGTAGCCCCACAACCACTCCTTGTTCCGGTAGCACTTGTCGGACGTCACGTAAATGGCGGCCCGCAGCGACGGTGTCGTGCGCACGCATTCGAGGACGTTGACCGAGCCCGCGACGTTGGTGTCGAACGTGAGCTTGGGTTCTTCGTACGAGTAGCGTACCAGCGATTGCGCGGCCAGATGAAACAGAAATTCCGGCTGGAATTGCTCGAATGCGCTCCGCAGCGCCGGCAAATCCCGGATATCGCCTTCGATGTGGCGTATGACCTGGTCAAGCTGCAGCAGATTGAAGTGATCGTTGTCCCGTTTCGGCGGCAGCGCGAAGCCGACCACGTCGGCGCCGAGCTGACGCAGCCAGACGCAAAGCCACGATCCTTTGAAGCCGGTATCTCCGGTGACGAGGACGCGCTTGCCCTTGAAAATGGAAAGCCGCTGGTGCATTACCATACGATCCATGGCGCGCGCTTTTCCTCGGCCAGGCGATTGAGCAGCATGTAATCGCGGTAAGTATCCATCGGCTGCCAGAACCCGTCGTGCTCGTACACCATCATCTGGCGGTCGGCGACGAGCCGGCGCATGGGTTCCTGTTCGAATACGAGGTCCTCGCGATCATCGAGGTAGTGGAACAGTTCCTTGCGGCAGACGAAAAATCCGCCGGAAATCCGGCCCGCCGTGGCTTGCGGCTTCTCGTTGAATTCCGTTACCACGCCGTTGTCATCGCTCATGAGTTCGCCAAAGCGTCCCGGCGGCCGCACCCCTGTTACGGTCAATATTTTTCCGTGTGATTTATGGAATTGCATGAGCTTCTTGAGATCGACATCTCCGACACCGTCGCCATAGGTGAGCATGAAATTGTCCTGGTCGGCGACGTACTTCTGGACGCGCTTGACGCGGGCACCGGTCATGGCATCGACACCGGTGTCGGCAAGCGTTACCTGCCAATCCGCTTCCGAGTGTGCGCTGTGATACTCGATCGAGCGCGCCGCGCTGAGATGGAGCGTGAAATCCCTGGTGTGTGCTTCATAATTAAGAAAGAAATCCTTGATGGCCTGACCTTTGTAGCCCAGGCACAGCACGAAATCCGACTGTCCCCAGTGCGCGTAGTATTTCATGACGTGCCACAGGATCGGCAGGCCTCCGACCGGAATCATCGGCTTGGGGATATCGTCGGCGACATCACGAATTCTCGTTCCGTAACCGCCACACAGGATCACGACTTTCAATTGATTACCTCTGCTCACGTGCTCAACACTCTGCGATAAAGCGACAGATAACCCGCGACCGCCGCATCCGCGGTAAAGCGCTCGCTGAATCGGCGGCGCGCATTGCGGCCCAGCTGCTCGCGTAGCGCCGCATCCGCGGCAAGTTCGCGCATCGCTTCGGCCAGTCCCGCGCTGTCGCGCGGCTCGACCAGCAGCCCGCTTTCCCTGTGCCCGATCTGCTCCGGGATACCCGCGAGACGGCTCGCGATTACCGGCTTACCGAGGCTCATCGCCTCCAGCACGACGTTCGGAAAATCCTCATGTGACACCGAAGGCAGCGCGATCGCATCGACGGCGTTCAGCAGATTGAAAATGTTGGGCTCGCTGCCGATCAGCCTGACATCGTCGCCAAGGCCGTGTCTTGCGACATAATCGTTGACCGCGCGCACCTCGCTGCCCGTCCCTTCGATAATTATAAAGGGTAGCGCGCCGCCCTGGCCGTGCTTTTTCAGGCGCCTTACCGCATCGAGCAGAACCAGGTGCCCTTTGCGCTCCTCGATTATGGCGACCACGCCGATCAGCACGCGGCCAGCGGGAATACCGAGCCGGCGCGATGTTTGGCCGCGATCTTCAGTGACCGGGCGCGGCGCGATGCCGTTGTGAATGTTGATGACCTTGGAAAGCGGCAGTCGCAGCACTTTTTGCAGTTCCGTTCCGGCGTGGCGGGATGCGGTCACGAATATCGATACGGTCGCCGCCACCAGGCGGTCGAAGGGGTAATCCAGCCAGCGTTGCACGCTGCAATAAGGGATCGCGACGTTATTTGCGACATAAACGATGCGGCGTATCCCGCGCAGCCGCGCGGCAAACACGGCGGCCATGCAAGAGTAAGCGCCGGGATAATTGCCGTTGTTGACGTGCAGCAGGTCCGGGTTGCCGATGGTGCGATAGAGCAGCCAGGTATTCCACAGCACAAACCAGTAGCGAAACAGCAAGACCCGCGCCGTGAGGCGTAGCAGCCATCCCAGCGGCGCCGGCAACCGTTGCACGCGGGCGTCGAGTTCGGCGACGTCTTTGAGCCCGAGCGGACGCACGTCGAAATCGCGGGCCACGCGGCTGCGGAACCCGGCATCGTAGGCCGCGGATTGGCGATAGGTGAAGCTCACCTCGAACTCCCGCATCAGCCGGTCGTCGTGAAAGAAGTTGACCAGCATGTTCTCGCAGCCCGCGAAATACGGACAGTCGGAGTGAAAATGAACGCGCGGGCGCATCGAACGCTACTTGAGGTTTCGATAGTGGGCGATGGTTTCCGTCAGGCCCCGTTCGAGCGTGATCCGCGGCGCCCAGCCGAGCATGGAGCGCGCCTTCGCGGTATCCACGCTATAAGCCATCACTTCGCCCTGTCGGTACGGAAGCTTGCCCAACTGCAGCAGTCCCGGTTTGCCGGTCATGGCGGC
Organism: Betaproteobacteria bacterium; assembly: GCA_016202615.1. Classification (GTDB taxonomy): domain Bacteria; phylum Pseudomonadota; class Gammaproteobacteria; order Burkholderiales; family SG8-41; genus PALSA-1004. Next base: position 23,840 of record JACQOI010000216.1, read on the forward strand.
GACTTTGTGCGCGAGCGCCGCGATGGTCACCGGTTGTCCGCCGCCGATATTCAGTATCTGCCCTGCGACGCCGGCGCGCGTCGCGGCCAGCAGCATTGCGTCAACCACATCGGACACGAACACAAAGTCACGGGTCTGCTCGCCCGCGGTCATCGGAAACGGCGTATCGCCGAGCAGCGACTGGATCAAGGCGGGCAGGAACATATCCGTGCTCTGCCCGGGGCCGTACGCGATCGTCGGGCGCAGTACCACGGCGGGAAGCCCGTGCAGATGGTGCAGGACCTCGCAGAGATGAGTCAGGGATTGCTTGGAATAGGAATAGGCGCTCACCGGGAACTCGCGCATCGATTCGCGGAAGGGGACCGGGTTGCTCCCGTACTCCTCGGCAGTCCCTACGACTACCATTGCGCTCAAGGTCTGAAGCCTGGCTGCCGCAGCGAGTAGATAGAGGGACCCGAGCACGTTGGTTTCCATGGCGGGCATGAAATCCTCGATCCGCGCCGAACGCTGCTTGAATGTGGCGAGGTGGAAGATCACGTCGGGCGCAGTTTCGCGCACCGTCTTTCCCACGAACGCGGCGTCCTTCAGATCGCCGATATGCTGGAGCGCCCCGGCCTGGACGGAAGCGCCGCCGCGGCTCAGCACCGCTACTCGCGCGCCGCCGGCGGTGAGGGCGGCGATGAGATGCCGCCCGATGAAACCGGTGCCTCCGGTCACCAGGACTTTTGCCCCGTTGAGGTCTCGAGGGTTCGTATTCACGGCGGCAGGCTCTTGGTTTCGTCCTTGTACGCGAGCACCGCAGTGTCGAGAAAAACATTGCGGTCGTCCGGCAGCAGCTTTTGGGCGGCCAATCCGAGAATCTGTATCGGCGCGCATACGCAGGCCGTTACCACTCTGCCGAATCCGCGCACCGGCAGGCGCAGATTATTGAAGACGTAGATCGAGCACGTCTGGGCCAGCGTTTCCACGCTGCCGCTGGTCTTGTGCATTGCCCGAATGCCGAAACCGCTGCGGTCGAGCAAGTGCCGCAGCCCGTGTTCAGTAAAGCGGAAGTAGTCGTAGGGCTTCTCATGCTCTTCCCACAGGAACGGAGCGGTCATGACCAGGCTGCCTCCGGGCTTCAGCACGCGCCAGATTTCGCCGAGCAGATTTTCGGGGCGGGCGGTGTGCTCGAGGACCTGCGTGCACAGCACGCCGTCGACCGTCCCCGACTGGATTGGCAGGCGGTCGCCGTCGAACAGCAGGTCATGCCGCTTGGAAACAGGGGGGTGGCCGCTGACAAGCACGTCGAGGCCGATGTAACGCTCGACATCGAACATCGGTTCGTAGGGCCGTGCGCCGCAGCCCAAGTCGAGCCAGGTACCCTGGCCGGCGAGCGCGAGCCGCTCGACCAGTTCCCCGACCGCCTGCCGCAAGCGCCGCCTCGCAATGAACGCGGGGTCGACGAAGACCTGCCACCAGCGTATCTGGCCCGAATCCTGGGTCAACTGGGTCCACCCGGCGCATTCATCGCTTGATCGTCCGCAAATAGAACGACAGATCGTCCAACGGATACAAATGGCTCAGATACGCCTCGTAGTGGCCCGGCCAGCGGTTGGCAAGGCGCTTTACGCAAGCCGTGAGCAGTCCCCTTTCGATGGTTTCGTTGAAAACCACGCGCTCGGTGCGAAAGCGCGCCATCGAATAATTGTAAAGCCGGCTGTTCATGTGATCGGGGTCGAAATACGTGAACGAGTCCATGGTGAAGTAATGGCGATGCGTCGGATCGATGAATGCCCATTTGGACCGGAAATAAGGAACGATCACCTTGACCAGCGCGCCGGGCCTGCTGATGCGATGCAGCTCTTCCATGACGCGCACCGGCTCCGCCAGATGCTCGATGACGTTATCGGCGTAGATCTCATCGAACGTAGCGTCCTCGAAGGGATAGGGGAAGCAATTGAGGTCGTGTACGACATCGGCCGCGGTTCGCGGGTTGCTGTCTATCCCCACGGCGTCCGGGCGTTTACGATTCCCGCATCCAACGTCGAGAACAGCCGGTTTGGCGTCCATGTCGCGAGACCGCGGTCAGACCCGGAACGCGTAATACGGACAGCGCGAGCAGCAACCCGGAGATTTCTTGACAAAACCTTTCCGGAACCGCTCGATGTCCTCCGACGCCCAGAGCTCCTTGAACGGGACCTTGAGCACGTTGCCGAAGTTGATCTTTTCCTGGTGCAGGATCATGCAACACGGCTTCAGGTCCCCCTCCACCGTTACCGCGGGCGAGATCCAGGGTGACGGGCATACCTCGGCGCTCGGCAGGAACGGTTCGGGCATGATCTTCAAGTTCGGGAACTCCTTCAACCACCGGGGCAGGTTGGTATTGAGACTTGCCGCTTCGCCGGCGTCGAGCACGCCGCTGCCGTAACCCATGTCGAAGAAAGGCTGCAGCCAGACGTTGAACCTGCCCAGCTGGCTGAGCCGTTCGAACAGGTCGGGGAGGCGCGGCAGGTTGCCCTTGCTCACGGTCACCCGCACGCCGATCCTGTCCGGGAAACGCTCCGAGAACTCCCGCAAACGCGCTTCGAGCTTGGGGATATCGGTCTCGGCGCGCAGCTTGCCGATGAGCTTTTCGTCGAGCGTGTCGACCGATACGGTGAGGCCGTTCAGGCCGGCTTCGAACAGCCTGGCGTAGAAATCGACGGCGCGCACGAGGGCATTGGTGTTGATCTCGATCCGGTCGAATTTCCCCGATTGTTTTGCGATGCGGATCAACTCGGTGATTTTCGGGTGCATCGTCGATTCCCCGATGCCCTGCGGGATGAACAGCTTGGCGGGAGGCAGCGCTTCGACCACGGTGCGGAAGTTCTGTACCGACATGTGCCGATTGGACCAGGCGTTTTCGTCGGTCATGATCGTGCGTACGCATCCTGAGCACTTGAGATTGCAATACGTAGTGACCTCGACGACCACCATGTTGAGCTTGCTCGGAACGTGATAATCGTCCCCGGACATTTTGCGCCAGATCTTGCGGGCGGTCGTGCGCAGACCTTGTTGCTTTACGCTCGCGAGCAAGGTTGAAACCGGATTCTTCTTCGCCATTCAAGTTTTTCCGTTGCCGGTCACTGCGGCTGCCGCCGGTTGTCGATCGTTCTTATCACCCGTGCCGGCGCGCCGGCTGCGACATGATAGTCCGGGATATCGCTCGTCACCACCGAGTTGGCCCCGATCACGCAGTTCCTCCCGATCGTGACGTTCGGCAGTATCGAGACATTGATGCCTATCCAGGTGCCGTCGCCAATGCTGACGGGGCCCGGCGAGAACATGTACTGGTCCTTGATCGGCAGTTCCCGGTTCGCATAACCATGGTAACAATCGCCAATGAAAACCCGGTCTGAGATCATCACGTCGTTGCCAATGCGTATGTCGTTCATGCAGGCGAACGTTGCGAACCGGCCGATGTAGCAATTGTCGCCGATGGCGAAGTTGGGGGACATAACGACATCGGGGGCGTTTTTCTGGTAATTAACGGGCAGCATGCTGATCCAGCAGAATTCCGCGATGAAAACGTTGTCGCCTATCGTCACGCACTCCGGATGGTTGATTTTTATGCCGCGCTTGAGAATGACGCCGCGGCCCTTGTGCTTCAGGGCCCGGCGCAGGGGCAGTGAGCGCAGTCGCTCCACCCACAGCTCCATGCGGTTGAGCAATTGAATCAAGGTCTGGGCTGACGGCATCGTCGAGGATGGCCGGCGGTTACGGCGCCCCCACGGCAGCCATTATCGCCGATCCCGACCGCAATGAGGCGATCACCCCGCTGTATAACTGTTCCATCGCGCGGTTGTCGAACCGCTCGAGCACATGGACTAGATCGGTTGCGTTTCCTGCGGCGGGGAAGGCGAACGGCCGAAGGCCGCCCACGCGCGCCGGGGACATGCCGAAGACCACTGCCGGGATGCCGAGCATGACGGCCTCGAACAGGCCGGTCGTAAGGCCGAAGATCACAAGATCGAACCGGGGCATCAGCTCGGTCGTGCGCCGGGAGGGATCGACTATCGTGAAATCGAGCCCCGACACCTGCCGGAGCCGCTCGATTTCGGCCGATTTTGTCGTCAGGCTTGCTTCGGTGCCGCTGTGGACCTTCGCATGTATGTTCCGCGATTGCACACCCACGCGCGCCAGCGCTTCGCAGACCTCCGCCAACTCGATGATCGAGCAGTCCTCGCGGCTTGCCTGCGAGGCCACGGCCCAATCGGAGACGAGGACCAGCACTCGCACATCGCGCCAGGGCGCTGACAGGGGCCGAAACGGCCGCGGCGAGTGCCGGAACTGGGGGTGGACCACCGCGACCGCTTGCCATCCTCGCCGCCGGAAAGCCGCGGCCGAAGATTCATTCCAGGCGAGGATCCGGTCGGGCAGGAATGGTGACGCCATGTGTTCGCCGGAGAAATCCTCGAAGATCAGGCCGTGCGGCAGGTAATCCACTGCGATCCCCAGCCGGTGCGCCGCGTGTGCGAGCACACGACAGGCGTCGAGGCGGTCGTGTATCATCACGACGCGCTTCACGCCGAGTGGCCGCAGCATCCCGATCAGCGCTTCTTCGGTGCGATCGAGGAAGCCGGCGGGAAAGTCGTCGTCGAACGCGCGCAGCAGGCAATCGACAATCCGGATCTCGTCGTCGGCGAAGTGCTGCCGCCATGCCGCGCATCGTGCAAATCTCAGCGGCGCATCATCGAGCTCGATGGGCCGGTCGAGGAATGCAGTCGAACCGCGCAGCCCGAGCAGCTCACCTGCCTTTTCGAGGAGGCGGCCGGAAATGTTCAACGCCTTGATGAAACTGAGCCAGAAGATCCGCCTGTCCTTCAGGTCAATGTTCCAGTAGGACTGCACGAGAAAATCGCGCTTTCCGGAGAACGCTGCCGTGAGGCGCCAACGCAGCGCGCGCAATTTCCGTGGATCGAGCTTGCGCGGCAGCCCGTAAGTCCGCACGAGATACACGTGTGCCGAGGTTGCGTCGAGGCTTCCCGTCGCGACTTCGAGGCGTATGCCGGACTCGGCAGCGACCGCCCGGCACGCATGGACGAGGTCGCGGTCCGCGCCTGAAGAAAGATGGATCGCATCGGGCTCGATCCGCCGCACGAGATTCCTCAGGCAGCGCTTGACCCACAAATAGCGCGACAGGCGATAGACGATGAGGAGGTAGGCGGCCGGCGCCCATCGCGAGTCGGAATGTTCCCGCGCTTCGGTGTGCAGGCAATGATCGAGGTCGCGGTAGAGTGTCGTGTCGAGCGCCTCGCCCACCTGTTCGCCGGGCGCGAAGTCGGAAAACCGCCAGCTGGCGATATTCCTCCGCGCCAGGCCGAGGTGCCGGATCGGGCTGAGGCACACGATCGCCTGGAACTCGTCCAGCGCGCCGAAATACTCGCCGCAAAGAAGTATTACTGCGTTTCGCTTCATTTCCGGCGCCCCCGAATCAACCGCCCGGCCGCTCGCCGCGGCCGCCAAAGTCCTGCTGCCGTCACAAAACCGGCGGCGTCAGGAGCGAAGAACAGCAGCGACGTTTGGAACGGCCATAGGATAGCAGCGATTACCTGCGCGGATACTTTCCGGGATCGCCTCGATGAAATTCAGCCGCGCTTTGTTATCGAATTTGCGCGCGCGAACTCATAGTCCGGTCAGAAGCTCTATTCTGTTTGCCTCGGATAGGCTCGCGGGGGGCTTCCGGTTTTCCATTACGATGCTTCTCAATGAAATCACTTTCTTACTCGGAACCGGCTTTTTACTTAGAATGCTTCGCCGATAATCTTCGCCGATCCGCTTTACCTTCTGCTTGGGAGATATGAACCTGTAATAACTGAAGGCTTCCCTCCTCTTGTACAGCAATATGACATAGTACTCGAGCAGCAATAGCAACTTGATTATGGGATACAGTAAAATCCGCGGAACCCTGGCGGCGAGGGGCGAAGGGATGATTTTTCGCTGAATGAAGAGCGAGGCAAACGGATAAAACGACGTCTTCCATTTTCGCGTTTTTATCTTTCTGATGATGATGTCTCTTATGCTTTCGTTCCCAAAGACCGGGGTTGGTTTAAAAATGATGCTTTCTACTTCGTGCGCGGCATAGGCTGAAGTTTGTGCGCCGTTATTTCTTCTGCCGGTTTCCTTGAGATAATATCTCATCGCCTCCAGTTGCGCCAACAAATCCCAAAATAGTAATTCACTGACGGGGGCGCCGTTCAAGTTCACGTAGGATAATTTGTAGCTGGGAGCCGTGAATACGTTTTCCAGGTAATCTTCTTCGTCGTCGACGGTGCTCCCGATTACACCGACTTGCTGACCATATTCGTAAAGCGGGGTCCCGGGAAACGGGATCGCGTACATCAAATCCTTGCCCTCGGCAGGATGAGAGTGGGTGGCAAGCGCGATTTCAGCCATCAATTTGCCCGTCTCTTTGGCGGTTTCTTCCGTTTCGCCGGGCATGCCGAACAGGATGGCTAACGGGGAAAATATCTTGCGGTCCCTGCACCATTTCACGGCGTTTATCACCTGTTCCCGCTTGAATTTCTTCTCCATCAGATCAAGAATATCTTGGCTGCCCGACTCGATGCCGAATTTCAACGCAACACAGTTATTGTCCGCATAAAATTTGATCGATTCGGGCGTAACAGTGTCGCACCTGACCCCGGTGGCGGCCCACAGCATATCGTGCTTTTTCATGATTGCCGCGAACTCGAATGCCTGTTTCTTGTCCGAACCGAAATTTTCGTCCGAAACCGATATGAACCCGACGTCGTGATTGTTTTTCAGATACAAAACATGCTCTTCGAGTTCCGGCACATTCCCGGCACGAAACCCTTTGGTCGGGCGTTGACAAAAGGTGCATCGGGCCACGCAACCTTTATTGACCATCAGCATTGCTATATTCGGTTTTCTTCCGCTTTCGTGCGCCCGGGGATCATGGTTGAACCAATGCGATTCACGAGCCGGCCTGAAATAATTTTTCAGTAACTCAGGTTGATCTTGTAACCCTTTCTTGAGCAAATCGTAATCGGGCACCAAAGACATGTCCGATGCGGGCAGTTTCTCGCCAAATCCGGTAAACGAGAATTCACCTGCCGCATTGAGGAATGCCAAGCCTTTGATGTCGCCAAGAACACCGGGATCGATGGTTCTGCCGTGTTTTTTCGTGTAGTCCAGCAATTTGACCCACGCAATTTCGCCGTCACCCGCCACGCAAATGTCAACGTCGGTTTTCTTGAGTACGATATTTGCCGATGCAGCCAGATTCCCTCCCAAAACCATCATGGTGTCCGGGCAGGCGCTCCTGATGATGCGCGCATATTTTTTGACCCGGCCGTAAGTTCCCGATGTAACGGCGCTGAGCCCTACGATGTCGGGTTTGCTGCTCTGAAAATACGCACGAATTTCGTCGTCTGACGGAAGCAGCATGTCCATGTCGTAAAAATCGAGTTCATCCCGCTTATAGCCGTTTTTCCACATCCATTGCGCCAGCGCGGTAATTCCAAACTTGGGCAAAACCGGAAGGTTTCCCAGCCCTCGCACCTTGTTTGTGAGGTCAAAATGCACCGGTTCCCCGGGTACGCTGCACAACACAATCTTCATTGCAACTCCTTAATTTTACGGCAGATTCATGCTATTTCCGAGTAATTTAGTCAGATATTAGCATACCCTCTGACGTTCAGGTAGGCGTATGTGCATGACAAACCTCGCCGCCCCTTGCCCCAAACTGACCGAGATGATAATCCATCTCATTAAAGAATGCATGGTTGGCGAGATTTTGGTTTAGACTTAGTCTATGCGTATCTCTCTTCTGACCGTACCGGTCGAGACGAATTACATGGATTTCCTTCCCGAGGTCCGCGCGGAAACCGACATCCTGGTTCCATCGACGCGTTCCGAAGGCCAGCTGCCGGTGATACCCAAGATCGCCATCGTCAGCCTCATCAAATGGATGGAGCGCCACGGCTACACACGGGATCAGTACGATTACTACGACGTGGACATGCTCCTGCCCTCGGACAAGGAGTTGCTTGACTATTTCAAGAGCTACAACCCGACTATCATTGGCCTGAGCGCGGTGGTCTCAACCTGCTACGCCCAAGTCAAACGGATCTCGAGGCTTCTTCGCCAAGCCTGCCCGGACGCCTGGATCGTGTTGGGCGGTAGTCTTACCGCGTCCTCCAATTTGATCCTGCGCAAGACGGAAGTGGACATTTGCGTGGTCGGCGACGGCGAGATCGCCTGGGTCGATTTCCTCGATTACGTGAAGGCCCGCGGCCGCAAGAAGGACTTCAACGCGCTGGGCAATATCACGGGCCTTGCTTTCCTCGACGATGCGGGCGAGCTGCGCTTCACCGGTTATGGAAAGCAGATTCCCGCCGAACTCAACCCCTTTCCCGACTACGACATCCTCAAGGCGGGGCTTAGGACCCGTCCGCAGGAATTTGCGAATTACTTCCGCCCCGGTCTGGGATCAACGCACTTCCTGACCGATCCCCGTTCCCTTGAGCCACATCGTCGACCGATGCTCGCCCAGTTGTGGAGTTCCAAGGGCTGCGTCGCTCGCTGCACCTTCTGCCAGCGTTCCACCAAGGGTTACCGCGTCCTGGGCGTGGATTCGTTGGACGACCATTTGAAGATGCTCGCGAAGCGCTTCAACGTCGGCTATATCCACATCCTGGATGAAAATTTTTCCTCCGACAGGGAATATGCCTACGAGCTTGCCCGAACCATGAAAAGGCATGACATGCTGTGGATGGCCAGCGGCGTTCGCGTCTCCTCGGTCGATTACGACGATATCAAATTCTACAAGGAGCATGGCTGCGTTAGCCTCAAATTCGGCGTCGAATCCGGCAGCCAGAAAATCATGGACGTGATGGAGAAGAAGTTCACGGTCGAGCGTGTTTTTCAGACTCTTAAACACTGCGCGGATCTGGATGTTTACTCCCCGCTTGCGGTCATGGTCGGTATGCCCGGCGAGACTTGTGAGACCGCGGCCGAAACTGGCCGCTTTCTCGGGCGCATTGCGCACATGCAAGGTGTTGATCCACAATGGCTCGGCCTTTCCTGTTTCTACGCACTGCCGCTGACTGGCACTCCGTTATATGTCTACGGCCAACAGGCCGGTGTTATCGGCAAGACCCCGGAGAAGGAGGAGGATTACCTGCTCTCTGTCTCCGGTAGCGGGGCCAGCAAAATCAACTACGTCAATCTTAACGGTGCGAACGTCCGCGATGTGGTCTGGTGGGACTGGCTGGTCAAGCTCGAGGCCCAACGCACTTTCTTTGATCTCGTGAAAAAAACGCCCTTGGGCGAGCCTGGCCACATGCAGAGAGTCCTCGTCAGCGATAGGGAACGCGAGATAGTGGGCCGTGCGCTGACTCTTCGCAAGATTCTGGACAGCGTCAAGAATTGCAATCTACGCGTGGTCAAGGCCAAGATCTTCTACTGGGTTGAGGATGTGCTCATGGAACGCGTTGTAGTCCCGAGCAGGCTTGTTGCGAGTCTCCCGCGCTGGCTCATCTATCCTCTCTTCAAGAATCTGGTCTATGTCAACTTTTTGGTACAGGGGTATGCTTTGCGCGCGTTCGGCAAGTCCTTCAGCCTGTGGAAGAAGTGGCCAGCCGTCGAGCCCGTACGTGAGGCGCAGAAAGTCCATGCGCGCGAAGTGCAGAGAGTTAACGTGAAACTCAACATTCAAAGATCTCTGCGGAGGGTGGTGCGTGAGCGCACCCGAGAACATCCGCCCGCCTCGCAAACCGAAGCAAACCAGGACATTCTCTCCATCGGTCTCTGAAGCGCGGCAGATAGTCGTTCTACAAGGTGAAGCCGTCGTCTACTACGATGTTCTGCCCGGTCACGAAAGCCGACCAATCCGACAGCAGGTAAATCAAGGTGCCGCTGATGTCGGTGCGGTCCAGCATGCCCTTGGTCTGGCAATGCCGCCGGTAGTTCTCGAGGAAAACGGCGGGCTGCCCGTCTTCAATGCCGCCCGGGCTGACGGAGTTTACGCGCACGCCGGTCCCCTTGAGCAGCTTCGCCAGATAGCGCGTCAACTGGATAATCCCGGCCTTGATCACCGCGTACTCGACCGGCATTGTCATGCTCGTGCCCTCATAGATTTCGAAGCGTGGCGCTATCACGCCGTAGATCGAAGCGATGTTGACGATGCTGCCGCCGCCGGTCCGCGACATGGCCTTGGAAAACCGCTGGCAGGTGAGGAAGTAGCCGCCAAGATGAGCGTCGATGTTGGCGCAGAAATCGCCGTACTCGACATCGAAAAACTGGCGCCCGTGGTTGGGAGCGTAATTGGGAGTGCGAGGATACGCCGCATTCACGAGGCCGTCGATGCGTCCATATCGCTTGATGGTCTCACCGACCAGGGCCTCCACGCTTTCCGGCTGGGTAATATCGACCGCGTATGCTGTCGATTTGCTTTTGGGGGCCAGCTTCAGCAAGTCGGCTAGCGCTGCTTCCGCCGAAGCAAGCGCGACGTCTGCAAGGATCGCAGTGCCCCGCTGCAATGCGATGGCCTTGGCGAACTCCCTGCCCAGCAGACCGGCCCCGCCGGTTACGACGATGACCTTGGCTTCAAGCATGTTTTGCACGCGCCTTCATCAGGTGCTCAACGATCATGAAATCCAATTCCGAATCGATGTCCACGGAGCGCTCCTCCGGCATTACGTAGAGCAGTGTATCCGGATTGAACAACGTGTCGCTGCCGAACAGCGACTGGCGGTGCCATACATAGATTGAAGCGTTCATATCGTAGCAGGCCGGGGCGTCCTGGCGTCGGGCAATCGGTCGTGGCGACGGTTTTGACAGCCGCGCGATGCCGTCCTGCCCGACTTCGACCAGGTTGAAATAGGGCGATCGCCGCGCAGGAGCTCCCGTAATGACGTTCGAAACGCGGCGGTCTTCAAGCATTGCGGTGGCGTTGACAATGTCCTGCGGTTCGCGCAGCGGTGAGGTCGCATCGAGATCAACGACGGTATCAAAGTTGTGCCCGGCAAGGCGCTCTGTCTCGGTCACGCAATGCCGGATCGCGGGCAGTTTGGGCGCCGTGTCGCTTGCCAGTTCGGCCGGCCGCTCGATCAGGTGATCGGCGCCGTAATTACGCGCAGCGGCCAGGATTTCAGACGAATCGCTGCTCACCGCGATGGCGTCGAACAGGCCACTGGCGCGCGCCTGTTCGAGGCTGTGAGCAAGCAGCGGTCTGCCGAGCAGCGGGCGCAGATTCTTGTTTGGCACGCCCTTGGATCCGCCGCGAGCACAGAGGGTGCAGAGCCGTTTCACGGCGTCACCCATGTTGCGTCCTCAATCGAAGGCCTCACGTCGATCTGCATCAGTGGGCCAGGGTATAGCGCGTATAGCGGTCCACATCGGTATCGGCGAACAGCTCTTCGGTGCCGTCGGCGCCCTCCACGTTCCGAAACAGGCTTTCCAGGTTGCTGATGCGCGTGACGATCTTGGACAGCGCGTTGACGTCGGTGCCGTAGCGGCGGAACTGGTCTTCGCGCGTCCGCAGCTGTTCGTCCGTGTAATAAAACCGGTATGCCCTGGGCTGGTTAAATTGAAATGTGCTGAGCGCCGTGCCTTCCGGAGAACGCAACCAAGCGGGCACATCGTGTCTGAGAAGCAGGGTCACAGGCTCGGTATTGCCCCTGGAATTCAGCAGTCCCTCGATACGCGCCTGGCAGAAGGCGGATATCGTATCGATTTCCGTACCCGCGACGGCGAGCGCGTCGTCCTGGAGCCGCTCCCCGGCCAACATGCGCAGCTCTGCAACCAGGTAGCGGATCCAGTCTCCGGCCTGGAAAGCAACGCTTTTCGATTTGTACTTGTAGATCAGGTTGCCGCCCACCTCACCCCGACGCAGGCGCTGGAAGTTGACCTCGTCCTTGTAATGCTCCAGCAACTCGTCTTCGGAGGCCCACAATTCCCCCTCGGTCTCGGCCATGAAGTCGGCGTATAGGGCGCGAATTGTCTCAGGCGCCCGGGCAAGGGATTCGTAAAGCCGCCGTAGCAGGGTGGCGCGCTTGATGCCCAACGAAAGCGCGTAGCGGAACAATTCCTCGAACGGACGTCCGTTGTGGATGCTTTCCACGATCAGCGCGAAACCCCGCAAAAAAAGATAATCCGCGAATGACATGGTATTGGTCCGGACGCAGACCTCTTCATAATCAAGCACCCGCCCGCCATCATAGTCGCCGAAGTTCAGCGGCACGATACGAAACCGGCCTTCGATGCCAAAACGGCGGCGGTAGTCGGGTTCCTTGAACTCGGTGCCATTCAGCAGCATCAGCGTATAGATAGTCACCGACGACGCGCCTGACTCGATCACCGCCTCGACGCCGTTAACGAAGCTTTCACGGGTTTCGCCGGGCAGTCCGATAATCAATTCCGCCTTGGTGGAGCGGCCGGCCTCACTGAGGTGTTTGTTGATATCGATGTAGTGTTCGAGCTTGATGTTGGAACGGCGAATGTTTTCCAGGACGCCCTTGTCCATGGACTGCACCGACATGTTCACCGAGAACATCTTGCCGAGGATGCCGGTTATTTCGATCACGCGTTCCTTGGCGTTCTTCCCGGTGGTTGCCATTACCTGGCGCGGCCAGTCAAATTTCTGCTGCGTTTCGTAAAGAGCTTCGCAGATCTCGCGATCGCGCGGAAACATCCCGAAATTGGTGTCCGCGATATGCAGGTTGGACACCTTCAATTGGGCGGCGCGGGGTGCAATGTAAAAAATTTCCTCCCGCACCCGCTCAATGGAAAACGAATTCATCTTTTGGAAGTAATCTGCGCCGGTATGGCAGAACGAGCACCTGAACGGACACCCGCGGTTAGTCTCGATAAACGGTGTGAGTCGACCGTCGAAGAAGTGCTCCAGCATGCCGTTTAAATAGGGCGAAGGGATGACGTCCAGATTACGCAGACGTGCAGGCGCCTGCGTCTTTACCAGAGTCGGGGAGGCCGATCCGCGCGTTGACGGTTCGATGAAGATAATGCCCTCGATGGGCGCGTCGAATACCGTCCGGCCGCCTTCGCGGGCATCGAGCACGCGCCGGACGAGATTGGCGAACGCGACCTCGCCTTCGTACTCGATATGAGCGTCCGTCGCTGGCCGGCGCAGCAAAAACTCGATCCTCAGCGCATCATCATGGGGGAAGTTTGTGCCGCCTTGCACCACCACCGCAGCCGGGTTCGCGGCACGCGCCGCTGCAGCGACGCGCTCCGACAGGTTCGAGTTCCATGAATAGTTCGAAAGACCCAGTATGTCCGGCGGGTCAGCCTTGATCGCGGCCAGGGCAACGGCCGGATATTTGTACAGAGAAACCCTGACCGCATCGCCGAACTGCTGCTTGGCGTAGCTGCCCACGAACCCGATGTTGATGGGGATGGTGTCAGACACCAGGATGATTGAATCATGGGTCAGATCGCACAGGCAGATCTTCAGCGGCCTGCTCACGATTTCACCCAGCTTCCTTGAGCTGCCGCCGCTTCGATGCAATGAATAAGCTCGACGATTCGTGCTCCTTCGGTGAGAGAACAAAAGTCCGCGCGGTCTTTTGAGAGCACCGCTTCGAGCTGCAGGCGGTAGGTGGTGTCGCGCTCACAAGCGAACGGCTCTTCAACCCCGTCTCGCCACAATGCGCCGCTGACGAGGTCGGCCCGGTAACTATGCGAATCGGTATCGACCGCGATTTCGCGCCGCGGCGCCCGGTCGAGATAATTCATCTGGAGAGTCAGCATCGGGCAGCGCTCGAGTTGCATCAGGATCGCCCAGGCGTCGTCGCTATCGATGTCGAGGCTGCTGAAATGCCCGCCGAGGGCCGCCACGCGCTGCCAATTCCCGAACAACCACAGCGCGTAATCGAGTTCGTGGCTCAAGTCGCGCAATACGCCGCCGCCCGCGTCCCGGCGCGCCGAATAGGATTGCCGGTAATCGCGCTCCGGCCGCCAGTCCGGCAAATACTGTCCGACATGGACTTGGGCCGAAATCACCTTCTCCGCGGCAAGGACGCGGCGCAAAGCCTGGATGACCGGATGAAAGCGCAAGTTGTAGGCGACGAAAATGTCCGCAAACGGCCAGTCCCGCACCGGCGCAGGCCGATCGGACAAAGGTTTCTCGACCAGCACCGTGCCGGCGTACCCGCAGTCGGCCAGGCGCTCCAGGGTCTCGATATGCCGCGATGTTTCGTTTGAGACGACGACCAGTTCGGGCCTCAGATCGGCCAGCGCGGCGTCCATCCCCGCATAGGCAGGGTAACTGCATTCCGGATTGCGCGTTACTGCGCCAACCCGTACCCCGCGTTCGGCGAGCAGTTGCGCGTGGCGCGCCCCGATCGAACCGAAGCCGATGATTACCGCGCTTTTCACGGTGCGAATTTGCCTTCATATTCGTTCCGGGCGCGCTCCAGGTCGTCGATGCGGCCGATGTCGAGCCAGTATTCGCGCAGGGGAAAAACGGCCGCCTGACCGCCGCCGTCCATCACCCGGTTGAAGAGATCGGGCATGTCGATCGCGGAGGCCGCCGGCAGATAATCGAGCGCGCCCGGATTGAGTACGTAAATGCCGGCATTGACGAAAAACTTCTGCGCCGGTTTTTCCTTGACCCCCACCAGCCGATGGCCTTCGATGCTGACCATGCCATAGGGAATTTGCTGCTCGTATTCACGTACGCACATGGTCGCTGCCGCGTTATGGCTGGCGTGGAAATCGAGCAAGTGCTGGAAATTGATCTTCGTCAGCAAATCGCCGTTCATCACGATCAGCGGCAGCCGCGGCGCCGGTACGAGCAGCCTCAACGCGCCCGCGGTTCCGAGTTGCTGCTCTTCCTCGAGATAGCGAATCTTCACGTTCCACTCGCTGCCGTCGCCGAAATGCTCCTTGATCATGTCGGATTTGTAGTTCACGGAAAAGTGGAACTGGCTGAAGCCGTATTCGATGAAGTTTTCGAGAATAGTTTCCAGTATCGGCTTGTCGCCGACGCGCAGCATCGGCTTCGGACATTCGTCCGTGAGCGGGCGCAGACGGCTGCCGAGGCCGCCCGCCATGATCACGACCTGGTTCTGCCTGTTCACGGGTTGCAGCAGATCGTCCATTATCTCGACCCCGACCAGCCGGCCTTCCTCATCGAGTATCGGTATCTGATGCAGCTGCTTCTGGCGCATCATCAGCAAAATGCCGTCGCGCGACTCGTTGATGGTCGCAGTCGTCGGGCGGGGATTCATGATCGACTCGACCGGCGCTTCGAGATTGGTCCCACGCAGGATCGCCCGCCGCACATCGCCGTCCGTCACGGTCCCGATCAGGCGTGACATGTTGTCGACGACCAGCGCGATCTGCATTGCGCTCGCATCGATCATCCGGATCGTGTCGCGGATCGTCGTCGATCCGCGCACCACGCTTTGCTTCCAGTTATGCATCGCCGCGCATTCTTCGGGCGGGGACGCCGGCGACCCAGCCGAGATCATCGACGTCGCGGCATACCACAGCGCCCGCGGCTACCAGGCAACGCCGGCCGATCCTGAGGCCCTGGATGATAGTGGCGCCGGTGCCGACATGCGTTTCATCGCCCACGGTCACGTTTGCCGACAATGTACAACCGGGGGCAATGTGAACGTGGCGCCCGATTTCGCAATCGTGGTCGACCGATGCGCGCGTATTGATGATGGTATTGTCGCCAATATGGCTGCCGGGCTGGATTACCACTCCCGCCATTGCGTGGACACCCTCGTCGAGAACCGCATCCCGGGCGACGACCGCCATCGGATGAATCACCTGCTCAAAACCGTAGCCGAGAGCCTTGAATTTTTCAAACAGAATTTTCCGCTCGTCCATGGATTGCACCGAGCCGACCGCGTTCACCAGCCGGACTGCCGACGGTGCATAGCGCGCAAGAGCCGTGTCGTCCCCCAACACGCGATAGCCAAGCAAGGTGCGGTCGAACATATTCTGATCCTGGGTCGTGAGACCGATCACATTTTTCTCCAGCAGGCGCAGCACATCGAGCACGACCTTGGCGTGTCCCCCGCTGCCGAGCACGATAATCGGGAGTGCCATTAGCTTATTGGATCCCCTGCGCCGAAATCCCTGGGAGCGGATTTGCCAAGCCAGTCCCACAGATACATCGGCGAAATCCCGGTTCCGGGACGCCTCACACCGACGTTATCTGAGGTAAGCAGCTCTCCCTTGCGGATCGGGCGCAACGCGACAATGCTTCTGCGGGCGATCGCGATGTTCTTTGATTCGGACGGCATCGGGCGTTTGATTCCGTCGCCGAGCGCGAGGCTCACCTCTCGCACTGATTTTATCATCGCGGCGAGTTCAGCCGGCTCCAGCGATGCGCGATGATCGGGACCGGGCAGGCCGCGGTCGAGCGTAAAGTGCTTCTCGATGATGGTCGCGCCAAGCGCGGTCGCGGCTACCGGTACGGCAATACCGGGCGAATGATCGGACAATCCGACCGGCAGGCCGAAACGTTCGCGCAGGGTATGCATCGCCCGCAGGTTTACTTCCTCGAACGGCGCCGGGTACTCGGTGGTGCAATGAAGCAGCGTGACCGTCGCCTGCAGCGCAAGTCGGCCGGCATCCGAGGCGAACGCCTGGCTGAAGGCAAGGCGCGAGGGCGGTGCTGCGGGCGTCGTCAGCCCGAACGCAATCACGCCCAGCGCCTCCTCGATTTCTTCCGGGGTGCTCATGCCGGTGGAAACGATCAGCGGCCTGCCTTGTCTTGCCGCCTCCAGCAGCAGCGGCGCATTGGTGATCTCGCCCGAGGCAAGCTTGATGCGCGGGACGCCGAGCGTACCGGCGAGGAAACGCAGGCTGTCGATATCGAACGGCGTCGACAGAAATTCGATGCCGCGCACGCTGCACTGCTCGAACAGAACCCGGTGCGACTCCGTGCCGAGCTCGAGCTTTTTCAGCATTTCGAACTGCGATTCAGCGGCGTCCGTTGCTCTTGTCTGGTACTCGGCTTTCGGTGCCCCGCGCGTGGCGAGCTGGTCGGCCTTGAAGGTCTGGAACTTGACCGCGTCGGCACCTGCGTTAGCCGCCACCTCGACCAGTTTGCGCGCCATGTCGAACGACCCGTTGTGGTTCACCCCGGCCTCGGCGATGATGTAAACGCGCTTATCGTCCATCGCTACTCGCCGCATCGAAAAAGTGCTTCTTGATCAGCGCCGGCGGATCGTCGAACCGTTTGATCGTCGCGAGAATGCGCCGCGAGCTTTCGCCGTCGCCGTACGGATTGACTGTATTGCTGCAGTTTTTGGTGAGCGCGGTACGGATCGCGGAGCTGATCGCGCTTGTCTCGGGATCGCAATTAATAACGGAGTCGGCCATCAACCGGCCTTTTTGCCGGTCGCCGATATTGACGGTTGGTTTCCTGAACGATGGCGCCTCGTACACTCCGCTCGACGAGTTGCCGACGATCGCATCGACCTGCGCCATCAGGCTCAGATAGCGCTGCTGGCCGAGCGACGCAAAGCCTCGCGCGTGGGAACGCGTCGCGACATAGTCATCCACCATCCGGTTCAGCTCGCGGCCGCCGGTGTCGGCGTTGGATTTGGTGAAAATCAAGCTGAACTGCTCGGCCGGCAGGCCATCCAACGCGGTCAGCAACGCCTGGAACTGTGCCCCCGCAGGCTCCGCATCGAGCGTCGGTGGGTGGAAAGTAATCAGCAAATTGCGTCGCCTGAAACGCAGTCCGAGCTGCTGTTCGAGCTCCGACCGATCCAGCAGTTTAGCGCGCTTGATGGAGTCGATTCCCGGGCTGCCGACGTTGAATACGTGATCGGGATTTTCGCCAAGTTGTATGACGCGCCGTGCGGCATCCTCGTTCGTGACGAAATGCAGGTGCGACATCTTGGTGATGCTGTGACGGATCGCCTCGTCGTAGGCGCCCTCGGTGGTATCGCCGCCGGCAATGTGGGCGACCGGAATTTTCGCGACCAGCGCGGCCTGCGCCGCGGCGAAGATCTCGAAGCGATCGCCGGGCAGCACGACGAGGTCCGGACGCAGAGTGCCGAATGCCGCGCCGAAGCCGGTCACGCCGAGCCCGATCGACTTCGCAATTCCCGCGGGCGTGTCCGACTGCAGCGTATCGATGCGCGCGTCGATCCTGAAGCCGTCGGACTCGATGGCCTGGAAGGTGAGGCCAAATTCCGGCTCGAGGTGCATGCCGGTCACGGCGAGCTGCAGTTGGCAGTCGCGATCAGCCTGGATGTCCTTCATCAGCCAGTAAAGCAAGCCGTAATCAGCGCGGCTGCCGGTGACGACGCAGATTTTTCTCATTGCTTGCCCGCCGCGAGAAACGGGCTGCTCGGGATGTTGATCAGGCGGCGCTCGAGGTCTTCTGCCGTGTCGAGCGGCATGCGCGGGCAGCTTTGGTACATCGGCAGGCGGTGCATCAAAGTCCATACCGGGCGCGCCATGATGCCCTGCGCATTGAGAGTATCGAGCAACTGGTCTCTGCGATCCGACACTGCCGCGTCAAGCACCAATGCGTTCAGCCAGTAGTTGCTGCGCGCATGAGGCGGCTCGGTGAAAAAGCGGACGCCGCGGACGCCGGAAAATGCGCTGCGGTAAGCGGCGGCAAGCTCGCGCTTACGGCGCACGAACTCCGGAAGTTGCTCGAGCTGGGCGCAGCCAAGCGCGGCGTTGATGTTTGGCAGCCGGTAGTTGTAGCCGACTTCATCGTGGACGAACGACCATTTGTGCGGCAGGCGCGCGGTCGTAGTGAGGTGCCTTGCGTATTTCGCGAGCGCATCGTCATTCGTGAGCACGGCGCCGCCGCCGCCGGTGGTAACCACCTTGTTGCCGTTGAAACTCAGCGCCGACACCCTGCCGAAGATGCCGGTATGACTGTCCTTATAGAACGATCCAAGCGACTCCGCGGCATCCTCGATGACTACCAGCTTGAAACGCGCCGCAACCTCCAGCAGGTTTTCAATTTCCATCGGATGGCCGAAGGTATGCATCGGGACCGCGGCGCGGATTGTCGCCCCGGTTTTGCGATTGACGCACGTGCCGCCACGCACCTCGGCGGTATCGCCCAGGTAGTCCGACAGCTTGGCCGGGTCAAGGCCGAGCGTTGCGTTCGCGCTGTCGGCGAAATGCGGCGTCGCGCCACAATAGCTCACGGCATTGGCGGTTGCGATGAAAGTGAGCGCAGGGATCACGACCTCTTCGCCGGGCTGTACACCGGCGAGCTTGAGGCAGACGTGCAACGCCGCCGTGCCGTTGACTACCGCGATCGCATGCCGCGCACCCGTGTATTCGGCGAGCTGCACTTCAAAACGGTCAACGTACTTGCCGTTCGACGACACCCAGCCGGTGTCGAGGCAGTCCTTGACGTATTCCCATTCTTTGCCGATGAACCACGGTTCGTGGAGGGCGATATTGCCCTGCTTCCCGGGCAGTACCGTCCGGAGCGCTGCGATTACGGCATCGGGATTCGGCGCGCCCATCAAATATTATAGGTATCCGCCCGGTACTTGTTGAGGTTGCCGGGCTCGCTGAACCAGGCGCAGGTCTCGGCAAGGCCGCGGCGTAATCCATCACGGCCCGCGTAATGTGGCTCCCAGTCGAGTAGCGTGCGCGCCTTGGAGTTGTCGGCCCACAGCCGCTCGACTTCGCTGTTGGCCGGCCGCATGCGGATCTCTTCGGTCTCGATTTCGATGTCCCGGCCCATCACTTCGGCGATCAGCCGCGCCGTGTCCTGGATGCTGATTTCGAAATTGCTGCCGATATTGATGACCTCGCCGACGGCGCGCTCGGAGTTTGCTACCGCGATAAAGCCGCGTATGGTGTCCGGGATGTAAGTGAAATCGCGCGTCGGGTGCAGCGTGCCGAGCTTGATGGTACGCCTGCCGCGCGCAATCTGGGTGATCACGGTCGGGATCAACGCGCGCGCGGACTGTCGCGGCCCGTAGGTATTGAATGGCCGGATGATGGCGACGGGCGTGCCGAATGCACGTTGGAACGATAGCGCAATCTGATCGGCACCGATTTTTGTAGCCGAGTAAGGCGACTGTCCCTGCAGCGGGTGGTCTTCGGTAATTGGTACAAAGCGCGCAGTACCGTAGACCTCGCTGGTCGAAGTATGGACCACCTTTGCGACACCCAGTTCACGTGCCGCTTGCATCACGTTCAACGTGCCCTTGATATTGGTATCGACGTAAGTGTCGGGCGAATGATAGGAATAGGGGATTGCGATCAGCGCCGCCAGATGCAGCACGGTGTCGCAGCCCTGCATCGCGGTCTTTACGCCATGCGGATCGCGGATGTCGCCGGCGAATACATCGAGCGACTGCTTGATCTCGTCGGCGGCATGGTCGAGCCAACCCCAGGAATTGAAGGAGTTGTAAAGGACGAATGCGCGAACCTGATAGCCCCCGCGCACCAGCGCTTCGACGAGATGCGAACCGATAAAGCCGTCGGCGCCGGTCACCAATATTCTTTTCTGGCCCATATCTTCGTCGTCAGTCTCGTTCCCTAGCAGCCTGTCGGACCTAACAGTCCGTACAGGCTGCTAAAAGCAAAACCGGCTGACCATTCATAATAAACTCACTCGAAGCGGTAGAATTTGGCCAAAAAAGTGGGCAACTTCGCATATCTGTTATCCTTTTCCACAATTCCACTTGTGCCGGTTTTGCATTAGGAGTTTGTCGGGGCTGGTCCGACAAACTCCTAGACTGGCTGCGTTTGATCGTTTGTTGCGGAGGTATGTCATGTCGTTGGTACAACTCGGGCCGTTCATGAAGTGGCGCGTTTTGCGTGGAGCGCGGCGCGCTGCCAGACAAAGCGCGCG
>JACQOI010000217.1 GCA_016202615.1 Betaproteobacteria bacterium
GCGCGGCGAGATGACGGTGCCGGCGTTTCGTGCGTATGCGGGATATTCGGGCTGGGCGCGCGGACAATTGCAGGCGGAGATTGTGCGCGGCGGCTGGTACGTGATTCAGGCCGATGCGGACACGGTTTTTGCGGCGGACGTTTCGACCATCTGGCCGGAGCTGATCAAGCGCGTCACCACGAAACAGGCATTATTGGATCGGGAAGAAATCCGCTTGTGGCAAGCGGTCCCGTATCGCCGTCATCCCGGCGGTCTTTAGTCGTATTGCAGGAACTGCAACAAGTCCTTTCTGAAAATTTCCGCTTGTTGGAGCCGCTGATCAAGGGTTATCCCGGCATGCCGACAGCGGAAGGCCGGATTGGCCGCACCCCAGCTCAACGAGGCCAGACGACAGCTGTTCTTATCCATCCAACGTCGATCCAAGCACGCCGCCTGATAACTCATTCCGGCACTTCGTTCAGACTCGATCCCGGAGTCAGGCGAGCGCCACGCCCGCTTTGCGCAGGGCGGCTTTGAGCGGGCCATCCCGGCAGGCGAGCGGCAACCGCAGGCGCATCGCGAGCTCCAGGTACGTGGCGTCGTAGGCGCTCAGCGCCGTCCTAGATCCACCAGCGTTCGCACGGAAGGCGGCGCGGGATCATCGACCAGCTCAAGCTGATCGAGCTCATCCAGGATCATCGGCACGCGCGCCGGGGGTAACCGGCGATTGTGCGAGAAGGTAAGCAGCGTCGCCGCGAACTCGGCGCGCCAGATCAGCGGCACGTGCACATTTTCGACGATAGCGCGATCGAGCAACTTATCGGTGTAGGCCGAGGCCTGGCTTGCGATGAACCAAGCAACGACCACCGAGTTGTCGCAGACGAAAGCCATTAATCGCGGCCCTTGGCGATCGCCCGGCGAATCTCGGCTCGACCGATTTTGAGGTTCATTCGCTTACTCAGTGCACGGATCCGTCTAACCGCCGCCGCGCGCGCCTGACGGCGCGTGACCGCTTCCGCCCGGACCATCCGGACCACGGCTCGCCCGCGTCGGGTCAGCACGATTTCCTCGCCTGCCTCGACGCGCTCGACGAGCTCCGAGAGCTTCGCCTTGGCGTCGTAAATGCCGATGCGGTCCATGACTTACCTTTATCTAGTCAGCTAGTCAGATGTGGAAATGTTACGCCCGACGGCGGCTGGACGCAAACTGCGACGTCCTTGGTCGCATACTTGTCGGGAACTTTTCAGAATTCCTAGAACCCATCTCAAGAATCTGAAACGCAATGGCTAACCACAGATGAACGCAGATAAACACTGACAAAACTCAGGCGTTTCCAGGCCGCAGGACACACGGAAATCACGGCGCTAACCACAGGGAAATGCACGTTTTCCATGGTTGGGATTCTTAGCGTCGACCTTATCCGCGTTCATCCGTGTTTATCTGTGGTTTCATCGGCCGTTGCTGTTTTTGGGATAGCTTCTAACCAATGGCGGTCCAATACTGCCAGTCCTGCACGGTTTTGTGCGTCTCGCCGTTGGCCTCGATCACTTCCAATTGAGACAATCATTGCGCGTCACAGCCGATCCACCGCGCGTCTTCGGGGTGCGGCCGCTCTCCGGCGGGCGTAGCTTGGGGCGGAGCGGCCGCGTGGCGACCCGTGGGTACAGTGTCATCTGCGGCTTTACGCGCCCCTTCCCGCACCACTCTTCGAGAGACCGAGTCCGGGGCGCATCCCCACGGGGCCCTCTTTCACCCTGCGACGCGCTCCTTCAGAGGAGGCGACCCCGTGACTCAGGCAGCCATTAACTTGACGTGCCCTTGCTTGCCGTATTTGAGCATCCGCTTGTCACGCGTCACGATGACTGCGTTTTTCAGGCGCGCGGTCGCCACCAGAAAGCGGTCCGCCGGATCGGCGTGAAACCCACCGGGTAAATTGCAACTTTCGATGGCTATTCCGGGATCGAGTCCCATCAGCGTGAACCCCGGCCGGTTGAGCGCCGATTCGACCCACTCGTGCACCGGCATCCCCAGGCCGATGCGGCCTTTGCTTGCCAACAACGCGATCTCCCATACTGAAATCACCGACACACCGAGCGGCGCGCCGAGCGCGGCTTTTTCGAGCTTGTCAGCGGTTCTTGCCGCCAGTCGGCCCTCGCGGCCGCGGACCAGCCAGAACCACACATGGGTGTCGAGCAGGTAGACCGGCATCTTAGCCACGACGGCGGCCCTGACGTTTGCGCGGATACAGATTTGGCTCGGTTTCCGCCTCTGCCTCCCATTCGACGTCGAGCGGCGCCAGAAGATCGCCCTCGTAGGTCACGGTGCCCGCCATGCAGCCGTATAACGGCTTGCGCGACGCAGGCTCAGCGGGCACGAGCTTGGCGACCGGTTTGCCGCGCTTGGTGATCACGATGGGCTTGCGGGTCTTCGCGATCTCGTCCATCAGCTTCAAGCACTTGGCCTTGAATTCCGCGGCTGAGATTTCCATCGTCGGTCCTTTCATGACTATATGTAATAGTCATGAGCCTACTCTCGCTCGGCCGCCACCGCAAGTTGCTCGATCCACAGCTGCTCGATCCGCTGCGGCGAGACAACTCGGCGCGTCCGTGCATCACGCCCGCGTGAATGGTAGCCAATTTGGAGCAGACGACCGCGTTTACTCCGGTGTTCATGCAGGCGAGGCGCCTCCGCTACCAAAGCATAGCTCCGCGCGGTGCGCTTAACCCGGCGAGGGTGCAGTCAAGTAAGATGGTGGCGGCATGGGAATGCCGCCCTACCGAACGTCAGAATTTCTTGCTATTCAGCAAAAAATGGAACTTGTGGCTCCGGCCGCGCGGTGCGCTTAACCCGGCCGGGGGCGGCCAGGTTAGCCTCCATCCAAGGTCAGAATTTCTTGCTATTCAGCAAAAAATTCTTTGACCTTGTCCATCCACGATTTGGCGCGTGGATTATGCCGGCCGGCGTCTTTAACGTTGATCGATTCGAGTTCGGCCAGCAGTTCGCGCTGGCGCGGCGTCAAATTAACGGGCGTCTCCACCATGACGTGGCACAGCAGATCGCCGGTGGTCGACGAACGCACGCCTTTGATGCCTTTGCCGCGCAGGCGGAATACTTTGCCGGTCTGCGTTTCGGACGGCACTTTGATCTTGGCATAGCCGTCGAGCGTCGGGATCTCGATCTCGCCGCCCAGCGCCGCGGTGCTGAAGCTGATCGGCATTTCGCAATGCAGGTCGTTGTGGTCACGCTGGAAAACCGCGTGTGGCTTGAGATGAATCACCACATAGAGATCGCCCGCCGGGCCGCCGTTCACGCCGGCTTCGCCTTCGCCGGAGAGCCGGATGCGGTCGCCTTCGTCGACGCCGACCGGAATCTTGACCGACAGCGTCTTGTGCTGCTTGATGCGTCCGGCGCCACGGCACGCCAGGCAGGGCGACTGCACGACCTTGCCGCTGCCGTGGCATTTCGGGCACGTCTGCTGGATCGAAAAGAATCCCTGCTGCATGCGCACCTGGCCATGGCCGCCGCAGGTCGTGCAGGTCGTGGGCTGGGTGCCGGGTTTGGCGCCGCTGCCGCGGCAGGTCTCGCATTCCGCCATCGTCGGAATGCGGATTCTGGTCTCGGTGCCGCGCGCCGCTTCCTCGAGCGGAATCTCGAGGTTGTAGCGCAAGTCGGCGCCGCGATAGACGTTGGAACGTTGGCGCCCGCCGCCGAAAATGTCGCCGAAAATGTCGCCGAACGCATCGGCGAAGCCGCCGAAGCCCGCGGCGCCCGCGCCGGCCCCGGCCGACGGATCGACACCGGCGTGGCCGTACTGATCGTACGCCGCGCGCTTGTTGGCGTCCGTCAATATCTCGTACGCTTCTTTTGCTTCCTTGAAGCGCTCCTCTGCCTTCGGATTATCCGGATTGCGATCCGGATGGTGTTTCATGGCCAGCCGGCGATAGGCCTTTTTCAGGTCCGCCTCTGAAACGCCGCGCGCGACGCCGAGTACCTCGTAGTAGTCCCGCTTGCTGGCCATGTGCTGACGATTCCCTCAGACGTAGCAAAACCACGGCAGGAAC
>JACQOI010000218.1 GCA_016202615.1 Betaproteobacteria bacterium
ATCCGGCGGCATAGCCCCGTGACACGTTAGCGGAACGCCCGTCTGCGGGAACGGGGCTTAGGCGCGCTGCCCGCAAGCGGCCGGCTACGCCGGTAACGAGTCCGCGCGCCATGCCGCCCTACGATTCTGCTCACCGCTGACCGCTTACCGTTTTTTCTTTGCGTTTATCGGCGTTCATCTGCGGTTTCATTTGATCTTTTCCTCGTCCTCCAAGGTGAAGCTTTAATATCCAGCGACATCCGATCCGCGCGGATCGCTTACCGCATGGGTCGCGCCCGTTTTCGTCTTGAACACCACCTGCATGTTGCCCCATTTGCGATTCGCCATTTCCAACTTGTGCCCTTTGGCTTGCAGCGCGCTGCGCCACTCGGCGGAAAAGCCGTCGGGCTCGATCTCGATGCGGTCGGGCCAATATTGATGGTGGTAGCGCGGCGCGGTGACGATGCTGTTGAGATCGACTTCGCGCTGACTGAGATAATCGAGTATCCCGAGCAGCACCATACTGATGATGCGCGATCCGCCCGGCGCGCCGATCACCAGCACGCCCTTGCCGTCCTCGACGAAGGTCGGCGTCATGCTGGAAAGCGGCCGCTTGCCGGGCGCGATGGCGTTGGCCGCGCCGCTACGCAACCGGTAGGCGTTGGGAATTTCCGGCCGCAGCGAAAAATCATCCATCTCGTTATTGAGCAGCACGCCGGTATCGCCGGCGATTATGCCCGCCCCGAACAATGTATTGATGCTGAGCGTGGCGCTGACGCGGTTGCCTGCGGAATCGATTATGGAGTAATGCGTGGTGTTACCGCTTCCGCTCGTCATTGTGGCGTCAGTCTCCAGCGTGTCGCTGGTCGACGCCGCCGCCGGATTGATGGTGGCAGCGCGTCGGCGCGCATATTGCTTGTCGATCAGTTTGGCGATCGGCACCTTGACGAAATCGCTGTCGCCGAGATAAAGCGCACGATCCTGAAAACCGCGCCGCAACGCTTCCGCCACCAGGTGCGCGGTCGCCGGATTGCGCGACTCGGTCAACTGAAATTGTTCAAGGATATTAAGCGCCTGCGCCAGTGTAATGCCGCCCGCCGACGGCAGCGCGGCCGTAACGATCGTGGCGCCACGGTAATTGAACTTTATTGGCACGCGTTCAACCGCCCGGTAATTTTCAAGATCGGACAGCAGCCACACCCCGCCGACGGCATTCACTGCCGTCACCAGAATTTGAGCGACGCGGCCGCGGTAAAAACCGTTGCGCCCTTCCCGCGCGATCAGGGCTAGCGTCGCGGCAAGCTGCGGTTGACGCAACAGATAGCCCGGCTGCGGCGCTTGCTGATTATCGAGAAATGTACGTGCGGTGTTGACCCCATTGATGAGAAATCGCTCGCGTGATTTGGCTACCCGCGCATAACGCGGATCAATCCTGAAACCGTTGCGCGCCAGCATAATCGCCGGCGCCAGCGATTGGGCCAGTTTCAACCGGCCATATTTTTGGGCCAGCAGCACTATCCCTGCCGGGACCCCCGGTATACCCACTGCGGTACCGCCCTGCAGGGTCGCAGCCGGAATCGGTTTACCGGCGGCATCGAGATATTGCGATACCGCCACCTTGGCAGGCGCTGTTTCGCGCGCATCCAGCATGACCTGCCGGCCGTCGCGAGCGCGGTGCAGCAGCCAGAATCCGCCGCCGCCCAGCCCCGACGAATACGGTTCGACCACCGCGAGCGCCGCAGCGACCGCGACCGCGGCATCAAACGCATTGCCGCCCAGGCGCAGCATCTCACGTCCCGCCTCCGTTGCCAGCGGATGCGCCGAGGCAATCGCCGCACCGGCACGCGCCGATGTCGCCGCGCGTGCGGCGCCGGCAAGTGCGATGCACAGTACAAGCAGCACGACGCCAAATTGACGCGCGCGCATCGCAAACCAGCCGTCGGCGTTGCGCATCGGGCTCAAGTCTGGGTGAGGCCGGAAAAGCTTCTGCATAACGACCCTTGCATCGCCGTCCCGCGGCCGCCCGCGCGCGCCGCGGGCGGTCTACGCTTTACTGCAACAGATGTCGTGCGAAAAACTGCTCCGCGCGCTTGCGCGCATCAAGCGTCGCGGCGCGGTTGGCGTCGTTCGCCTGCTTGCGGCCGCCGGGGTCGTCGAACGAGTGTTGCGCGCCCTGATACACCACAAAGGCAAGATCAGCGCCGCGCGCGATCACCTGCTCCGCCATGCGTTGGCATACCACCGGCGACACTTCGTCGTCTTCGGACGCGAGCAGCATCAGCAGCGGCGCATACGGCCGGTAATTCTGCTTTTCCTGCTCGCGGCACCCGGGATAGAGCGCCAGCGCCGCGCGAAATCCGGTTTGCGGCGTCGGTTTCGCGATGCCGGGCGCGTTGTCAGCGAGAGTCGCAAGCAGCGTCATCGCGCCGTTCGACCAGCCCTGCACGCCGATGCGGTCGCCAATCACGTCATCACGGCTGCGCAAGTAGTCGAGCGCGCCGTAGGCGTCGAGCGGGCGCACCGTCTGCTCGCTGACTGCCGATGGCCGGTTCTTGTATGAGCGGATCGGGAAACCTTGCGCATAACCGCGCGGGCTGAAGCTGTCGACGTGCAGCGCCAGATATCCGCGCGCGGCCCAGAATTCGCCCCACGACTTGTGGCGCTGGGTCAGTGTGGCGGCGGTGTAGACGCCTTTGGCCGCGACCGAGTACGGCCCGGTGCGCCCGTGCAGCATTACCACCGCGGGAAACGGCCCATTACCATTCGGTTTGAACAGGTAGCCGATGAGCTGGGTGTTGCCGTCCTTGCTCGGGAAGCCGACCGTGTCGGGCAACTGCGCTGCTGCGCCATCGAACGCTGCGACCAAAGCCAGTACGCCTAACCAGCGGTGATGGGTGATGGGTGACGACTGGCGATGGGGCACCAGTAGCACAGGCGCCCCGCCTGCACTCCAACGAAAAAATCGGCTCTCGAGTTTTCCAGCGTCGACGATCATCGCCCTTTCCTGCGCGGCCGGCCGCGCGGGGGATGCGGTTGCGCGGTCGATGCAACCTCATACCTTGCCCGGAGCTCCTCGACGGCGAGCGTGAACGGACTGCGTACGGTCACGCCGCCGAAGGCCGTGCCGTCCTGCAAATCTTCGCTCAGCAACAGCGCACAGTCCTGCAACTGGGCCGCGGCGACCACCATGCTGTCCCACCAGCTCAGGCGATAGCGCTGCTCGATCTCGCGCGCGCGTTGCAGCAGCGCCTCGTCGATCGCCTGCGGTCGCCAGGCGAGGAACGATTTGACGTCGTCCCATGCATCTTCGGACGTCACGCGTGGCCTGAGCTTGCGCGTGACCGTCACATAGTACTCGTACAACACTTGCGCGCTTGCGCGTCCGAGTCGCTCCTTCCATAAATGGCTGACCCAATATGCCGCGCGCGACTGCTTTGCCGCGTCTCTCGGATCCCGCGCGTAGACGAGGACGTTGCTGTCAACGAAGACGGGGGCGATCATACAGCTCTTCTCGCGTGGGATAGCGCTGGCCCGGGCCGCTGAGCTTGAACGGCTTCTTGGCAAGGTAGCGCCGCATCGCTTCGTCGTATTCGCGCGACTCGCGCATGTGCTCTTGCAGCATTTCGCCAACGAGCCGCGACACGCTTTTGTTGTGCTTCGCGGCATGAACGCGCGCCCAGGCGGCGGTCTTTGCGTCGAGGGTGATCGTGATGTTTTTCATCGTCGCGGTGGAAGTTTTTGCCCTGATTGCATAATAACACGGAACCCGTGTAATTATTTGTTGATCATCTGGCGCATCCCCATCGCTTCGCCGCCGCGCCCGATTTTGCAGCCGAAGTCGTGCGGCGGCAAAGACGTAGTCAGGCTGCTCGCGGATACGCCAGCGGTCGGCGATCAGCACTCAGCGGTCAGCGAAGATGAAACGCGTGCATCGTAAATCGCGTATCGTCAATAGCCGGTGAGAGGTGGTTCTTACTGCTCACCGCTCACCGCTTACCGTTCACCGCTCACCGCTCACCGCTTACCGCTTACCGCTTACCGCTCACCGCTCACGGCTCCTACACCCGGTACATCGAGCGGCGGTCGCGCGCGAACGTGATCACCTCGGTTGCGCCGTCGCGCATGCTGCGCCCGAGCGTCAGTTTGCCCGAGCCGTCGAGCAGCAGTTCGCCGCGCAGCACGTGCACCTCTTCTCCGCTCTCGAGCGTCACGAAGGTGCCGTTGAGGCTTTGATCCACCAGGTAGAAATGCGTGCGCAGCAGGCGGATGCTGACGTGTTTGCGTGAAGCGAGCTTTTCCTTCACCACGAGATCGCAGTCCTCGCCGCGGCCGATGGTGATTTCGCGCCGCCCCTGATCGAGGCGCAGCGTCAGGTTGCGATGCGCAATCAGCAGGCTGCCCTCGTCGCCCGGGATGATCTTGTGCGAGCGCAGGTTGACGTCGGTAAGCTCAGCGACGTCCTTGTGCCAGACCACCTGATACACGGTCGATTCTTCGTTACTGCCCTTGAGCAGCGCCTTGAACACCGGCCGCACGCTCGCCTTCAGTTCGGGCGACAGGTTTTTTTCCGTGGCCCCGGTGGTGAGTATCTGCTCGGCTGCCGCGACCGCCCGCAGGTAGGCGGCGGCGTTGACCGTGTCGCCGAAAACGTCGTTATTCTCGACCAGCACCGGGCCGTAATGCAGCCCGATATGGATCTTGACGCGGTATTTGCCGGACTGCTTGGCGTCTACCTGCGACTGCATCTCGCTCGCCGCGAGCACCGCATCATCGGCGCGCTGGAACACGCACATGACCTCGTCGCCGATGGTCTTGACGATGCGCCCCCTGAAGCGCTCGACCACGCTGCCGAGCAATGTCAGACAGGCATTGACGAGGACGCGTGCGGCGCTATCCCCGAGCGTGCTGTAAAGGCTGGTGCTGTCGCTGATGTCGGCGAACAGCACTGCGAGATTTGTTGTCTGGCGCGTCATGCATCCACCGCCTATTTTAGCAGCCTGTCGGACTTAACAGTCCGTCCAGGCTGCTAAAAGCAAAACCAGTTGGCCATTCATAATAGCAGCCTGTCGGAGTGCCAAGCCCGATAGGCTGCTAGCGGTCGAATTTGGGGAAAAGCGCGGGCAAATTCGCATATCTGTTATCCTCTTCTGCAATTCTACTGGCCCCGGTTTTGCAT
>JACQOI010000019.1 GCA_016202615.1 Betaproteobacteria bacterium
GTACATCCACATGGCACTTGGGGTGTGATCGGGGCGGCGATTGCCGTAGGACGTCTGAAAAGCCTTGCCCATCCTGCGATGCGGGAGTTGATCAACGTCGCCGCCACAATGGGTATGGCAACAAGTCGCTACACACTGCTCGACGGGGCAACGGTGCGCAACATTTATACCGGCCACAGCGGGTTCATGGGGCTGATGGCGGTTCGGCTGGTCGAGGCCGGTTTCACCGGTGAAGTGGACGGGTTGAAGTCGATTTACGGCAGCGTGCTCGCGGATGGATTTGATCCCGAGGCGGTGGTTGCTGGTTTGGGGCGTGATTGGTTGATCGCTGATGGCTATTTCAAGCTGCATTCCGCGGGGCGTGGGACCCATTCGGCAATTGACGCGCTGGAGGCGGCACTAGCCAAGAGCCCCGGAGGCCGCATCGACACGGAGAAGGTAGAACGCATCGAAGTTAGGACCTACAAGGTGTCTGCATCGCCGGCTGCGATGCTGTCCAACAAGGCGGTCACAAACAGCTTCGGCGCCAAGTTTTCCATCCCCTTTGCGCTTGCTACTATCTTGCATCATGGTCATTCGGACGTAGCCTGCTTCGACGATACAGCAGTGGCTAATCCCAAAGTGCAGGCACTAGCAGCTCGCGTCGAAGTGGAGGAAGAACCGGCTTACACGGCCGCTTATCCCCGCGAGCAGATTTGCAATGTAAAACTAGTGCTCAATGACGGCATGACCTTCGAAGGACGGTGCACGGTAATGAAGGGTGAACCCGGCAATCCGCACAAGCCGGAGGACCTGGAGCGAAAGTTCTTCGAGCTCGGCACCCCTATCTGGGGCGAGGAGGTTGCCCGCCGTCTCTTTCAGGGTTGCATGCGTCTAGAGGACATCCCCGATTTCCGTGCGTTTGCGGCCGACCTCTCATTGTAAACATGACTGGCTGCGATGATCTTTTGTTGGCCGGACGGTCCAAGTAAGGAAATTCAACCATACCACACCGCCCGATGGGGCTCAAAAGGGGGCGCAGCGGAGGCCTGCGAGGAGCCGAGGAGTGCTCGGCAAAGAGTTGCAGGAATTGGGTTTCCAGATAGAGGAATTGTAACTCAATTATAAAGCTGTTTAACCAACTGGAGAATCTTATGAACTTGACCGTGCGTCTTGCAACTCTGGGCTTGACCGCCGCAGTGCTCGCATTTTCTGTGGGCGGCGTTCGCGCCCAAAGTTATCCCAGCAAGCCGATACGTTTTATCGTGCCGTTCGTGCCGGGCGGCGGCACTGACTTGGTAGCGCGTACTATCGGGCAAAAGCTCAACCAAACCTGGGACCAACAGGTTGTGATAGATAATAGACCCGGAGCAAGCGGCATCATCGGCACCGTACTGGCTGCCAAAGCAGCGCCAGACGGGTATACCATATTACTTGGCTTTGTCGGTACCATTAGCATCAATCCTAGCCTGTTCAGCAAGCTGCCCTACGACCCGATGAAAGACTTCGCGCCTGTGACTCTGGCGACCTCGCAGCCACTCGTCCTAGCGGTGCATACGTCGGTGCCGGCCAAATCGGTCAAAGAGTTGATCGCACTGGCCAAGTCTAAACCTGGCCAGTTGACATTCGCTTCCGGCGGCACCGGTACCGACACGCATCTCTCCGGGGAGATGTTCAAGACCATGGCGGGAATTGATATTGTTCATGTGCCGTACAAAGGCATCGGGCTAGCCGTCATCGACATTTTGGGCGGGCATGTGGCGATAATTATCAGTTCCCCACCTGGGGTGATTTCTCATGTAAAAGCCGGCAAGTTGAGAGCCCTCGCGGTGACCAGCGCTACGCGTTTACGGGCGATGCCTGACTTGCCCACCATCGCAGAATCTGGTCTCCCCGGCTACGACGTTAGTGGATGGTTTGGCGTGCTCGCCCCGGCGGGAACCCCCAAAGATATCGTCACCAAGCTCAATACCGAAATCGTCAAGATTCTGCACCTTCCCGACGTAAGAGAACAATTGGCTACCTTGGGGCTTGAAATCACCACTAGCACACCGGAACAGTTCGCTGCGTATATCACGGCTGAAATTGCAAAATGGGCCAAGGTGATCAAAGCTTCTGGCGCCCGTGCCGAATAACATCCTGCAAATTCTGAATCTGACCATTTTCGGGCGAATGCCATTCTATCAAGTGCTTACCCTCTGGGAGCCAGAACCCATGGCGTTTATTTGCGAGGATCATCTGAATTTGTTTGATTAACGTTGGGACAATGCCAATATGCACTGCCCCATCTGATTTTTTTGTCATGGATTTTCGGATGTGATGCTAACACGTTCGTGCGCGTATTCGTTCGTGCGTGTTTCTCGGTGCTACACTTGCGTCAATCGAAGGGCACTTTTATGTCACGGCTACTGAACGAATTGACCGCAGCCGAAACCGCGCGCCGCATTGCACACGGAAAGCTCACGAGCGAATCGCTCGTTGCAGCGTGTCTGGAACGCATTGCCGCGCGCGAGCCCGATGTGCGAGCATGGGCCTTTCTCGATGCCGAGCTTGCGCTAAACCAGGCTCGCACGCTTGATCGGGAGCCGCCGCGCGGCCCGCTACACGGTGTACCCGTCGGTATCAAGGACGTGATCGACACCGCCGACATGCCCACTGAATACAACTCGCCGATCTATCGCGGTTATCAGCCGAAGTGGGATGCGGCCTGCGTGGCGCTGTTGCGTCAGGCGGGCTGCGTGATTCTCGGCAAGACTGTCACCACAGAGTTCGCCAACATCCATCCGTCTCATACTCGTAACCCCCACAATCCTGCGCACACGCCGGGTGGATCATCGAGCGGATCGGCAGCGGCGGTAGCGGATCATATGGTGCCCCTTGCGCTGGGCACGCAAACCGGCGGCTCGACCATTCGTCCCGCCGCGTTCTGCGGCGTAGTGGGCTACAAACCAAGCTTCAACACCATCAATCGCGCCGGGCTCAAATTCGTGGCCGAATCGCTCGATACCATAGGCATCATGGCGCGCAGCGCTGAGGACGCGATGCTCTGCGTGCACGTGCTGTCCGGGCGTGCGTTGCCGGACTTCAGTCACGCGCCGGCTCGCAATCCGCGAATTGGCCTCTGCCACACGTCGCGCTGGCACGAAGCCGACGGCCTAACCCAGGCTAAGATCGAAGGCGTCGCTGCGTTATTCGTGAAGGCAGGCGCCCACGTCGCGGATTTCAAACTGCCTGCGGACAGCGAGCGCCTGTTCGACGAGTACACCCACATCATGTGCTACGAATCGGCGCGCGCGCTCGCCTGGGAATACGTGCACCATGCCGACCAGATCAGCGCGTCGCTACGACCGCGGCTGGAGCAAGGGTGGGCACTACCGCGCCAGGCATACGACACCGCGCGCGAGCTCGGGCGCGTTTGCCGGCGTCGGCTCGCCGATCAAATGCATGATTATGACTTTCTGCTCACGCCAAGCGCGTGCGGCGAAGCGCCGAGCCAACTCGATACGACCGGCAGTACAGTTTTCAATCGCGTATGGACGCTGCTCGGCGTGCCGTGCGTGACCATTCCCTGCGGCAAAGGCGCGCACGGATTGCCGCTCGGCGTACAACTCGTCGGTCGCTTCGACGCCGACAGCGAATTACTTGCCTGGGCACACTGGGCCGAACGCCAAATTGCGTAATCAGCTGCCGGGAACGACGCCCGCCAGCAGCGATTGGATGAATCTCGCCGGCTCCATGCTGCGTG
Organism: Betaproteobacteria bacterium; assembly: GCA_016202615.1. Classification (GTDB taxonomy): domain Bacteria; phylum Pseudomonadota; class Gammaproteobacteria; order Burkholderiales; family SG8-41; genus PALSA-1004. Next base: position 3,725 of record JACQOI010000019.1, read on the forward strand.
CCCTGTCAAGGGCGGAGAGAAATCGTACCGGCGCGGCGGAGGAAATTTGTACCTGTGGGTGGCCGGTTCGCCGTCGAGTATCAACGCAACGGCGTGCGCGAGTTTATGATGATCTGCGAACCCAAACGGGGATTTCGGGAGGTGATGATCACCGAACGGCGAACCAAGATCGATTTCGCGCAGAGCATGAAACGCATCGTCGAACCCTGACGCCGAGGTGATCCGTGTGGTGCCGGACAACCTCAACACTCACAAGGCCGGCTCCCTGTACGACGCCTTTTCGCCAGAACAGGCCCGTGCTATGGCGCGAAAACTTGAATTCCACTACACCCCAAAACATGGCAGTTGGCTGAACATCGCGGAGATCGAATTGGCTGTCCTCTCGAACCTGTGCTTGTCGCAACGCATTGCCGATGAGCGCACGCACCGAGCGTCAGGTCGAAGCAAACACCCGCGAGCGCAACGAAAAAGCCGCGCCCCTCAATTGGCGCTTCACCACCCAAGACGCTCGGCGGAAACTCGGTCGCCTTTATCCTCTTGTTTCAGCTTGACTGACTACTAGCCTCGAGTTTCGGTCTCATAATGCGGGCGAGCGCATCAGTGCCGCCGCCCGGTGTGACGGGCAACACCAGGCGAATGGGCTTAGTCGGATACGCTTGCAATGCTTTAGTATCGGCACACAAGATCAGCGACGTCATAGCTTGCGCGGCAACTGTAAAAACGGATCTCCCGTTGATGCGCCTCCTCCTTGCATCGATAAAGCGGCCTGTGGGAAACGGAACACGTTGGCTGGTTCGTTACTCCGAGCGTGATCACGCCGGATACGCTGCGCCATCTCCAACGCGTAAGGTGCCACTTCGCAGAGCAGCGTAAGGTGGATATCATTTAACTTTAGGCCGGCGCGTTGGACGTGCTGGTCCACGATTTTGCGGGTGGCTTCGTCCACTGTGGCGCCCGAGAGGTATGGTGGCGGCTTAATCGGAACACGGGGAACGCCGGAAATCAGAGCGGGACGGTGCTCACGCCAAGGTGTTGCTTGTTCATAAGCATATGCGGCGCGAAGAACCGTTGCATCATCGAAGGGCCGCCCGGAAATCTGCATCGAAAGCGGAAGTCCGTCACCGGTAAAGCCGTTGCAGATCGCCACAGAGGGTCCGCCCGTCACGCTGAAGGCGGTATAGATGTTGGGCGCGATCCAGGACTTTAGAATGGAAACCCGATCGAAGCGCGGCGCCGGGCCGGAGCTTGCTGTCACCAGCACATCGTATTTCTGGTAGAGCGGCTCCATCTCGGCGAGCATGACACGGCGCTCGCGCTGCGCCTGCACGTAATCTGACGCCTCGAACAGACAGCCCGCTAGCGTTTGCGCTAGAAAAGGCATGCCAAAATCGTCCAGACGTGTGATTAGATCCTGCTGATGCACACAGAAGATCTCGGTTTCGGCGATTGTCACTTTGACATCCATATACTCCTGCAGTGGCCTCATGCGGACATCTTCCACTTTCGCACCCAGCTGTCGAAGCACATCAAGCGCGGCTTCCATAGCCTGCGCAACCTCTTTGGCTACCTTGAGATCCTCCTCCCAAAAATGACGGAGGACACCGACGCGGAAGCCCCGCAGGTCCCGTTTGAGTGCCGCGCGATAGTCGGGAATCCTGCATTGCACGCTACCGGCGTCTTGCGGATCATATCCGGCGATGATTCCCAGCATGATGGCACAGTCCTCGACGGTCCAGGTGAGCGGCCCGCAGTGGTCAAAGGTGTACGAATTCGGAATAACGCCATGCCGGCTTACTAGGCCGTAGGTCGGCTTGAGCCCGACCGTGCCGCAAAAAGCGGCAGGGGTGCGCACAGAGCCGCCGGTATCAGAGCCCATCGCACCCGGCATGAATCCGGCGGCAACTGCTGCACCGGAGCCACTGCTGGAGCCGCCAGTGAAGTGCTCCGTGTTCCATGGGTTGCGCGCGGGCGGCCATGGCGCATCGAAGCACGGCGCGCCATGCGCAAATTCATTGGTAGCAAGCTTGCCAAGCAACACGCCGCCAGCGGCGTAAAGTTTTTCGGTAACACTTGCATTCTTGCTCGGGATATTATCGATGCATACTTTTGAATGACCCGTCGTGAGGATACCCGCAGTCGCGTAAAGGTCCTTGAGCCCAAATGGAATGCCGTGCATCGGTCCACGGTAACGACCAGCGGCGATTTCAGCTTCAGCAGCTTGCGCCTGCTGCAGCGCGAGCTCTGCCGTGACTGTGATGAAGGAATTGACCTGCTGATCGATGGCCTCGATTCGGTCTAGCTTCGCGCGTGTGAGTTCAATCGGTGAGAGCTGGCGCGACGCGATGAGCGTTGCCGCTTCAGTAATCGTAATAAAGTCAAATTCTCTGGTACGCATATTTCCCCGTACAACGCCGTTGTTAGTCTACCTCGATACTTCACGTCCAGGACAAACTGTGCCCCTGGTTTAACTCCGCCTAAATGCGCTCTGCCGCGGCGGGCTGTTCGAAGTTGCCTTAAGCGCGTGGTGCTCGAGAAGACGACCGTATTAAACCAGCCCACTTTTATGAAACAGCAACGCGGCTCCTAGCTTCGTGAAGACAAGCTGAAACTCCCGCCCGTAAGGACGCAACAACCGGGGCGGTGCCCTCCTATGGAAGACGCGGGTTCGGGGCTCGTCGCCAGGAGCGGTCACTGATGAGCAACCGGTGTTTGAGAAAAAAGGACTCGGCGGCGACCGTTCGTAGCCCGCTTGGACGCAAAGTGTGGCAATCGTGGTTAGCAGGTCCACGGCGAGAAGGAGCAGACCTTCTATCGGCAACGGACGCCACCACGATCGCGAAATATCACAGGACAGCCTCTTCTAATGGATTTATGCGATGCTGCTGGAATTCGCTATACACAGGTATTTCCGCAGATGCATAATGCATGGTCGAACGTCGTTTACCGTCGCCGCATGCGAGTCGCACCCGGTGTGATTGGCTGGGAATCGTACCAGCCTAGCGCTTATTGGATAGTGCCGATTTGACAAGCGAGCGCGGATCGCGCAGCTTCCAGCGGCCTGAGTCAACCAGCGTGATGAACTCGTTGACGATGGCGTTGAACAGCGCGGGCTCTTCCAAGTTGACCGCGTGTCCCGCTGCCGCTACTACTGACAGCACCGCCGAAGGACATACGCGCTTGATGAAAATGCCGGGTTCTAGGCTGCGGTTGTCTTCGTCTCCGCTGATGACGTGCAGCGGAACTTTGAGGCTACGCAACTTTGCTTCCAGCGAGTAGACCGTCGGACGCCGCATCTGTACGCCGCGCAGCGTATTGGCGGAGCCGAGCGCGGAGTGCTCTGCGAAGCGCGCGGTGAACTTCCTCCAGCCGCGCGGATCCTTGTTCTGGAACTGCACGCGCGACGGGCCAATCACGTAGGGCTTGGTGGCCTCGCACATGCCGAGGTCGAGCAGACGCTGCGCCATCGTTCCGTTGTCCCGCAGAGACTGCGCGCGCTTGTCCCTGTCCGAACCGGAGCCTACACCGAGCGCAGTGAGTGAGAGCGCCATGCGCGCATAGCGCAAGCCGAACTCCAAGGTGGCGTTTCCGCCCATCGAGCAGCCGACGATGTGGGCTTTACGTATTTTCAGGTGGCGCATGACGGCGGCGATATCGCCGGTAGCGATCGCCTGCGAGTATTTCGATTCGCTCTTCGGTACGTCGGAAGGTGGATAGCCGCGCGCGTTGAAAGTGATGCAGCGGTAACGGCGGCAGAAGTAGCGCACCTGCGGCTCCCAGCCGCGGTAGTCGTCGGCAAATTCGTGGACGAACACGATCGGCGTGCCGCGGCCGGTGTCCTCATAATATAGCTTTACGTTCCCAGCGGCTGCGAACGGCATTCCCCCCCCTCTATAGATCGACCGGCGCGGGATCGGCCGACGTGTACCAGTCGGCGATTTCGCTGCTGGTCATGAAAATGACATCGTCACGTTGCTTGACCTGCTTGAAACCTCTGCGAGGACGCGTATACTGTATGGCGCTTTAATAGTATGCGCGTGGAGGCCCAGTGTCAACGCTACGCGACACGCTACGCCTAGACACACTACGCTTAGACAGCGATGCTGCCGGCAGTTAAGCTGGCAGCTTGAAACAGGTGGGGAATCCACTTAAAAACACGTTCTCAGTGTTCAAACAAAAGGAGCCAGCTATGATGACGAAACTGATTTCCCGCGTGGCGATTGCCGTCGGGCTCGCACTTTGCGCCGCAGGCACAGCATGGACACAGACCTATCCTTCGCGTCCAATCCGCTGGATCGTCCCATTCCCGGCGGGCGGAGCCGCCGACCTCGTGAGCCGCATCCTCGTAGAGAAGCTTTCATCGAGTCTTGGCCAACAGATCGTGATCGACAATCGCGGTGGTGCGGGCGGGGTAATCGGTACCGATATCGTTGCCAAGGCGGCACCCAACGGCTACACGATAGGCACGATCATCTTCAGCCACATGGTAAATCCAGCGCTGTTCAGGAAGCTGCCATATGATTCGGCTAACGATTTTGCATTCATCACGCTGATAGCTAACGGGCTTTTCGTGCTCCTGGTTCATCCATCGGTGCGAGCCGCATCATTGAAAGAACTGGTTGCGTATGCCAAGGTGAATCCCGCCAAGCTCAATGGCGCCGTCATACCCGGCACTATCGGGCACCTCGCGCTCGAGCGGATGAAGTCGATTTACAACATCGACATCGCCACGATCCCATACAAGGGTGCAGCTCCCGCAGTCACCGATCTCCTCGGCGGCCAAGTGCAAATCTTGTTCACGGGCTTTGGTCCTGTGCAACAGTTCATCAAGTCGGGAAAACTGCGCGCGCTTGCAGTAACGAGCGCTCAGCGCTCGCCGGTCGCACCGGAATTGCCGACCGCAGCCGAGCTGGGCGCAGAAGGGCTCGTATTGACTGACTGGTGGGGCGTGGTCGCGCCAGCGCGCACCGACAAAGTGATCGTCGCGCGTCTCAACGCCGAGATCGTCAAAGTCCTTGCACTGCCCGACGTAAAAGACCGACTCTTTGGCCTTGGCGCCGAAATCGTCGCCAGCAAGCCCGAGGAGTTTGACGCTTTGATTCGTGCAGGCATTCCAAAATGGAGTAAGCTGGCCCAAGACGCAGGAATCAAACCCGAATGATTGACAGGTGACGCGTGAATAAAGATATTGCGACGACGGTTCTGGGGCTGGATCGCCGGTATTCGTGCAATGGAAGGAAGTCAGCGAGATACGTATCACGCAGTAGTTCGGCGTAGCTTTCCTGCGACTCATGATAATGGAACACAACAAACTCGTAGAAAAGCCCACACGGCGGTTGGGTCTGTCCGTACCAAAAGCCGTGTTCTCGCGATTGTCGAAAGCCTCTTCCAATGAGAGATGAGCCTGGACGGGGCGCGGGTTTCCAACGAGAAATGAGCGTGATCGCAAGCGGGGTTAGGTCATCCTTAGAGGATGATCGTGACCTTGAAGACGCAGAAGTTGAGCAGCCTGGAGCAGGCGCGCTCTGACCGACGGGCGTGCCGCCCCGGCCGTAGCCAGCTTCGACCTTGCAACTAATTTCGCTTCTTCCAGAAACGGAGGGGGTTCACACCCCGCGATCGAGATGATTAAAACCATGAGGAGCGGCAATGAATGAGCAGATCGAAAAATTGGCACAGTTTGTCGCCGAGACGCAATGGGAGGAGATCCCTGACGCCGTGCAGCAGCACGCCAAACTAGTACTGCTCGACATGCTCGGGGTAATACTGGCAGGAGCGGAGCAACCCGAGGTGCGTCAACTGCGAGAACGCTTGCGCGCCACTGCCGGCACTGGCGCCACGGTATTGGCACGGGGTTGGCCCACCAGTGACCCCCGTACTGCTGCCCTCCTGAACGGCATTGCGGGTCGCTCGATCGAACTCTGTGAAGGTCATCGCTTTGTCCAGTGTCAGGGAGCGTCGCAGATCGTGCCTGGGGTGTTGGCTGTGGGCGAGTGTGCGCAGAACACCGGGCGTGAGATGCTTACTGCCTTGATCCTGGGGTACGATGTTGCCGTGCGCCTTGGTGCGGCGATGACTGCCCGCCCCCTCGCGCACCCAAACGGTCAAGCGGGCCTCTTGGGCGCTGTCGCCGCAGGAGCCCGCTTGCGTGGGCTGAACGCCGCAGAGACGAGTCGAGCCATGCGTATCGGCGCCACCCTAGTGGTGACACCCAGCTATACCAACACCGTTGCCGGTGCGACGACGCTCAACGTGGCTGCCGGGATGAGCGGTTTTGCGACGGCCCTCGCCCCTGATCTGGCCCTCGCGGGATTTGCGGCGCAGGACAATGCCATTGAGGAAGCACTGAGCAGTCTGGTGGGGGATGGCTTTCAGCCCGAGGGTCTGCTGGATGAGCTCGGCACGCGCTGGGAGATCAGCCGCAACTACTTCCGTGTGCGCGCCTGCTGCAGTCCGATCTATGCTGCGCTTGATGCACTCGAAGACGCCCTTGCGGAACTGCGCCCGCGGCCCGATGAGATCGAGCGTATCGACGTAGTGACCTACCGTTTTGCCTCACTAATGCGCAACCAAGATCCGCCAAATTATTTCGCGGCCAAATACTCGCTGCCCCACGCCGCAGCTGCACTAATATTAAGCGGGAATGCGGGATACGGGTCGTTTATGGAAGCGGTGGTGCACGATCCCGCCATCGCGGCGCTGCGTCATCGCGTGCACGTGACGGAAGACCCGGCAATGAATGCCGTAGTCCCGCGCCTCAAGCCAGCGCGTTTGACCCTTACTCTGAAAGATGGTCGGCAAAGCAC
>JACQOI010000225.1 GCA_016202615.1 Betaproteobacteria bacterium
GCGGAAAAGAGAAACCAAGCATTGAAGAAAAGAATCGGTAGAGTGATCAACGATAATCGGTAAGCGGTAAGCGGTAAGCGTTAAAGCGAAAGCAAATAATACAAACCAAGACCAACCCAGAGAGCAACAATCACGTCGGGGAGAATGAAGTGGGCGGAAAGGATAGCCATGGCATGGGGATTGGGGGGGAGATTGGACAGAAAAATAAACAGAGGGCCTGTGAAAAAGTAACCTAAAAGAAGCGGTAAGCGGTAAGTGGTAAGCGGTAAGGGGAAAAGGCATACTATGCTTCGCTGTTAACCACTCACCGCTCACCGTTCACGGCTTACCGCTCACGGGATTTAACGATGTCCACCTACGCCGCACCCTTGCAGGACATGCGGTTCGTGATCAAGGAACTGGTCGGGCTCGACGCTATCACCGCGATGCCCGATTGCGCGGAGGTTACCGGCGACCTGGTCGACGCGGTACTCGAGGAGGCGAGCAAATTTGCTGCCGAAGTGCTCGATCCGCTCAACCGCAGCGGCGACAGAGAGGGCGTGCGGCTCATCGAGGGCAACGTGATTGCGCCGCAGGGTTTCAAGCAGGCCTATCAGCAGTTCGTCGCCGCCGGCTGGAACGGTTTATCCGGCGCAACTGAATTCGGCGGCCAGGGCCTGCCGCACGTCGTTGCGATGCCGGTGCAGGAAATGTGGAACAGCGCCAACATGGCGTTCTGCCTGTGCCCGATGCTGACTTCCGGCGTGCTCGAAGCGTTGAAGCTGCGCGGTTCTCCCGGGCAACAGAAGATGTTCATGCCCAAGCTCACTTCGGGCGCGTGGAGCGGCACCATGAATCTGACCGAGCCGCAAGCGGGCTCGGACCTGTCCGCGGTGCGCGCGCGCGCGGTGCCCGAAGGCGACCACTACCGCATCTACGGCACCAAGATTTTTATCACCTGGGGCGAGCACGACATGGCGGAGAACGTCATCCACCTTGTGCTCGCGCGCACGCCCGGCGCGCCCGAAGGCGTTAAAGGCATCTCGCTCTTCATCGTGCCCAAGTTCCTGGTCAATGCCGACGGCAGCTTAGGTTCCCGCAACGACGTCAAATGCGTGTCGATCGAACACAAACTTGGCATCCACGCCAGCCCGACCTGCGTGCTTACCTACGGCGACCGGCAAGGCGCGGTCGGCTACCTTGTCGGCGAGGAGAACCGCGGCCTCGAATACATGTTCATCATGATGAATCACGCGCGGCTCAGCGTTGGGCTCGAGGGCGTCGCGCTCGCCGAGCGCGCCTATCAGCATGCGCGCGAATACGCGAAGTCCCGGGTGCAGGGGCGCGCGATCGGTCAGAAGAGCGGCGACCGCGTCACCATCATCCATCACCCCGATGTCAAGCGCATGTTGCTCTCGATGAAAGCGCAGACCGAAGCGATGCGCGCGCTCGCCTATACCGCGTCGGCGGCGCTCGACAAGTCGCACCACCATCCGGATGCGCAGGAGCACCGCCGCAACCAGGCGCTGGTCGATTTCCTGATTCCCATCGTCAAGGGCTGGTGCACCGAGAGTTGCGTCGATATCGCCTCGACCGGTGTACAGATTCACGGCGGCATGGGCTTCATCGAGGAAACCGGCGCGGCCCAGTTTCTGCGCGACGCGCGCATCACCACCATCTACGAAGGCACCACGGGCATCCAGGCGGACGACCTGGTCGGACGCAAGGTCGGGTTCGAGCAAGGCGCGACTGCGTCGGCGGTGATCGGCGAGATGCGCGAGCTCGATGCGGAGCTCGCACGCAGCAAGAATGCGGATGTCGCCGCTGCACGCGGCAATTTCAAACAGGCGGTCGACGGTCTTGCGGACGCGACGCAATGGGTGGTCGACACTTTCCCGCAAGACCCTGGCGCCGTTGCTGCCGTGTCGGTGCCCTATCTCAAGCTGTGGGGCACGGCCGCCGGCGGCTGGCTGATGGCGCGCGCCGCGCTGGTTGCCGAATCCAGGCTCAACGCCGGCGCCGGCGGCGCCGATTTCTACCGCGCCAAGATCGCGACCGCGCGCTTTTACGCCGAGCACATTCTGCCGCAAGCGGCGGCGTTGTCGTCCGAAGTGGTCAACGGCGCGGGCAGCGTGCTTGCGCTTTCCAACGAGCAGTACTGAGGCAGACAGCGCGCAACGGTCATCCTGGAAAAAGCAGCCACCCATGGCACTACCTTAAGCCCGCCGCCCGCGAGTGCCGAACAACTCCTGTAGGGTGCGCCCTGCGCACCGGTTTGTGTCCTGGTGCGCAGGGCGCACCCTACAAGTCGGAATAGGCTTAA
>JACQOI010000210.1 GCA_016202615.1 Betaproteobacteria bacterium
ATTTTTTACAGGCACACGGCCCAATGTGACCTTCCAGCGCCCGGCGCGCCCTCCGCTACACATTCGGCGCGCTTGTAGCCGCTGTCAACGGGTCTTACAATTCCCATAACACACTCCTGCGCGGCTAGCGCACCAGGGCTAGTCCAACCCGGCGTTCGACCGACACCACGACATGAGTATTTTCTCAAACCAAGACATCGCGCTGTCGCGGCGTCGGTCAACTAAACGTTAGCCATGATGATCAAGCTGTCTGCTGCTCTTGGGTTGATGTTCTTGGCCGCGTGCGCAATGGACGCCGGCACCGAATACACGCTGTATCGCACGGGTATTGATATTCCTACTAAGACGCACGATGAGACCCTGCGAATTCACGTTGCGACTTTTGATGCCCACCAGGACGCTAGCTACAACCTCGCGAACTGCGAGTTTGCGCAGGAGCTCTTCAATTCGAGCCAACCCCATTATCGGGGCAGCACCTTTGGCACGATCAAGGTGAGGTACTGGTGTGAGAAGGGCCGTTTCAAAAAGTGACCCACATCATGGCTAACCACGCAGCCGACTCGGACCCGCGGGACGCGTCTCGCCGCTGCCACAGCCGCGCGTCGGTGGCTGCGAACGTTTAGCCATCGTCTAGTGAGAACCGAACCGACATACGCCGACGTTGTGTTCAAACACCTCGGCTTTGACGTCGAGCCAATTCCTACTGATGCGGAGGAACGTGCCGATTGGAAGGTGACCGTCGGGCCCTCCGTTTTTCTTGTCGAAGAGAAGATCAAATTGGACGACGCCGAAATGCTGGTACGTCGCAGGGTGGCTCTCGATGGCGGTCAGGTTTTTCCAACTCACGTTCCGATAAAGCCCGACAACACGCTTTCGGGAATCACGCGCAAGGCTGCAACGCAGATTGCAGCGACCGCGCCTCATGTGCCGCACGACTTTCGTATCGTTTGGTTTACGGCCGCTGGCCGACTGCACGAACCCAAGCGAATGCAGTACGTGGCTACCCTGTACGGCTCTACAAATATCTTTCAGCTTGGGCAGCCCGGATTGAAGCGCTGCTATTTCTTTCGCAATAGTGATTTCTTTCGCCACCGGGACACCTTGGATGGCGCTGTCGTAGCGGAACTCGACGGCAAAGATATCTCGGCACGACTCTGCCTGAATCCGCTTTCGCCGCGCTACAAGACATTGAAGGCATCACCCTTGAGTGCCTCCTTCGGCACGGCAATTATTGATCCGCTCAAAGAGGAAGCTGACGGCGAGGCATTTCTCGTTGACTGCGATCTTGACCGCGCAAAGAGCAATGAAGTGCTTCAGTTCCTACAGTCCAAATATAGCGTTGACAAGATTATGGACATGGACATGGGCTTCGCCAGCGCAGAAGTTTCGGTGAAGGCCGATGGCTAACCCCACGCCCCACGCGGACGCGCGGCGAGCGCCGTGCCGTATTCAAATGTCGTGGGCGCGCGCCGGTGGGCGTGAACGTTAGAACTCATTCCTATGAGCACTATCGACGAAGATCTAAAGGAATTGAAGAGGGTTGCGCCGTCTGGCGGGCTCGCGAAAGCCTCCACAGACGATCTGGAACGCTATGCCGCAGCGCTGTGCGACCCGGGCGCGTTCACCGCTTTCCAGGGCCCACAGTTCCCGCAGATTGCGGAAACCGTTCGCCTCCATCTCCTTCGCGCGCACATTGCTAGACTCCAAGGGCACATTACCAATCTAGATGCAAAGAACACGAAGCTCCAGTGGTGGGTTATCGCGCTAGCTGTTGCCGCACTGATCGGCACGGTCATTCAAGCCACCGTAGCAATCCGAGCGGAAGCAAGGGCTGAATTGCAGTCCCGACTTACCGAACCGATCCCGGCAACGCCAGCGGCACCCAATCCAGCTTCCACCCCGGCGCAATCTCCACTCACTCGTCCAACCGCACCAGCAGCCAAGTGAACATAAGTTCTAACCCTGCGCCGCAGTCGGACGCCATGAAACATCGCGCTTCGTGGCAGCATTTCGCGTGGCGCCGCTGGGCTCCACGTTAAACAGCAAACAAAGATCGGTGCGAGTACCAGATGACTATCCCTAGCTATCAGCAGGCAATGTTGCCGGTGCTTCGCGCCCTGACAATTCAAGGCGCGAAACACCGCCGCGAGTTATCGAGTCTAGTCGCCGATCACTTTGCGCTCGGCGAAACTGAGCGTGCTGCCTTGCTACCAAGCGGAAAAATGACAGTGATCATGAGCCGTGTTGGCTGGGCGTTGGCATACCTGAAACAGTCGCGCCTAATTGATTCTCCACGTCGCGGCATTTACCAAATCACAGATCGTGGACGCGAAGCAATTGCGAAGAGTCCCGAAAATATTGACACCAATTTTCTGTTACAGTTTGCCGAATTTCGGGAATTTCGTGAGCGGTCTCGCGTGGTAGCCAACGAGGATGAACGGGAGGATAAAGAAGCACCAGAACCTGCGCGCACAACCTCCGACGACCTCGCGCCAGATGAGGCACTCGAAACAGCATATGCGCGACTCCGCGCAAGCTTAGAGGCGGAACTTCTGGACGCAGTAAAGCAGGCGACCCCTTCGTTCTTCGAGCAGTTGGTCATAGACCTTCTCGTGCGCATGGGGTACGGCGGCAGTCGTCCGGAGGCGGCCCGTGCCGTTGGGCGTTCGGGCGATGGGGGCATAGATGGCGTGATTGACGAAGATCGCCTCGGGCTCGACGCAATCTATGTCCAAGCTAAGCGCTGGGACGCCGCGGTTGGACGTCCAGAAATACAGAAATTTGCGGGGGCACTGCAGGGCCAGCGTGCAAAGAAGGGGCTCTTTATCACGACCTCGAACTTTACTCGCGAAGCAGAAGAGTTTGCGCAGCGAATCGATACCCGTTTGGTTTTGATCGACGGGCGACGGCTGGCTTCGCTAATGTTTGAGTTCGATGTGGGCGTGAATCCCCGGACGTCATACACCGTAAAGCAGCTCGACAGCGACTACTTTGAGGATACTTAGCGTGTTGCTGTTTAACTTCAGCTGGTGCGGACGGGCCGCCAGCGGAGTAGCCAGTGTTGGCGTAGTCCTGGCCCGCCACACAGCACGACGTTAGGGGTGCGTGAGAATGAGCGCCGAGCCAAAGCATCCGTGGCGTCTCGTCACAAATGACAGATATCGGGATGTCGTTCGCACCGTAATGGGACTGTCTACGGCGTCACTACTTCTTCCCGTCTTCTTCGCGCGCGAATTTCTGGGCATTGAATCGAAGATGCCCTTGAATACGGTATTTGGCGCCGGAGTGTATTGGTCGTGGGCGCTGCTCGGACTTTCGGTTTTCGCGGGAGTGCTGTTCCACTTTCTATCTGCGAAGTGGGTCCGCTTGGCGTGGGACCAACCGGTTGGAATATTTGGCATCCCGGCGTCCGAGAACTTCATCGAAAGAGCAATGGACGTGTGCTTCTGGGCCACCGCATTGGCGTTCTTGGTCGGTCTAGGGCTTATCGTACGTTTCTTCGTGACGTATGCAGCGCACCCCTAACCACGTGTTCCAATTCCGACGCAATCAAGCGTCGCTTGCTCGCGCGGTTGAACACGGACGTTGAGGCTGTAGAAAAAGGCCCCGCACGCGAACTTTGCGCAACGCCTACAAACTGGGGCCTCATAGAACGCGCTAGAATCCACGCAAAATTTTTCGGAGGGGTAAATGCACTGCCAAAATAGAACAAAAACGGCAAGAGTCAAAGTGCCCGGGGTTTTTCTACACCCTCGTTAGACGTCACGAATTTGGCACCGCGACAGGATTGCGCTACTATTGTTGCTGGAGTGAACGCCAATGACGAAACTTCTCGAAAAAGCAATTGAAGTTGCGACACAGCTTCCGCCCGAGCAGCAGGATGCGGTTGCCGCAATTATCCTCGACGAAATCTCCTCCGAACAGCGGTGGGATGAGGCATTCGCCAAGTCGCAGGACGTGCTGTCCGCTCTCGCGAAGGAGGCCCTAAAGGCGCACGCGGCGGGTAAAAGCACTCCGTTGAACCAAGATAGTGATTTCCAAGGCCACTGAAGCCTTCTGGAAGGCCTATCGCGACCTTCCTGACGAAATCAAACAGCGTGCCAGAACTGCGTACCGGCTCTGGAGGGAAAATCCTTCCCATCCAAGTCTTCGCTTCAAGCAAATTCATGCGGGAGAACCCATCTACTCGGTGCGCATTGGGTTGGGGTGGCGTGCTGTCGGTGTCCGGTCAGGCGAAGAGATGCTTTGGTACTGGATCGGATCGCACTCCGATTACGACACACTTGTCTCTCTGTTCAGGCGTAACGTCTAATTCCAATTTGCGTTCAAAACAAGAATAATTTTGTAGGGTGCGTTCCACGCACCATGACTGCCGGTGCGCATGGCGCACCCTACGATATTTCATTTTTGATTGCGAACTGGAATAACTTCAGGTCGAACGGACGGGCCGGAAGCGCCGCGCCATTGCTAGCCGTCGTGCTGGCCCGCCGTTCACCACGACGTTGGATCGCACCCCAGCGCACGCATTCAAGACCCATGCAACGGAGTCGATCACCTGATGAACACGGAAAAGATCAAGGTACGTGTAGCGGAAAGCGGACGGACCATGGACGTGGTGGCCTACAGCAAGCGGGGCGACTCCTTACGCCTTCTTCTGGCCGCCCGCCGCGTCGGCTTTCAGGATCTCGAACGCGGCCTGGAGCGCTTTCTCGATGCGCGCTTTCTCTTTCGCCACGCTGTCGTCAGTCCACTCCCACAGCCCGCGCCCGGCTTTCATGCCGATACGGCCTTTCGCGACCATGTCCCTGAGAAATTGCGGCGGCGCCTGGTCGTTGTGCAGGCTCGGGTAAATCGAAGTGCCGCCGTAGAGGATGGTGTCCCAGCCCGACATCTCTTTCTGCATCATCGGCCCGCACGCAATGAAGCGGAAGCCGAAACCGAAGCGCACCGCGGTGTCGATGCCTTCCGGCGATACCACTCCCTCGGCGATCAGATACAAGGCTTCACGCATCATCGCGTGCTGCAGCCGGTTGCCGATGAAGCCGGGAATGTCCTTATTGACGCGCACCGGCACCTTGCCGAGCTGCCGCTGGTTCTGCTCGAGCCAGTCGGCGACCGTCTTGTCGGTGAAGTCGGCCTTGATCACCTCGACCAGCGGCACCAGGTGCGCCGGCATGAAATAGTGCAGGCCGACGACGCGCGAGCGGGTTTTCAGATGCTTGCCGATCTCGCCGATCGGAAAAGTCGAGGTATTGCTCGCGAGCGGAATTTCGGGACGCGCGAGCGTTTCGAGCTGCGCAAACAGCTGGTGCTTGAGCGCGAGGTCTTCGGTCGCGGCTTCGACCACCAGGTCAACGTTCCGCCACGCGATCTCGTCGAGGTTGGCGTAGGTCTTGACGAGAGCGGTGTTGGCCGCGTTGGCGCCGAGCTTGTTCAGCCCCGCGGCGAGGCGCGCCGGCAGCGCGGCGCGCGTTTTCGCCGACGGGCTCATGACGTGGACGTTCCAGCCGCCGGCGGCGAAGATGGTCGCGATGTCGCCGCCCATGACGCCGCCGCCGACGATGACCACGTGTTGCTGGTTTGCCATTGCCCGCTCCGTTATTTCATTACTTCGGCGCCGCCGCGGGCTTGCCGCCGCGGGTCGCGCTCCAGCTGCCCGAGCTCGCGCCTTTGACCGTGCCTTCGATCGCGTTGCCGTTGACGCGGCCGGTATATTCGGCGCCGCCGGCGCTGAAGCTCAATTGATCGCCGCGCAGTCTGCCGTTCGCAATCATCACCGTGTTGCCACCTGTTTTGAGCGTGCCGATGAGCATCTGGAAGTTCTGTGCGAGCAGGAGTTCGCCCTGCGCGAGCTGCCAGGTGCCTTCGACCCTGGCCGGCACGATCCACAAATATGCAGTGCGGTTGTCGATCGAGTCGGTTTGATCGGCGGTCCACTCTTCCATCGTGAACGCGTGCGACACGATGCGCGTGCCGGGCTTGAGGTTGAGTATCTTCGGGCGCAGCTTCACGTTGAGCTGCGGCAGCAGATACATGGTGATCACGGTGGCTTTCGAGAAATCGCTTTCGAAAATGTCGGCTTTCACGAAGCTCGCCCTGCCGGCGACGCCTTCTTTCTCGGCGTTGCGCTTCGACAGCTCGACCATGTCGGGGTTGTATTCGATGCCGAGCGCGCGCGCGCCGCGCTTGGCCGCGGTGATCACGGTGCGGCCGTCGCCCGAGCCGAGGTCGATCACGTAATCGTTCGCCGTGACTTTCGCCATGTCGAGCATCTTGTCCACCAGCGCCTGCGGCGTCGGCACCCAGATCACGTCCTTGCCTTCTTGGCCGACCTGCGGTTCGAAGGCCTTTTTCGCCGGCTGCGCCTGCGCCAAAACGCCGGCGGCAAACACCGACAGCAACAGCGTCAAAAACGACCGGCGCAGAAAGTGCGCTGCATTCATGTTTGTTCTCCGTGTATTGTTTAATTAAATCGCGGGTGTGACTTGCCGGTGCTCCCCGCTACCTGGGTGATGATACCGGATTGGCGGCGCGCAGGATGGCGCTCCAGTTCGTGGTATTGGCGCCGGACTTGACGCTGCCCTCGATGCGGCCGCCGCTGACGCGTCCGGTGTATTCGGCGCCGCCGGCACGGAAGCTCAACCGATCGCCGCGCAGCCTGCCGTTCGCGATCGAGGTGCTGTTGCCGCCGGACTTGAGGCTGCCCGCGACCATCTGGAAGCTCTGCCTGAGCGTGAGCTCACCCTGCGGCAGCTGCCACGTGCCTTCGATTTTCGCCGGCACGATCCACAGATAAGCCGTGCAGTAAGTGCTGCAGCCGTCCTTTTCCCCCGCCGTGGCGGTCTCGTCGGACGTCCATTCTCCCATCGTGAACGTATTCGACACGATGCGCGTGCCGGGCCTGAGATCGAGGATTTTCGGGCGCAGCTTGAGGTTGATGTCCGGCAGCAGGAACATGGTGATCACGGTGGCCTGCGAGAAATCGCTTTCGAACAGGTCGGCTTTCACGAAGCTGGCCTTGCCGGCGACGCCCTCTTTCTCGGCGTTGCGTTTCGACACCTCGACCATGTCGGGGTTGTATTCGATGCCGAGCGCGCGCGCGCCGCGCTTGGCCGCGGTGATCACGGTGCGGCCGTCGCCCGAGCCGAGGTCGATCACGTAGTCTTTGGCGGTGACCTTCGCCATGTCGAGCATCCTGTCGACCAGCGCCTGCGGCGTCGGCACCCAGACTACGTCCTTGCCCTCCTGGCCGACCTGCGGCTCGAATTCTTTCTCCGCGGCCTGCGCCAGAAAACCGGCGGCAAGAACCGACAACGACAGCGCTAACAGTGATTGACGCATGAAACGCGATGTGGACATCGATATCTTTCGGTTAATAGTTGGTGAAATATGAAGGCGGCGGTCATGCGGCGCTAGTAGAGCCCCTGAGGAACCTCTGATTAACCCCGCTGGTTGTCATTGCGAGCATAGCGAAGCAATCTCGCTGTTGGTGAAATCAACCAGATACGAGATCGCTTCGTCACATTGTTTCTCGCGATGACAGTTGTTCAGGGGTACCTTAGGGGCTCTTAGGTGCCGATGCCGGGCTGTCGGCGCGCCGGGTTGCGCTCCACTTCGACTGGTTGCCGCCCGATTTGACGCTGCCCTCGATCGAATTGCCGCCGACTTTGCCGCTGTATTCGGCGCCGCCGGCACGGAAGCTCAACCGATCGCCGCGCAGCCTGCCGTTCGCGATCGGTGTTACGCGCTCGCCGAGCTTGAGCGTGCCCTCAACCGCCTGAAAGTTCTGTCGCAGCGTGAGCTCGCCCTGCGGCAGCTGCCACGCGCCCGCGACCTTGGCCGGCACGATCCATAAATAGGCGGTTTTGCCTTCGACCGTTTCGGTGCGGTCGGGTTTCCACTCGCCCATGTCGAACGCATGCGACACCACGCGGGTGCCGGGTTTGAGATCGAGAATCACCGGACGCAGCTTGAGATTGAGCGTGGAGAGCAGGTACATGGTCACCACGGTCGCCGCGCTGAAGTCGGTCTCGAACAGATCGGCCTTCATGAATTTGACTTTGCCGGCGACGCCTTCTTTTTGCGCGGCACGGGTGCTGTATTCGACCATCTCAGGGTTGTATTCGATGCCCATCGCGCGCGCCCCGAATTTTTTGGCGGCGGTAATCACCGTGCGCCCGTCGCCCGAACCGAGGTCGATCACGAAATCCTTCGGCCCGACCTGCGCCATCTGCAGCATCTTGTCCACCAGCTCCTGCGGCGTCGGCAGCCAGATCACGTCCTTGCCTTCCTGGTACGGCTGCGGCTCGTAGCTTTTCTGCGCCGGCTGCGCCTGGGCATGGGCGCCGGTCGCGAACAGCAGCAGGGCGAGCGCCGCCATCAGGCGGCGCGGACAACGAAACGCAGTCATCATGATCTCCTCTTTACGACGGGCGGTTGCAACGGAAGTCCCGCGGCAGCGCGTTAGCTCCTGCGCGTGCCGCTCGGTAAGAACGCAGCAGACATGATAACTGCGCTGACGGCAATTCCAAGCGTTGAGGCCGCGGAGCAGTATGCCATAGCGGCGGCGTACTCGGCAGACCCGCGTGTCATGACGCCGGTTGAACGGGGTGATTCTAGGAGTTTGCCGGACTTAGCCCCGACAAACTCCTGGTGAGTTTATCATAAATGGTCAGCCGGTTTTGCTTTTAGCAGCCGGTACGGACTGTTAAGTCCGACAGGCTGCTAGCGCCGGCCTGGCGCAGCGTTGCCGGGCGGCCGCGCGCCGGCGCCCGGCCGCTCGAAGCCGTCCGGCAGGCTCACCGGCGCTCGGCGCCGCGCCGGATCGGCAATTTCGCGGCCCGCATTTGCGGGCAGCGCGGCGCCCGCGGTGGGAGTGGCCGTGGGTTCACGCATGAATAGCACCGATTCCGCGATCACCGCGCCGTCGTTCGCGACTCGCGCGTACACGATCACGCGCTGCTCGCGCTTGAGCGAGCCTGCCGCACCGCCTGTATAGCGTGTCGTTGCGTCGAGCGCGATCATCACCGCGCCCAGACGGAAACCGTCACCCGACGCGTGATCCGCAACCAGCCCCTCGAGCAGCAGACGGCGCACCGCGGGCCGGAAACTCAACGCCGGATCGGTGCGCACGCTGCTGGCCCGGATGGCGCCGGACTCGTGTACGCCGGTCACCAGCACCTGGCGGCCCCTGGTCAAGCCACGCATGATATTGGCGTCCAGTACATGGATGCGTACGCCGTTGATCCAGAAGCCGCCGGCGTCGAGTTGCGTTACGTCGCCGATGAGGCTGACTTGTGCCTGCACGGGAACGCGCTCGATGCGGGTTGCCAGTATCGCGCCGCTCGCCGCTCGCAAGCCGCTGACGCGTATCCAGTCGCCGGTTTGGAGAGCCGTCACGGGATGCTGCTTGCCTGCCGTATCGACTACCAGCGTCGGGGCGCGCAGCAGTGCGTTCTGGCCGAGCACACTCAAGCGGCCGAGCGCCGGCTCGGCACGTTCCAGCGGGCCGATGACCGCGTACAACAAGGCGACCGAACGTGCGCTCAACCCCGATTTATCGGAGGCGGCTTCGATGGCTGCCTGTTGGCCGATGGCGAGTTGATCGACGCCGGCCGGGACGCCGTTGATGGTCACTGGCGTGGCGTCGCCATAATGCACTTCGACGCCGTTGATGCAGACGCTCGCGAAGCCGGTGATGGTGCCGACGATGCCGGTACCGCCGATGCCGCCGGCGTTGGCGGTCACGCCGGTGCCGCCGATCCCGCCTTCGCTTTGCGCTTCAGCCAGCGCGCACGGGTCACGCTTCTCGGCCGCAGATTCCGTCGCAGCTGGCGATCCCGCGGGCGCGGGCAGTACGGCCGCGAACGCGAGCGCCAGGATGCCGAGCGCGTAGCGCAGTTCCCGCTTCATGGCTCGCTCCGGTCTGGCTGCGTGGGCTCGCTGTAAAAATAAACGCCTAGCGTCATGCGCTGACGCGGTTCTTTGCTGTGCGCATCCTTGCGCTCGAGCTCGGCCGCTTTGCGGTTGACGTTCTTCAGCGTCTGCGTGCCGAGTGCCGCCGCCAGCGCCGCCAGCTCCTTGATCGATTCCGGACTCAGCGCATCGTAGTGCACGCTGCGCTCCAGAAAAGGCGATTTGGTGCTCTCGAGGTTGGCCGCGGCGGCGGCCAGATGGTCGTGTACGTTATGGCCGAGGTAATACGCTTTCTCGGCGTAGCCTTTTTGCGGCACGAACCCTTCGGTATTGAGGCAGACGCGCAAACGCTCGTCGAGATACACCACGCCCAGCCGCAGCATCTCGTCGAGCACGGCGCGGGCGCGGATGTCGGTGCTGATGCCGGCAACCAGCGCCTCGAACGAAACTTCGCCGCCTTCGCTCGCCAGCCGCGGCAGCGGGCGCGGCCGGTCGTGCTGGTCGACGAACGGCGGATTGCTGACCCAGGCCGCGACCAACTGGGCACCGAGCGAGACCGCTGCCGGCATTGTCGCCTCCCCCGGCTGCGGCGGTGCGTGCCGCAGCCGCCGCACGTCCTTGCGGTGCACACCGGAGAGCAGGCTCACGCGGCTGTCGGTTTGCGCCTTGCCTTCGATGCGGAAATCGTCGTCGGCGACCTCGACAAACAGACGCTTCAATAGCTCGACCGTGAACGGCAATGTGATGCCGTGCGCGAGCATCAATTTGACCAACGGCCGCTGCAGACGGCGCAGCGCGGCGGCCAGCGCGGCCGGCGGTTCGTGGGCGATGGGGGGCGGGGTCGGCACGGGGTCAGGGCATAGGCGCGATGCGGGAAATTATCACACAACCGGCTTGACGTGGGAAAGATTCCCGCGTAATCTGCTATTTGTGGGAATTATTCCCACAAACATGAAGTTCAACTTTTTACGAGGAGATTGCCATGAAGCCTGTTTATTGGTCGGCTGCAGCACTCGCCGGCGCATTGTTGACCGCTGCGGCTGGCGTAGCGGCGCAGGACACCACGGCGAGCCGGGACACGGTGCGCGCGCTGTCGGAGGCTGATGTAAGAGTGCGTCCGGACATACGCCGTCCCGATTACCGCGAACTCGAGCGTGAAGAAGCACGGCGCCGGCTCGCGGCGGCAAACGAGGAGGAACGACACAATCCGCGCCGGCGCGCTCAAGCCGCCGTTGATGACGAAACGAACCCGCAGGCCCGCCGGCGCTGGAACGCGGCGAACGACGAGGATGCCCAAGCCCGTCGGCGCTGGAACGCGGCCGACGGAAATGACGCGCGGCCGCAGCGCCCGGCGGCGCAACGGCCTGCTGTTCCTCCTGCGCAGCGACGTCGGTAGTTAACGGGTGGTGACAGCAATTACCGGAATTCCGCGGTCGCGGATGATGCGAGCGCGTTCTGGTCGTCCATCACCCACAGCCCGGCGGTCTTGCCGTCGGCCGACGGCTCGCCGCAAAGCGTGAACGGGCGGCTCGCGAACATGGCGCGCACGTTGCGCGCCGACATGTACTTGACCGGCGTCGCGGCATGCGTCCGGGCCAGCTCGAACAACAGCAAAGTGGTCAGTCCGCCGTTCTGCACCAAACCGGGATAGCCCTCGGTCTGCGTCACGTACGGGTGGTCGTAGTGGATGCGATGGCCATTGAACGTCAGCGCGGAGTAACGAAACAACACCACGGGGTCGGGCGTGAAGACCCTGGTCCACTTTGCGTTGCCCGGCGCGGGCTGCGGCGGAGGGGGCGGTGCGTTTGCGGCCGGCTCCTCGCGGTAGACCACATCCATTTCCTCCGTGATCGCAAGTCCCCGCGGGCTGATCATGTCGGTTTTCACCGTGACGAACACCATCTGGCCGGTCCGCCCCTGCTTGATGGAGACTTCCTTGATGGTCGCTTCCTTGCGCACTTCGTCGCCGACGCGCAACTCGGCGTGCATCCAGGTGCGCCGGCCGGCGTTCATGCGGCGCGGCAGCGACACCGGCGGCAGGAAATCTCCGCGCTGCGGGTGGCCATCCGGGCCGATCTGGGATTGGCGCACCACGCGCGGGAATAGTATCGAATGCCAGCCGGCGGGCAGCGGGTCGCCCATCTTCGGCATCGGGTCGTCGCGGTCAAGCGTCGCCGCCAGCCGGTGCACCGACGGAACCGTCACATAGTCAACGTCGTACTCCCTTTGGCCGACCCATTTTTTCAGATCTTCCAGATCTTGTGTCATTCACGTCACTCCGAAAATCCCGAGCCACAAAGGGCGCGCAGGGTTAGCTATATGCTCCTCTTGTTCTTTTCCGCCCTCGAGATGGGGGTGCGGGTCAGAGTTACGGGAGCCGAATTTCTCCGTGGCCGCTGTGGCCGGGGGTTAATCCACCACCGGACTGGAGAAGATGTTGACGGGTATCTCCGATTTGATCAATTCAATTATACTTCGATTACACGTCGATTATACGTCGGGCCAGGAGTTTGTCGGACTTAGTCCCGACAAACTCCTAATGCAAAACCAGCGCCAGTGAAATTGCGGAAAATAATAGCGGAGATGCGAATTTACCCGCGCTTTTCCCCAAATTCGGCCGCTAGCAGCCTGTCGGGCTTGGCACTTCGACAGGCTGCTAGGCTGGTAAGCGGTCGCTATGCCGAGGTCGCGATTGACAGACGGCTGGTGATGCCGGGGCTGACAATTCGCGCCGACCGCAGCGTGCCGCGCACTGGACGGCCGTGAATCGCGTTGCGAAGAAGAAAAGATATTCCACGTCAACGTGCGCAAGGTGTACAGTCGATTCAAGGTGAGCACCGAGAAAAGCGCACATCCAACCGCGCCCGCGCCCACTGCCAGGTCGCTGGGACGCGATGGCATCAACGCTGTAGCACTCGTCATTTTTTGCCAGAGTTTCCAGGTACTGACGTTTGGTGGTATTTCGCTCTTCCTCCCGCTGATTCGCGAAGACCTGCACATGAGCTTCTCGCAGGCCGGGCTGCTCTCCGTCGCTTCAACGCTGACTTATGCGCTCGCGCAGATTCCATCGGGCTACCTCACGGACCGGTTTGGCCCCAAGCGACTGTTCTTCATCGGGATCCTGGGCTCGACATTGCTTTCGCTGAATTTCGGTTTTATCCACGCGTTCTGGAGCGCGATGATCAACCAGACGGTTGCCGGAGTGTTCCGGGCGCTGATGTTCGTTCCGGGTCTCGCGCTGGTTTCATCCTGGTTCCCGCCGCAGCGCCGGGCAACGGCTATGGGTCTCTACGTGGTGGGCAACTTCTCCGGCAACATCTTGCTGTCTCTTGTCGGCCCGCTCCTGGTGGTCGAGTTCGGCTGGCGCTTCCCGTTTATCGTCTTTTCCGTCGCGGGAATAGGCGCCGCGTTTCTGTACCTGGCGTTCGGCAGGGAGAAGCCCCGCACGGCACCCCGCCAGCGGGTGGCCATGCTCGATGCGTTCCAGTTGTTCAAGCACAAGATCATGTGGATCTGTGGCGCCATCCAGTTCATTCGCCTGGGTATCGCCGTCTCGTTCAACTTCTGGCTGCCGTCCCTGCTGGTGGCTGACCGCGGGCTGACGATCCAGGCTGCGGGCCTCGTTGTCGCGATGAGCGCTGCGTTCACAGCGCTTTCGAACGCGTTTGGCGGCTACGTATCAGACCGCCTGAGAAATCCGCCGCTGGTCATAGGCGGTTCTTTGGCAGTCCTTGCGTGTACGTCTACGCTGCTGGTACTCGTCCACCCCATCCCGGTTCTGTTGGTCGTAGTCGCAATCAACGCAATCTTCCTGCAGTTCTACTTCGGCCCGCTGTTTTTCGTGCCCGTCGAGGTGCTTGGGCAGCGTATCGCGGGCATGTCCACCGGGTTCAGCAACCTGTTCGCCAACATTGGCTCCCTGACATTTGCCTTCTCACTTGGCGTGGTCAAGGACAAGGCGGGCACCTTCACCTGGGGCTTTGTCGGCATCAGCGCCGCATGCATCATGGGTGTCATGCTTACGTTTGTTCTGGCGCGCATGAGGAATAGGGCGCTGGCTGCGCAGAGCGCGCCAGTTACTTAGGTCCGTACCTGGCGGTCGACCGCCGGAACGCGGGGCAGGCAGATGAAGGTGAGCGCCTCGCGGGCATGGTCTCGCTGAGCGTACGCTATCGCTTCACGCCGCAATGGCATGCACGGGTAACCTGGAACCGCGTACTCGCCGATTACCACCGGGATACGGACGTGATTCTCATCGGCGCGGGCTGTACGTTCTGACCAGGACTTTTTGGGCCTCGTCTGACAATACCTGCGGGCCTTCCAGACGCTCACGCCGACGAGCCAATATTTTCAGCCTTTCATCGCGGCGAGTGTTTTCGCTTCGCGCGCCTTGATCGCCTCGTAACGCCTGATCAGCTTCTCGGCGCGCACCACGACCGGGACGTCTATCATCTTGCCGTCGATCTGGAACGAGCCGCGGCCGGCGGCGGCCGCTTCCTGGTTCATCGCGATCACTTTCCTGGCGTAGGCGACTTCCTGCTCGCCCGGCGTGTACTCCTCGTTGACGATCTTGACCTGACCGGGGTGAATGCAGCTCGCGCCGTCGAAACCGAACCGCAGCGAGCGCCGCACCATCTGACGGAATTTCTCCCAATCGCTGAAATCGGCGACGGTGCCGATGAAACCGAGCGGCATCACGCCGGCGGCGCGGGCGGCGATGATCATGTGCTGCTTCGGGTGCAGCAGCGCGTCGTCGCTGGGCTCCATGTTGCATTCAAGCGCGAAGTCCTCGCCGCCGACGGTCAACGCCACCACGCGCGGGCTCGCGCGCGCAATCCCGTCCATCTGCGAAAACGCAGCGGGAGTTTCGATCATGGCGATGAACGTGGTGTGCCCGATTTCCATGCCGCGCTTCTGCTCGAGCTCGGACACCAGCTCATCGAGCAGCCTCACGTGCGAGCCGCTTTCGACCTTGGTGATGGCGATGCCATCGACGCCGGGACAGATCGATTGTTCGAGGTCGCGCACCGCCATCGACAGCGGCCGGTTGATGCGCACCACGACATCCGCGCCGCCGCGCCGCACCTTGGCCGCGGCCTTCTCGACCAGCGCGCGGGCCTTGTCCTTCTCGGCCGGCGGAATGCTGTCCTCGAGGTCGAGTTGAATCACGTCGGCGCCGCGCGTATGCGCCTTGTCAACGAATTTGTCGACGTTGACCGGCACGTACATGAGCGAGCGCCATACCGGCAGCTCGCGGTCCTGTTTCATGACGTTGCCCCTTTCTTCCTGCTTCCGGTTGAAATGACTCCCGTTGACTCGAGGCGCGTGATTTCCGCGGCCGAAAGTCCGAGCGCGCCCAGCACTGCGTCGTTATGCTCGCCGAGCTTCGGCGCCGGCCGGCGGATCGCGCCCGGTGTCCCGGTCAGTTTCGGCACCACGCAGTGCATCGGGACCGTGCCCATCTCGTCATCGGGCAGCTCGACGATCACCTCGCGCGCTTTTGCGTACGGATCCTCGATGATCTGCGAGATATCGTAAATCGGCCCGACCGTGACCTCGGCCTGGTCGAAAAACTCAAGATTTTCGTTGAGCGTTTTGTGCGCGATGAAGGCGCCGATAATCGCGTCGAGCTCGGCGGCGTGCTTCACGCGCTCGGTGTTGGTCTTATAGCGCGGGTCGTCGATCAGCTCGGCGCGTCCTATCGCCCGGAACAGGCGTTCAGTCATCACCTGGGTCGAGGCCGACAGGCACACCCATTTGCTGTCGCGCGCCGCGTAGACATTGCGCGGCGCGACCGTCGCCGAGCGGCTGCCGGTGCGCTGGCGGATCTTACCGCTCGCTTTGTAGCTTGCGGCCTGCGGCCCCATGCACGAAAACAGCGGATCGAACAGCGGCAGATCGATGACTTGTCCCCCGCCGCCGCTCACTTCGACATGGCGCAGCGCGATCATTACCGCCATCGCGCCGTAAAGGCCGGCGATGCTATCGGCCATCGACATCGGCGGCAACACCGGCTCGCGGTCTGCGAAGCCGTTGGTGGCGGCAAATCCCGACATGCCTTCGGCGAGCGTGCCGAACCCCGGCTTGTGCTTGTACGGACCGCTCTGGCCCCAACCCGATACGCGGGCGATGACAAGTTTGGGGTTTTGCGCAAGCAACACGTCCGGCGCGAGGCCCATTTTCTCGAGCGTGCCGGGGCGGAAGTTTTCGATGAACACTTGCGCGCTTGCGACGAGCTTCAACACGAGCTGCTTGCCTTCATCGCGGCGCAGGTCCAGGCACACGCTTTTCTTGTTGCGCGCGTAGACCTTCCAGTGGGTCGCAACACCGCCGACCCGCCAGTCGCGCAGCGCGTCGCCCTCCGGTGTCTCGATTTTGATGACTTCAGCGCCGAAATCGGCGAGCGCGAGGCTCAACATGTTGCCGGCAACCACGCGTGACAGGTCGATGATGCGCACGCCGTCGAGCGGGCACTTGGCGTTTTTTTCGAATTGCTTCATGGATAATCGGCCGGCAAATTCCCGGGCGCGGCGATCGACATGCTCTACTTTTCTTAGTTGTATGGGAGCCGGGCGGGGCGACTGGAAACATAACAGCAATCGTGAGCAGGCGCAAACGGCCGTCAGCGCTTATTCCGCCGCGCCGCCGCGTGCGTTAAAATCATGCCAGTTCCCGCCCGCTGCGTTGCCGCCCGCGGCAGGTTTCCGATCACATTCAGGAGCCATGTCATGACCGATCTTTCTTCCGGCGCGCCGCGCCAAGCATCGGCAGGCGCGCGTTTCCGCGCCGCCGCCGCCGCCGAAAAACCGCTGCAAATCACCGGCACCATCAACGCCTACCATGCGCGCATGGCCGAGCGCGTCGGCTACCGGGCAATCTATCTGTCGGGCGGCGGGGTGGCCGCCGGTTCGCTCGGGCTGCCCGATCTCGGCATCAGCAACCTCGACGACGTGCTGACCGATATCCGGCGCATCACCGACGTATGCGAGCTGCCGCTGCTGGTCGACGTCGACACCGGCTTCGGCTCGAGCGCGTTCAATATCGCGCGCACCGTCAAGTCGCTGATCAAGTTCGGCGCCGGCGCGATGCACATCGAGGACCAGGTCGGCGCCAAGCGCTGCGGCCACCGTCCGGGCAAGGAACTGGTGACGCCCGGGGAGATGGTCGACCGCATCAAGGCGGCGGTCGACGCCAAGACCGATCCCGCGTTCGTGGTGATGGCGCGCACCGATGCGCTTGCGGTCGAAGGTTTCCAGGCGGCGATCGACCGCGCGTGCGCCTGCGTCGAGGCGGGCGCCGACATGATCTTTCCCGAGGCGATGACCGAACTCGGTATGTACAAGAAATTCGCGGACGCAGTGAAAGTGCCGATCCTCGCCAACATCACCGAATTCGGCGCGACGCCGCTGTTCACGGTGGCTGAGCTGAAAAGCGCCGACGTCGCGATGGTGCTGTATCCGCTGTCGGCGTTCCGCGCGATGAACGCCGCCGCGCTGAAGGTCTTTCAGGCCATCCGCAGGGACGGCACGCAGAAGAACGCGCTCGACACCATGCAGACGCGCAACGAGCTCTACGATTTCCTGAACTACCACGCCTACGAGCAGAAGCTCGATCAACGGGTCGCCAAGGGCAAGCAGAAGTAGGGATCGGGAGTTTGTCGGGGCTAAGTCCGACAAACTGCTGGGGACCGGGGTGCAGGGTCCGGTTCACCATTTCCCGTCACCTTCCCGGGACCATCTGACGCGCGCGCCCAATGCGTTGTGGTGCGGCGTCTACGGCTGTAATATACGGCCTCACCTAGAGCCCGGATTCCATGCAATTATTCGCTTTCGGCATCAACCACGAGACCGCGCCGCTGTCGCTGCGCGAGCAGGTGGTTTTTCACGCCGAAAATATGGTGCAGGCGCTGCGCGATCTCGTCGACCGCCACCCGGTCAAGGAAGCCGCGATCATCTCGACGTGTAACCGCACCGAAGTCTATTGCCACACCGCGGAGCCGTGGCAGGCGATGCATTGGCTCGCCGAGTACCACAAACTGAAGTCGCAGCATCTCGAGCCCCATCTCTACAAACTGCCGCAGGAACGCGCGGTCAAGCACGCGTTCCGCGTCGCGAGCGGGCTCGATTCGATGGTGCTCGGCGAGCCGCAGATCCTAGGCCAGTTCAAGGACGCGGTGCGTACCGCCGAGCAGGCCGGCACCCTCGGCCTGCTGCTGAACAAGCTGTTCCAGCGCACGTTCTCGGTCGCGAAAGCGGTGCGCTCGGAGACCGAGATCGGCGCCAGCACGGTGTCGATGGCGTCCGCCGCCGTGCGCCTTGCCGAGCGCATCTATCCGAGCGTAGCCGCGCAGAGCGCGCTCTTTATCGGCGCCGGTGAAATGATCGAGCTCACCGCGACCCACTTTACCGCGCGGCACCCGCACCACGTGACGTTCGCTAACCGCACGCTCGAGCGCGCACAGCATCTCGCCGAGCGCTTCCGCGGCCGCGCGATTACGCTGAATGAGCTCGCATCGCAGCTCGCAGTGCACGACATCATCGTTTCCTGTACCGCCAGCACGCTGCCGATCATCGGCAAGGGGCTCATCGAAAGCGCGCTGCGTGCGCGCAGGCACCGGCCGTTCCTGATCATCGACCTGGCGGTGCCGCGCGACGTCGAAGCCGAAGTCGGCGCTCTCGACGACGTGTTCCTCTACACGGTCGACGATCTCGGCAAAATCGCGCGCGAAGGTCTCGACGTGCGCGAATCGGCAGTGGCGCAGGCCGAGGCGATCATCGAGACCCAGGTCGGTGATTTCATGCAATGGCTCGACAACCGCGCGCTGGTGCCGACGATCCGCGCGCTGCGCGACGATGCCGAACGTGCGCGCCGGCGCGAAGTCGAACGCGCGCTGCGGCGACTCGCGCGCGGCGACGATGCGCAGCAAGTGCTCGAGCACCTGAGTTATTCGCTGACCAACAAATTCCTGCATGCGCCGACGCATGCGCTCAGTCACGCCAATGACGATGACCGCGAACAGCTGGTGGCCATGCTCAGACGGCTTTACCAGTTGAAGCACTCCGAATGAAGAGCAGCATTGCGGCGAAGCTGGCGCAGTTGACGCTCCGCCTCGAAGAACTCAACCAGCTGCTGAGTTCGGAAAACGCCACCGCCAACATGGAGAGCTACCGCAAGCTCTCGCGCGAGCATGCCGAAATCGCGCCGGTGGTCGAGCTCTATCAGTCATATCGCAAGAGCGAGGAAGACATCCAGGCGGCGCAGGAGATGGCATCCGACCCAGCGATGCGCGACTTTGCCGAAGCCGAGATCCGCGACACACGCCAGCGCCTGGCGCAGATCGAGGCCGAGCTGCAGAAGCAGCTGTTGCCGAAAGACCCGAACGACGACCGCAACATCTTCCTCGAAATCCGCGCCGGCACCGGCGGCGACGAATCGGCGCTGTTCGCCGGCGAGCTGTTCCGCATGTATGCGCGCTTCGCCGAACGCAATAAATGGCAGGTCGAGGTGATTTCGCAAAGCCCGAGCGAGCTCGGCGGCTGCAAGGAAATCATCGCCAAGATCATCGGTCAGGGCGCGTATTCCAAGCTCAAGTTCGAGTCCGGCGCCCACCGCGTGCAGCGCGTGCCGACGACCGAGACGCAAGGGCGCATCCACACTTCGGCGTGCACGGTGGCGGTGATGCCGGAATCCGACGAAATCGCCGCCGTCGTGTTGAACCCCGCCGAGCTGCGCATCGACACCTATCGCGCTTCCGGCGCCGGCGGGCAGCACGTCAACAAGACCGATTCCGCGATCCGCATCACGCATCTGCCGACCGGCATCGTCGTCGAATGCCAGGAAGACCGCTCGCAGCACAAAAACAAGGCGCGCGCGCTGTCGGTGCTCGCCGCGCGCATCAAGGATGCGCAGATCCATGAGCAGCAGCAGAAAACGGCGGCAACGCGCAAGTCGCTGATCGGCAGCGGCGACCGCTCGGAGCGCATCCGCACCTACAATTTCCCGCAGGGCCGCGTCACCGACCACCGAATCAATCTCACGCTCTACAAGATCGGCGCCATCATGGACGGGGACCTGTTCGAGCTTACCGATGCGCTGAACGCCGAGCACCAGGCCGAGCAGCTCTCCCAGCTCGGCGAAGAAACCCAGCCCGCCTGACGCCGCGCCGGCGGCAACGCCGCCGGGTCCTGCATGAACCATACCATTGCCCAGGCACTCGCCGCCGCGCGCCACACGCTCGACGTTATCGACGCGCGCGCGCTGCTGCGCCACGTGCTCGGTGTCGGCGACGCGTACCTGATCGCGCATTCCCGGCTCACGCTGACGGATGCCCAAAGCGGGCTGTTTTGCGCGCTGGTGGCGCGTCGCACCGCCGGCGAGCCGGTCGCGTACATTGTTGGTGCGCGCGAATTTTTCGGCCTCGGGTTCAAAGTCACGCCTGCCGTGCTGATTCCGCGGCCCGAGACCGAAGTGCTGGTCGACTATGCGCTCGAACGCATTGCGCCGGAGCGCGCGTGCCGCGTGCTCGATCTCGGCACCGGCAGCGGCTGCGTCGCGGTCAGCATCGCCAAACACCGGCCGCTCGCGCAAGTGGTTGCAGTCGACAGCAGTGCCGCGGCTTTGGCGGTCGCGCGGGACAACGCCCAGCGGCTCCTGAACACCTCGTTGGGCACTCCTTCCCCCTCGATGGGGGAAGGTTGGGATGGGGGTGATGTGGCCCATATGCGCGACTTTCCCACCCCCACCCTAACCCTCCCCCATCAATGGGGAGGGAATCCTAATGTGAGCTTTGTGCTTAGCGACTGGTTCGGCGCGCTCGCGGGTCAGCGGTTCGACGTGATCGTATCCAACCCGCCTTACGTTGCTGCCGGCGACCCGCATCTCAAGCAGGGTGATCTACGTTTCGAGCCGGTGGCGGCGCTAGCCTCCGGCACCGACGGCCTTGACTGCATCCGCTTGATAATCGCAGCCGCGCCGCAATATCTGAACGGTGGCGGCTGGCTTGCGTTCGAGCACGGCTACGATCAGGCCGAGCGCTGCCGCGCGTTGCTCGCGCATGCTCGGTTTACCGGGGTGTTTTCATGCGCCGACCTGGCCGGCATCGAGCGCGTGAGCGGCGGGCAGCAGGGCGTGCAGCCTTGACGTGTAGCGGGCTGAACCAGTAAAATACTTTATCAATTTACTCGGGTAATCAGGAAAAAGCATGAATGTTCAGGACGTTATCAAGGAGCAGGTCACTAAAAACAAGGTGGTGCTGTATATGAAAGGCTCGCCCGACTTTCCGCAGTGCGGCTTTTCCGCCAATACCGTCGGCATCTTGCGCGCGTGCGGCGTCGGCGATTTCTTTTCGGTCAACGTGCTCGAGAATCCCGCCATCCGCCAGGGCATCAAACAATTCGCGAACTGGCCGACGATCCCGCAGCTGTATGTGAACGGCGAATTCGTCGGCGGCTCGGACATCGTGACCGAAATGTATCAGAGCGGCGAGTTGCAGAAGCTGCTGTCGGGTGTCAAGGCGTCGGCGTAATCACCGCGTTGCCGCAAACCCAAACGTCATATGTGGAGGCCTTCTTAGCTATCAGCTGTCAGCGTTCAGCCGTCAGCTTGAAACAAGCCGCGCGCCGCGCGGCCTGGGGTGGCTGATTGCTGATCGCTGAGCGCTAGATTTTAATCTTCGGGTCGAGCCAGTCGCGCAAGCTGTCGCCGAACAGGTTGAACGCGAACACGGCAAGGCTGATCGCAAGCCCCGGGAACACGATCATCCACGGCGCCTGCTGATAGAAGTCGGCGGCGGCGCCCGACAGCATCAGGCCCCACGACGGCGTCGGCTCGGTGACGCCGAGGCCGAGGAACGACAGCGAGGCTTCGGCCAGAATTGCCTGCGCGACGAATGCGGTCAGCATGATCAGGTACGGCGCCACGACGTTGGGAATGATGTGGCGAAAAATGATGCGCGTGTGCGAGAACCCGGCGGTGCGTGCGGCATCGATGTAGGGCAGCTCGCGGATCGCCAGCGCGGATGAACGCACCACGCGCGCGACTTTCGGCACCATCGGTATCCCGATCGCGATCACCAGGTTGAGATCGACGCCGAGCACGAGGTTCTTGCCGAGCATCGCAACCACCACGATCGCGAGCACGATGATCGGGAACGACAGCAGCACGTCCATGATGCGCTGGATGATCATGTCGGTCGCGCCGCCAAAATAGGCCGAGACCACGCCGATGATCGCCCCCGCCGTCGATCCGAGGAATGACGCGAGGAATCCGATCGCGAGCGCAGTACGCGCGCCGTAAATGATGCGGGACAGGACGTCGCGCCCGAACGAATCGGTGCCGAGCCAGTGCCCGGCCCCCGGCCGTCCCAGCATCGCGCCGTAATCGACCGTGAGCGGATCATAAGGCGCAACCCACGGCGCAAACAGCGCCGCCAGCGCCATCAGCACGATAAACGCAAGTCCGGCCGCGCCCAGCGGCTGGTGCAGCATGAACTGCAGCACCGGATGACGGCGCGCGGGCGCTTTGTAAGTGATGACTGGCGTGGCGGCGGTAGTCATGGGGCATCAATGGACAGCGCAGGTACGGTGAACATGTGAACGGGTGAACGGGTGAACACCCCCACCCCGACTCTCTCCCGTGCAATGGGCGGAGAAAGCGTGCTTTACAAATTCACCTTTCACTCGTTCACTGCGGTATCGCTCAGCGATACCTGATCCTCGGATCCAGCACCGCGTACAGCATGTCGACGAAAAAATTAACCATCACGAATACGACCGCGACCAGCAGCACCAGCCCCTGTACCATGGTGTAATCGTCGCGGGCGACCGCCTGCACGAACAGCCTGCCGATGCCGTTCAGATTGAACACCTGCTCGGTCACCACCAGGCCGCCGATCAGGAACGCGAACTCGAGCCCGATCACGGTCACCACCGGCAGCAGCGCGTTGCGCAGCGCGTGGCGCGAGATCACCAGCCGCTCAAAGACGCCCTTGGCGCGCGCGGTGCGGATGTAATCCTCCTGCAGCACTTCCAGTATCGACGAGCGCATCATGCGGGTGGAAACCGCTGAATAGCGGTAACCCACCGCCATCGCCGGCCAGATCAGCTGCAACAGATTCGCCTTCGGGTCCTCGAAAAAAGGCGTGAAAGTGAGCGGCGGTATCCACGAAAAAACCGTCAGCAGCGAGAGGATGATGATCATGCCGAGCCAGAACGACGGCACGGCGAGGCCGGCGATCGAGAACACCCGGATCGTGTGATCGACCCAGGTGTCTTTGTAGATCGCCGACAGCGTTCCGAGCGGCAGCGCCAGCAGGATCGCGAGTATCGTCGCCATCACCGCCACCTGCAGCGACAGCTCGAGCCGGATGCCGATCTCGTAGGCGACTGATTTCCCGGTCCACATCGACAGCCCCAGATCGCCGTGCAGCACGCCCCACAGCCATTTGACGAACTGCACGTAAATGGGCTGATCGAGTCCGAGCCGCGCGCGCTCGGCTTCGACCACTTCCTTGGCGACGTTCGCGCCCTCGAACATCATCGTCAGCGGATCGCCCGGCATCATGCGCAGCATCGCGAACACCAGGATCGCGACGCCCAAGAGCGTCGGGATCATGAGGAGAGCGCGGTGGTAGACGAAGCGCAGCATAGATGCGGTGAACGAGTGAAACTCATTCACTCTTTCACATCGCGTCAGCGATCCAGCCAGACATCGGCGAGATCCTGGCCGACATAGTGGCTCGGCGTCATGTGCCAGCCCTTCATCGCTTTGTGATGCACGATGATGCGGTGCCACCAGATGGTCG
>JACQOI010000209.1 GCA_016202615.1 Betaproteobacteria bacterium
CGACCGCTAGCAGCCTGTCGGGCTTGGCACTCCAACAGGCTGCTAAAGCAAAACCGCTGCTTAAATCCGGGCTGGATATTACAGAATTAATGCAAGGTGTGCGTTTCCGAGGCGACCGTAGCGAACGAACGCGCATTTTGTTGCCTTTTTGTTCAGGGCGGTTTTGCCTTAGGAGTTTGTCGGACTAGGCTCCGACAAACTCCTATTGAATTTATAATGAATGGCTAGCCGGTTTTGCTTTTAGCAGCCTGTACGGACTGTTAAGTCCGACAGGCTGCCAGCATCAATGTTACAAGGATCGCGCGATGGCAATCACGTTGAGGCCCGGTGATGCATTGCTGGCGGTGGACGTGCAAAACGACTTCCTGCCGGGCGGCACGCTTGCGGTCGGCGGAGGCGATGCGGTCATTCCGGCGCTCAATCGTTATCTCGATCTGGCAACGAAACTGCGGCTGCCGGTATACGCGAGCCGCGACTGGCATCCGCGCGAGCATTGCTCGTTCGCGGCCCAGGGCGGCGCGTGGCCGCAGCATTGCGTGGCGGGCTCACCGGGCGCGCAGTTTGCGCCGGGTCTCAAGCTGCCGCCGGAAGCGATCGTTATCGACAAAGGCGTGGATTCGCAACGCGAAGCGTACTCGGCATTCGAGGGAACGGAACTCGCCGCGCTGCTGCGCCGTGCCGGCGTGCGGCGCCTGCTCATCGGCGGGCTTGCCACCGATTACTGCGTGTTGAACACCGTGCGCGATGCGCTCGCCAACGGCTTCGAGGTGCTGCTGCTATGCGATGCGATCAAGGCGGTCAATGTCAATCCCGAAGATGGCGCGCATGCCGAGCGCGAAATGCAGCGCCTCGGCGCGCAGCCGGTCACCGCTGCCGATTTCGACCATGAACCCTCTGACCAGCCCGCTGCTCACTGATCTTTACCAACTCACCATGCTGCAGGCGTATTTTGCGCGCGGCATGCAGGAGACGGCGGTGTTCGAGTTGTTCGTGCGCAAGCTGCCGCCCAACCGCAATTTCCTGCTGGCG
The DNA here is from genome assembly GCA_016202615.1 of Betaproteobacteria bacterium. GTDB lineage: Bacteria > Pseudomonadota > Gammaproteobacteria > Burkholderiales > SG8-41 > PALSA-1004. Next base: position 1,030 of record JACQOI010000209.1, read on the forward strand.
GCCGGGCTCGAGCAGGCGCTCGACTTCCTGGAGCAGCTGCGCTTCGGCGACGAGGAACTCACGTGGGTTGAGCAAAGCGGCCTGTTCCGCGAGGATTTCGGGGAGCATTTGCGCGGCCTGCGCTTCACCGGTGATGTCTATGCCATGCCGGAAGGAACGCCGTTCTTTCCGCACGAGCCGATTCTGCGCGTGGTGGCGCCGATGCCGCAGGCCCAGCTCATCGAATCGCGGCTGATCAACCTGGTCCATTACGAAACCATCGTGGCATCCAAAGCCGCGCGCTCGGTGCTGATGGCTCCCGACAAACTGCTGGTCGACTTCGGGCTGCGCCGCGCGCACGGCGCCGAGGCCGGGCTGCTGGCGGCGCGGGCGAGCTACATCGCCGGTTTTTCCGGCACGGCGACGGTGCTCGCGGCTCCCAGGTTCGGCATACCGCTGTTCGGCACCATGGCGCATTCGTTCGTGCAGGCCCACGACGACGAGGCGGCGGCATTCGCCGACTTTGCGACGGTGTTTCCCGACAGCACGGTGTTCCTGATCGACACGTACGACACGGAAGCGGCGGCGCACAAAGTCGTCGCGCTCGCACCGCAACTGCAGCGCTCGGGCATCTCGATCAAGGGCGTGCGTCTGGACAGCGGCGATCTGGCGGCGCATGCACGCAACGTGCGGCGCATACTCGACGCCGCCGGGCTTGGCAGGACGACGATTTTTGCGAGCGGCAACCTCGACGAGTATCGCGTGTGCGAGTTGCTGGCGGCCGGCGCGCCGATCGACGGTTTCGGCATCGGCACCAGCCTGGTGACTGCGGCGGATGCGCCGTTCCTCGATGCCGTGTACAAATTGCAGGAGTATGCCGGCAGGCCCCGGCGCAAGCGCTCCTCCGGCAAGGCGACGTGGCCGGGACGCAAGCAGGTCTACCGCCACTACCGCGACGACGGCCTGCTCGATCACGACGTGGTTACGCTCGAAGACGACGTGCAGCCGGGCCTGGCATTGCTGCAACCGGTGATGAGAGGCGGCCAACGTCTGCAGGCGGCGCCCGGCCTTGATACGCTGCGCGCGTATGCGAAGCGGCAATTGGCGACCCTGCCGCAGCACTTGCGCGAGCTCGAGGGCGGTAGCGAGCCGTATCGCGTCGAAATTGCGCCGGTATTGCGGGAGCTGGCGGCGCGGCTCGATCAGCAGACGCGACAACCGGTGACGGTGTAGCGATGCGCGCGGCGACGCAACATTTTGTCTCCGACGTCTCGGCGCGGATCTGGGACACCAAGTACAAGCTCCACGACGATGGCGAGCGTGCGATCGAGGATACGTGGCGGCGCGTGGCGCGCGCGCTGGCGGCGGCGGAGAAAACGGACCAGTCGCGCTGGGAGCAGTCGTTCTATCGCGCGCTCGAGGACTTTCGATTCCTGCCGGGCGGCCGCATCCAGGCTGGAGCCGGCACGTCGCGCCGCGTCACGCTGTTCAACTGCTTCGTGATGGGCACGATCAGCGATTCGATGAACGGCATCTTCGACGCGCTGAAAGAGGGCGCGTTGACGATGCAGCAGGGCGGCGGCATCGGCTGCGATTTTTCGACGCTGCGCCCGCACGGCATGATGGCGCAGGGGGCGGGCACGGTCGCCTCGGGGCCGGTGTCCTTCATGCGCATCTGGGACGCGATGTGCGCGACGATCCAGTCGACCGGCGCGCGGCGCGGCGCGATGATGGCGACCCTGCGCTGCGACCATCCCGACATCGAGGAGTTCGTCGCCGCCAAGCACGATGCCGCCAACCTGCGCCATTTCAACCTGTCGGTGCTGGTCAGCGACGAGTTCATGCAGACGGTGCAAGACGGCGCCGCATGGCCGCTCGCTTTTCCGCTGGGCGCGGACGAACCCGCGGGTGAATGCATCGAACGCATCTGGCCGGGGCGGCGCGAGCCGCAGTGTTGCCGCGTGTTGCGGCGGCTGCCGGCGCGCGAGCTGTGGCAGCGCATCATGCGCGCCACCTATGATTACGCCGAGCCGGGCGTGATTTTCATCGACCGCGTGCGCGAGGCCGACAACCTCAAGTATTGCGAGCAGATCAGCGCCAGCAATCCGTGCGGCGAAATTCCGCTGCCGCCGTACGGCGCGTGCGATCTCGGCTCGATCAACCTGACGCGCTTCGTGCGCGCGCCATTCACACCCGGCGCCGTGGTGGATTTCGATGGCATCGCGGACACCGCGGCGGTGGCAACGCGCATGCTCGACAACGTCTACAACGTCTCCGGTTTTCCGTTGCCGGCGCAACGCGAAACCGCGCTCGCGTCACGCCGCGTCGGACTGGGCATCACGGGGCTCGCTGACGCGCTGGTGATGCTGGGTATCCGCTACGATGCCGAGCGTGCCCGCGCGCTGGCCGGTGAGGTCATGCGCACCGCCTGCCACAGCGCGTACCGCGCGTCGCTCGGTCTGGCGCGGGAGAAAGGCGCGTTTCCGCTGTTTGACGCGCGGCCATACTGCGACGGCGAGTTCATTCGCGCGCTGCCCGAGGATATCGTGCGCGATATTCGCCGCCACGGCATCCGGAACAGCCATCTCACCGCAATCGCGCCGGCCGGCACCATCAGTCTGCTCGCGAACAATGTCTCGAGCGGTCTGGAACCCGTGTACGCCGCCGAGTACCGGCGCGGCGTGCGGCTCGCCGACGGCTCGCTGGCGCAGACCCGGGTCGTCGATTACGCATGCCATCTGTTTCGCGAGCTGCACGGGGCGGACTCCGGCGTGCCGCCGGCGTTTGTCGCCGCCGCGGAGATCGATCCGCAATCCCACCTCGAGATGCAGGCGGCGCTGCAGCCGTTTGTCGACAATGCGATCTCGAAAACGATCAACGTTCCCGAGCATTGCGCGTTCGAGCAATTCCGCTCGATCTACGAGCGCGCCTACGCGCTCGGGCTCAAGGGCTGCACCACGTTTCGTCCCAATGCCGTCACCGGCAGCGTGTTATCCGGCGAGCCGTCCCCGGCGCACGACCGGCAATGCTGCTCGATCGAGCGCGAGGCCGATTAGGACGCTTGCCGTGCGCGCATAACAAACCGAAAATACCCACATGACATCTTTCAAACCGCTCGACACGGCGCTGCTCTATCACCGCTGCGACCCGCAGGAATTCGGGTTCGAAACCACCGCCGAATTGCCGCAACTGACCGAGACGATCGGCCAGCAGCGCGCAAGCGACGCGGTGGAATTCGGCATCAGCATCGAGCGCCAGGGTTACAACCTGTTCGTGATGGGGCCGGCGGGCGCCGGCAGGCATGCGCTGGTGCAGCAGTTCCTTGAACGCAAAGCAGCATCAGGCCGAGCCGCGCTCGACTGGGCCTACGTCAACAATTTTGCGCAGCCGCACAAGCCGCTGGCGCTGGCGCTGCCGGCAGGGCGCGGCCAGCAGCTGAAGAACGACATGCAGCAGCTGATCGAGGAACTGCGCTTGGCGATTGCTTCGGCGTTCGAGAGCGACGAATACCGCTCGCGCATCGGACAAATCGACGCCGAATTCAACGAGCACCAGGAGAAAGCGCTGGGCGAGCTCGGTCAGGAGGCGGCGGGCGGCAACATCGGTTTGCTGCGCACGCCGAGCGGGTTCTCGTTCGCGCCGCTCAAGGCCGGCGAAGTGATCGGCCCCGAGGACTACGCGAAGCTGCCGCAGGCCGAGCGCGAGCAGCTCGAGCAAACCATGAGCCAACTGCAGGCGAAGCTCGAGAAGGTCTTCCTGCAGGTGCGGCAGTGGCGGCGGGAGCGGCGCGACAAGATCCGCGATCTTAATCGCGGGGTCACGCTGTCCGCGGTCGGTCAGCTGATGGAGGAGATCAAGGCGCGCTACGCCGACCTGCCGCGCGTCGCGGATTATCTGAAGGCGGTGCAGCAGGACGTGATCGAGAACGCCGACGATTTCCACAAGGGCCAGGAGAGCGTGCCCGGGCCGTTCGGCATGCCGGCCGCGGAGCCGTCGTTCCGGCGCTATGCGGTCAATGTGATCGTCGGCCGCGGCCGCCCCAACGACTCATCGGTGGTGTTCGAGGACCATCCGACTTACCAGAACCTGGTCGGGCGCGTCGAGCACATCGCGCAGTTCGGCACGCTGGTCACCGATTTCGGCCTGATCAAGCCCGGCGCGCTGCATCGCGCCAACGGCGGCTACCTGATGCTCGATGTCTACAAACTGCTGACCCAGCCGTTCGCGTGGGAAGGCTTGAAGCGCGCGCTGTCGACGCGCGAAATCCGTATCGAATCGCTGGGGCAGATGTACAGCCTGGTCAGCACCGAGTCGCTCGAGCCGGAGCCGATCCCGCTCGACCTCAAGGTGGTGCTGTTCGGCGAGCGGCTGCATTACTATCTGCTCTACGCGTGGGATCCCGATTTTCGCAAACTGTTCAAGGTGGCCGCGGATTTCGAAGATCATTTTCCGCGCACCGCGCAAACGCACGGCCTGTATGCGCGACTGGTGGCGACCATCGTGCGCCGCGACGGCCTGCACGCGTTCGAGCGCGCGGCGGTGGCGCGCGTGATCGAGCACGGCGCGCGCCGCGTCGGGGATGCGAAGAAACTTTCCGCCAATCTGCGGGACCTGGTGGATCTGCTCGGCGAAGCCGATTTCTGGGCGCGCCGCGCCGGCCGCCAGCAGGTTGGCGCCGACGACGTGCAGCGCGCGATCGACGCTCAGTTGCACCGCGCCGACCGGCTGCGTGCGCAGGTGAACGAGGCGATACTGCGCGGCACCTTGATGATCGACACCGACGGCGGGAAAGTCGGCCAGGTCAACGGCTTGTCGGTGTTCGAGCTCGGCAACTACGCGTTCGCCGAGCCCACGCGCATTACCGCGACGGCGCGACTCGGCGAAGGCCAGGTAATCGACGTGCAGCGCGAAGTCGAGCTCGGCGGCTCGATCCATTCCAAGGGCGTGATGATATTGTCGTCGTTTCTTGCGGCGCGCTTTTCCACCCATCGGCCGCACTCGCTGTCGGCAAGCCTGGTGTTCGAGCAGACTTACGGCACGGTCGAGGGCGACAGCGCGTCGACCGGCGAGCTGTGCGCGCTGATGTCGTCGCTCGCCGAGCTGCCGATCCGGCAGTCGCTTGCGGTCACCGGCTCGATCAACCAGCTCGGGCAGGTGCAGGCGATAGGCGCCGTCAACGAGAAGATCGAGGGTTTTTTCGACATCTGCAGCGCGCGTGGACTCACCGGCAGCCAGGGCGTGATCATCCCGGCGTCGAATGTCGACAACCTGATGCTGCGCGGTGACGTGGTGCAGGCGGTGCGCGACGCCAAATTCAGCATTTACGCGATAGAAAGCATCGACCAGGCGATCGAGCTGCTGACCGGTGTCGCCGCTGGTGAGCGGGACGTGGCGGGCAACTGGCCGGAGACAAGCGTCAACGGCCGCGTTGCGCGGCGGCTGCGCGAGCTCGCCGAACTGCGCCTGAAGTTCGCGGCCGGCGGCAAGCGCCGCCAGCCGCTGGCGCCCAAAAGAGGCCATGAACGCAAAGCGTGAACCGCCGGCACGGCGCGTAATGATCGGGCTCGAGCCCGCGATGCTCGATGCCGCGGCGCTCGCGGCGGCGGCGCGGCTCGCGCAGAGCGTGGGCGCGGAGCTGGCCGCGCTGTTCGTCGAGGACATCAATCTGCTGCGCTGGGCGAGCCTGCCGTTCGCGCAGGAAATCGGCGCCGCCTCGGCGGCGCGGCGCCCGGTGGCCGCGGCCGACATCGAGCGCGCGCTCAGGGTGCAGGCTGAACAATTGAAGCGCGCGCTCGCGCAGGGCGTGCAGCATCTCGAGCTGCAGTGGACGTTTGAAGTCGCGCGCGGTCAGGGCTTGCGCGTGCTGCTCGAATACGCGGGCACGAGCGACATCGTGGTGCTGGCCGGCAGCGCCGGACGGTTCACGTGGCAGCCGGCGCTCGAAGCGCTGCTGAAGAGCGCGTTCAGCTTCGAACTCGCGGCGCCCGGCTGCGTTGCAGCAGCGCTCGGCAGTGGGCCGGAAGCGATGCGCGTGCTGTCGGCCGCCCATACGCTGGCGCAGGCCAGCGATGCCGAGCTGGTGCTGCTGATTTTCGGCGAAGCGGCGCGTGAGGGCGGGATCGCGGAACAGGCCGCGGCGTGGCTCAGGGAACGCGGCGCGGCGGCGCGCATCGCGCTGATGCCCGACCATGAGCCACGGCAAATCGCCGAACTCATCGAGCGCGAACGCGTGCAGGCTCTGTTCTGGCCCGGCGGCGACCACGAATTACGCAATCTCGAGATCGCGGCGCTGGCGAGCGTGATCAGTTGTCCGTTGATGGTCGTCAAGTAGCGTTACCGTGCGCCCATAAATATCAGCTGGAAGTTGCGCTTGAGCCCCGCGTGCAACTTCGAGCGGGAGATGACCGTGCCGACGGCTGCGTCGTGGCTCATCTTCGCGGGCGGCATCGGCGCGAAAGGGCGAAAAGGGGGTCGAAAAGGGTCGAAAATGGGGTCAGGTCTTGCAATCGTGCAGCCCCTCGCGTTGTTCGGAAAATGTTGGATTGCAAGACTTGCCCCTATGGCCTATGGCTTGCTATGGTTTTTGGGCGACGCCGCCGACGGGCGCATTGATTTTTCTATTTCTCCGAAAATTCCCTTGGATTAGGAAAAGGGAGGAAAGTATGGGAAGAAGCGGCGTCGCGATTCTAATTCCTGTCTTTGCGATATTCTCGAATTTTTGCGTATTCGCCGATGAGCAACTCCCGGGCCGTTCCGCGGGCAAAGGGATAGTCGTGGGGCTGGAGTATGCACCCATAGACAATCCGAGGGTAGCCCGAGCGCTGGCTCGTGCTTACGCGGAGACCGGCATGCCGGGCATGAAACACTATCCGGCAAAGGTCCAATGGGGTGAAATGCAGAAGGGGCCGGCCGGCAAAATAGACTTTACGTACCTCGATCTGTTCGTCCGCGAATACCAGAATAACGGCTTCACCGAGCTCACGATATGTTTAAAGCCTCATAGCCCTTGGGGCTCCAAGCACGCGCCGGGCTTGGGCAAGCAAACGAATGCCTCGCCCAAAGACGAGTACAAAGAGCTTTTTGAGAAGTGGATTTTCGCGGTGGTCGAGCGCTACGACGGCGACGGCGTGAACGATATGCCGGGGTTGCGCTGGCCGGTCCGGTACATCGAGATCGGTTCGGAATTCTCGAGCTATCAGCCGGAGCCCGTTGGGGAGTATCTTGAAACGCTCCGTATCGCCTACAACGCCGCACATCGGGCCTCCGGCGATGTCATGGTGGGCCATGCGCCGTTCTTGATTACACCGGTCAATCTCGATGTCAAGAATCCCAAAGACTACGAAAAGGCCTGGGCCACGACCAAGCTCCATGATACGCATCATGGTTTACGGGACCAGCGCGCCATTCTCGATCATCCGCAGGTTTTCGATTTTATCAACATCCATAATCTGGGCAATCCTTATGAGATCGAACATATCGTCCGGTGGCTCAAGTATGAAACGGGCCGGCGCGGTTACACCAAGCCGATCGTCATCAGCGATACGGCCCCGACCTCGTACATCGGATGGGGGGCCGCCACGTCCTGCCGGGGCCCGAATTTGGGACTCGCATCCGCTCCTGCAAGCGAGGCCGACCGATGCCGCCTGGCTGCTTATTTTCAGAAACTGGTGAATAAGGACCACGCAACGCTTGCCTGGACGCGGGGGTTTATTGCCGCGGATCATGTGCAGCGTACGACCGTTGCCGCCGAGCAGGGAATTAAACTGATAAATCTGGCATTTACCGTCGATTTGCCACTAATGACCCTGCCTATCGGCAGAGCCGCCGCCGGAATCGCCGCGTGGGGAGGGGCCGTTGATTTCAAGATGGGTCAGGCAAAGGTCACTGAAAAATACCCGCTGTTTTACGCTGTCAAGCAATTGATGGAGAATCTCAATGGTTATGATTCCATCGAGCGGGTCGATTTCCCCAACGATCAAGCGCGGGTTTACCACGTGATGCGCCGAGGCAAGGAATTCTGGATTGCCTGGCGCGACCCGAAAGCCGTGCTGATTCCGGAGGACGGCGAACCGGGCGTCAACATCACTTTACAAACCAGGACTCCAAGCGTGACCGTCGAGCCGGTGATTACAAGAATGGGCCAGACTACCCCGGAGAGAAAACGAGTCGAGGCTCCAAACGGCGCAGCGAGCCTTACGCTTACTCACACGCCGATTTATGTCTTTGCCGAGTAAAGATGACCCTATGGCTTTCGCTCCGGCGTCAGCACTGGCGCTTGAGATGCTTCTTTGCGAATTCCTTCGGTTCATCTTCAAGCGGCGGCGCAACGGTATCGTTCCAGCGGTTGAGAAAGCCGTTGATCGCGACCACCATGGTGATTTCGACGATCTGCGTTTCGGTCCAGTGTTTCTTCATTCTGTCGAATAGTTCATCGGTAACGGCGTTCGGTTGCGAAGCGCCGGCGATCGCGAAGTCCAGCGTCACGCGCTCCGCCTCCGTAAACAGCGGGCTCGTCCGGTAGTCCTCCACCGCATTGAGTTTCTCGATACTGATGCCGGCGGCGTGCGCGGATTCGGCGGCGTGCATCATCGAGTACTTGCTGCCGTGCGTCCTGCCGCACATATAGGCCACCAGCCGCTTCAGGCCGGGATCGACCTCGCTCGCCGGATCCCAAACCGCCGACGCAAGCTGGGCCAACCCCTTAACGAACCGGGGGGTGCGGCACATGACGAGAACGGTGCTGGGCACGTACCCCAGCAGTTTCTGAAAGCGCTGCACCTGCTCCTGCAGTTCCGGGGTCGCATCGGGCGCCAACGGCTCAAGACGTGCCATGCTGCGTTTCCTCCACGCTGGTTATTGCTCGATTCAGTTGACGGAAAAACGGCCGGGCAGTCCGTTTTCAATTTTTACCGTACGGCCCCTGGACAGGGCATCCGCAAAACATGCGTCTTACGATTCGGGATGCACACCCGCGATCTTCGCGACTTTGGTCCACTTGGCCACTTCCGCTTTCGCGAATGCGGCAAGTTCTTCCGGCGTCGAGGATGCGGCATCGATGCCGGTTTGTGCCAGGCGCGTTTTCAATTCAGGACCGTTAAGCACCTTCACCAGTTCCGCGTTGAGCCTGGCGATTATCGGTTTCGGCACCGCGGCGGGCACGAACATGGCGTACCAAATCGTCACCTCGTACCCCGGAATGCCCGATTCGATGACTGTCGGCACGTCCGGCAACTGGGCACTGCGTTTGGTGGTGGTCACGGCGAGCGCGCGCAACTTGCCGGATTTGATGTACGGGAGCTGCCCTGTCACGCTGGACGACGTAGTCTGTATCTGGCCGCTCAGCAGCTCGGTCAGCACGGCCCCGGATCCCTTGTAAGGCACGTGCAGCATGTCGATACCCGCCATTGTCTTCAGCAGCTCCATTGCGAGATGGGGTGAGCCGCCGACACCCGACGAGCCGTAGAGTATTTTCCCCGGGTTTGCCTTCGCATAGGCGATGAACTCGCGCATCGTTGCCGCTGGTACCGACGGGTGCACCACCAGCACGTTAGGAGTTGTTCCTATCATGGAAACGGGCGCGAAATCCCGGATCGGGTGATATGGCAGGTTCTTGAACAGCGCCGGGTTGATGCCGTGCGTTGCGATGCTGCCCATCAGCACCGTGTAACCGTCGGGAAGCGCTCGCGCCGCAATCGCCACGCCGAGCGTACCCCCTCCACCTGGGCGGTTGTCGACCACGATCTGCTTGCCCAGCGCTTCACCCAGTGCGACCGTAACGATGCGCGCACTGATGTCGGTGCCGCCGCCCGGTACCGAAGGCACGATGGCGCGCAGCGCGCGGATCGGGTAATCCTGCGCTGAAGCCGTTTTTGCGGCGCCCTGGCCGTGAGCGCCGAAAGAAATCAACGACGACAGGACAGCAAAAGCAAGTATGGCTGTTCTCATGTTACCTCCTCGTTTTTCTATTGCGTGTACTTCAATCCATCAAACGATAGGAAATCCAACCCTGTTCTTTTCGCGCGCTTATTCGATGTCCATGGACACGCTGCCGCAGAATGGTTTTTCGAGATCCTATTCCGGCTTCACGCCGGCTTGCTTGACTACGGCATTCCATTTTCTTAGATCCTGCCCGACCTGCGTTGCGAAATCCTTTGGTGTTCCGCCCGCGGGCTCCATCCCGTC
>JACQOI010000224.1 GCA_016202615.1 Betaproteobacteria bacterium
GATCGAGCGTGTCGCCCTTCGACTTCGACATCTTCTGGCCGTCGGCGTCGCGCACGATCGCGTTGATGTAGACGTGACGGAACGGCACGCGGCCCGTGACGTGCAGCGTCATCATGATCATGCGCGCGACCCAGAAGAAGATGATGTCGAAGCCGGTGACCAGCACCGACGACGGCAGAAACATTTCAAGGTCCTTGGTTTCTTCGGGCCACCCGAGCGAGGTGAACGGCACCAGGGCGGATGAGAACCAGGTGTCGAGCACGTCTTCGTCCCTTCGGAGCGAGGCGAGAGGCGGAAGGCGGGAGGCGTATTTCTCGCGTACTTCGGCTTCGCTGCGGCCGACGTAGACGTTGCCCTGACCGTCATACCACGCCGGTATCTGGTGGCCCCACCACAGTTGGCGCGAGATGCACCAGTCCTGGATGTTCTCGAGCCACTGGTTGTAGGTCGTGGTCCAGTGCTCGGGGAAAAACCTGATTTCGCCGCCGGCGACCGCGGCGAGACCGGCCCTCGCCATGGCGTCCATTTTGACGAACCACTGGTCGGTCAGCATCGGCTCGACGATTTCGCCGGTGCGGCCCGAGCGCGGCACCCTCAATTGGTACGGCTTTTCCGAGACCAACAGGCCTTGCGTCTGCAGGTCGGCGAGCACGCGGCTACGCGCCTCGAAACGGTCGAGACCGCGATAGGCGGCCGGCGCGCTGTCGTTGATCTTGGCGTCGAGAGTCAGGATGTTGATCGGCGCGAGGCTGTGGCGATGCCCGATCTGCCAGTCGTTGAAATCGTGGGCCGGCGTGATCTTGACGCAGCCGGTGCCGAACTCGCGGTCGACGTAAGCATCGGCGATCACGGGAATGGTGCGGCCGGTGAGCGGCAGCTGCACCTGTTTGCCGATCAGGTGCTGGTAGCGCCAGTCTTCGGGGTTGACCGCGACCGCGGCGTCGCCGAGCATCGTTTCAGGCCGGGTCGTCGCGACCGTCACCGCGCCGCTGCCGTCCTCGAGTGGGTAGCGGATTTCCCACAACTTGCCGGCTTCCTCCTCGCTGTCGACTTCGAGGTCGGACACCGCGGTGCCGAGCACGGGGTCCCAGTTGACGAGCCGCTTGCCGCGGTAGATCAGGCCCTGTTCGTGCAGCCGCACGAACACTTCGGCGACGGCGCGCGACATCCTGGCGTCCATCGTGAAGTAGCCGCTGTGCTGGCTCTCGATGTCAGCATAATTCCAGTTCCCGGAGGCGCCGAGCCGCCGCATCTGGCGCGTGATGGTCGAGCCGGATTGCTGCTTCCATTCCCACACGCGCTCGACGAATGCGTCGCGCCCGAGATCGTGGCGCGTCTTGCCCTCGGCTTCGAGCCGGCGTTCGACCACGATCTGAGTCGCGATTCCGGCGTGGTCGGTGCCGATTACCCAGTTGGTGTTGAACCCGCGCATGCGGTGGTAGCGGATCAGCGCGTCCATCAGCGTCTGCTGGAACGCGTGCCCCATGTGCAGCGTGCCGGTGACGTTGGGCGGCGGCAGCTGGATGCAGTAGGCGGGCTTGGTGGCGTCGCCGGAATGCGCGAAGTAGCCGCGCTGCTCCCACTCGGGATACCAACGGTCCTCTATGGCGTGGGGCTCAAAGCTTTTGGCGAGTTCCATCTTTGCTGCGGGCGGCGCGGAAAAGCCCGGCATTATACCGGAGACGGCCGGGGCTTCCGCCGGTTCGGCGGCCTGTGTTTCGACGGTGAGACGCAGGTTTTTGAGTTGCGCCTGCAGCGTATCCTCGATCGACGCACGCACCAGCGCATTGATATTGGCTTTGAGGTCATCGCTGATCTTATGCAGCGCCTGATCGAGCGCGCCGGCGACATCGGGCATGAAACGGCTTTGCAACACGCCGGCGATCTGGGTATCGAGGTCCTGCTTGAGTTTTTGGTAGACGCGGTGTTCGAGGTTCTGCGCCTGGACGCGCGAAATCACTTCGCCGCTTTGCGCCGGCGTTGGCATCAGCGCATGGCCGGCGTCGTCAGCCGCCGTGCTCGCGTCCGGTTCGGACACCGGCGGGGCCGCAGCCGGTTCGGGTGCGGCGGCGGGCGCCTCTGCTGCGACGATGTCGGTCAGCGTCGGAATCGCGGCGGCATCTGCGCCCGTGACGACTGCTTCGGTCAGCGTCGGGATCGCATTCGGATCGGCCGCCGGTTTTGCGGCCGCGGCGCGGTGCTTGTTGAGCAACGCATCGGCGCGGCCGAGTACGTCCTCATCGTCTGACCAGTGGTGGTTGCCTTCGGTGGACATTAACGGTGCCGCTCGTTACTGTGCGGCCTTGCTCATATCGTGGTTCTGGATTTCGTAGCCGCGATCGCGATAGAATTTGTAGCGCTCGCGCGCCAGCCGGCGGTCTTCCTCGTCCAGGCTCACGATTTCGATCAGGCGCTGGAAGCGGCTGAAAAACGGCGGCCACTCCGCGCGCAGATTGAGCAGGACCTGGTCGTGCAGCAGATTGGATCCGTCGTGGTCGACGATCACTGGCGTGACGGCGGCAAGCCGGTCGTCGGGTGCGCAGTGCGGAATGAAGCCGATAGCCGGCGTGGTCCACAGCAGGCGGCTGAATTTCTGGCCCGACTCGGGGTCGGGGCAAAAAGCGAGTACTCGCAGTCCGCGCGAAAACGCTTTGGCGCTCAGCGCGCACGCGGTCTGCAGCTTGTTCTCGACGTGGAAATAGAAATCGATCTGAGTCATATCCGGTGAGCGGTGAGCGGTAAGCGGTGAGCGGTAATTCGCGATCGCGTGCCGAAGAGCGCCTTTGGTTTGTGTCTGCTCACTGCTTACCGCTCACCGCTTTCTTGCCCGGTCGATCAGGAATTGGGTCAGGAGCGGCACAGGGCGGCCGGTCGCGCCTTTTTCCTTGCCCGACTTCCACGCGGTGCCGGCGACGTCGAGATGCGCCCATTTATACTTCTTGGTGAAGCGCGCAAGAAAGCACGCTGCGGTTACGCTGCCGGCGGGACGCCCACCGATGTTGGCGAAATCGGCGAAATTGCTCTTCAGCTGCTCCTGATAATCTTCATGCAGCGGCAAATGCCAGGCGCGGTCGTATGCCGTGTCGCCGGCTATGAGCAGCTCTTTCGCGAGCGCGTCGTCGTTCGCGAACAGGCCGCTCACGACGTGCCCGAGCGCGATCACGCATGCGCCGGTCAGCGTCGCGATGTCGACCACCGCCTGCGGCTCGAAACGCTCGGCGTAGGTCAGCGCATCGCACAGGATCAACCGTCCCTCGGCGTCGGTGTTGAGGATTTCGATGGTCTGCCCTGACATGCTGGTAATGATGTCGCCCGGCTTGGTCGCGCTACCGCTCGGCATGTTCTCGGTGGTGGGAATGATGCCGATGACGTTGATCGGCAGCCGCATCTCGGCGACCGCCTTGAGCGTGCCGAGCACGCTCGCGGCGCCGCACATGTCGAATTTCATCTCGTCCATCTCGGCGCCGGGCTTGAGTGAAATACCGCCGGTGTCGAAGGTGATGCCTTTGCCGACCAGCACCACCGGCTTTCTGTGCTTCGCGCCGGCGCGGTATTCGAGCGTGATCAGCTTCGGCGGCTGCATGCTGCCGCGCGCCACCGACAGTAGCGCGCCCATGCTGAGCTTTTCCATGTCGTCGCGCTCCAGCACCTGCACTTTCATGCGGTAACGCTTCGCAAGTTCGCGTGCCTGCTCGGCGAGATAGCTCGGGGTGCAGACATTGCCCGGCAGGTTGCCAAGATCTTTCGCGAGATTCATGCCGTGCGCGACGGCGAGGCCTTGTTCGAGGCCCGCCCCGGCGCGCCGGCGCGCCGATTTGTCGCCCATGCTAAGAGCGAGCTTGCGCAGCGCGGGCTCGTTTTCGTCGCGCCGGCTTTTCATGCGGTCAAAGCGATAGTCGACTTCGCGCGTTACCGTGACCGCCTGCGCGATCCGCCACGTGATGTCGCGCTTCACCGCGCCGATTTCGGTAAGGTGCAGCGCCGCCTCCGCGGCGCCGGTTGCGTTAAGTGCACGGATTGCGGCCGCCACGGCCTCGCGGTACTGTTTGTCGCGGAACTCGCCGTCGCGGCCGAGGCCCACCAGCAGCAACCGCTCGCACCCGATGTTCGGCACGTCGTGTAACAACAGAATACTGCCGAGCTTGCCTTCCATGTCGCCGCGCCGGAGGATGCCGGTAAGATAGCCTTTGGCGACGCGGTCTAGCGCCGCGGCGGCGGCACTCGGCTTGCGCGGCTCGAACACGCCAACCACGATACAGCCGGTTCGGATGCGCTCCGCGCCGCCGCTTTTTATGCTAAATTCCACGGGAACTCTCCTGTAGTCCGATTGACGCCAGAAACCACTGATTATCTTCGCAATCCCGGCAAAAATCAAAGCGCGCACTGGTGAAAATATTCCATTATTCGCTGATGCGGGAATGCGCCAGCACGGCAATGGCCACGTTTGTCGTGCTGCTCGGCATCACGATCGCGACCCAGCTGGTACGCTTCCTCGGTCTGGCCGCGGGCGGCTCCATCACGTTCACCGGGGTATTCGCACTGCTGGCTTTCGCTTCTTTCAATTACCTGCCGGTGCTGCTGTCGCTAACGTTGTTCATCGCGGTGCTGATGACGTTGACGCGCAGTTACCGCGACTCGGAAATGATCGTCTGGCTCGGTTCCGGCGTGAGCCTGACCGGCTGGATCCGGCCGGTGCTGTCGTTCGCCGTGCCGGTCGTGATTCTGATCGCGCTGCTAAGCCTGCTGTTGTCGCCGTGGGCGATCACCAGGAGCGAGGAATTCAGGAGCTACATGGACAATCGCGATGACGCGTCGCAGGTGACGCCCGGTGTGTTCCGCGAGTCGAAGCAGAGCGAACGCGTGTTTTTCGTCGAGAACGTGAACGAAGGTGAAAACATGGTCGCCAACGTGTTTGTCAGCTCGACCCAGCACCAGAAAATCGGGGTGATGGTGGCCAAGCGCGGTTTCCTGCAAACCAGCGAGTATGGCGACCGCTTCCTGGTGCTGCTCAATGGCAGGCGTTATGAGGGCCTGCCCGGCATGACCGAATACAAAATCAGCGAATTCGAGCGCTATGCGATGCGCATCGAAGCGCGTGAGGCCAAGGCATCGGCGCCGTCGGCGAAGTCGCTGTCCACGCTCGATTTGCTGCGCAATCCGAACCCGATATATCTCGGGGAACTCGCCTGGCGCATCGGCCTGCCGCTGTCGGCGCTGGTGCTGGCGCTGCTCGCGATCCCGCTCTCTTTCGTCAATCCGCGCGCCGGCCGTTCGTTGAATCTGGTGATGGCGATCCTGGTCTACATGATCTACAACAACTTCCTCAGCATCGCGCAGGCGTGGGTCGCGCAGCAGCGTATCAGTCTGCCGGTCGGGCTGTGGAGCGTGCACGCGGTGATGCTGGTGCTGTTGCTGCTGCTGTTTTTCCGGCGCTTGACTCTGTTCTCGATCTTCCGCTATTTCAAGAGCCCTCGCGCGTAATGAAGGTCATCAAGCGCTATCTGTCGGCCGAGATCACCGCTGCCACGCTGCTGGTGTTCGCGGCGTTGCTGATGCTGTTCGCGTTCCTCGATTTGATTCATGAGCTGGGGGATCTCGGCAAGGGCAATTACCGGCTGCTCCACATCATGGCGTACGTGCTGCTGAGCGTGCCCGGGCATGTCTATGAGCTGTTTCCGATCGCCGCCCTGATCGGCACGCTATTCGCGCTCGCGCAGCTGGTCGCCAATTCCGAATACACGGTAATGCGCGTCTCCGGCGTATCGATTCCACGCATGGCGTTCACGCTGGTCGAGGTCGGGCTGCTGTTTTCGGTGCTGACGTTCGTCATCGGCGAATTCGTGGCGCCGCCCGCTGAGCAGTTTGCGCAGCAATTGCGCGCCAAGGCCATCACCGGCGTCATCGCGCAGGAATTCCGCTCCGGCCTGTGGGTCAAGGACGAGCGCAACTTCGTCAACGTCGCGCAGGTGCTGCCGGAGTCGGTGTTGCTCGGAATCAAGATTTACGAATTCGATGCCGAACACCGGCTGCGCAAGATCAGTCAAGCGCAGCGCGCCGAGTATTTGAGCAATAATTTATGGCGGCTGCGCGAAGTGGTGCAGACCGGATTTGAGGAGAACAGCACCACGGTGAGCCGCATCGCCGAGGCCACCTGGCGCTCGGTGCTCGAGCCGAACCTGTTGAGCGTGCTGCTGGTAGCGCCGGAGCAGATGTCGGCGTGGAATCTTTATTCCTACGTCCAGCACCTGCGCGAAAACAACCAGCAGACCTCGCGCCACGAGATCGCGTTCTGGAACAAGCTGATCTTTCCGTTCGCGGTGCTGGTGATGATGGTGCTGGCGCTGCCGTTCGCGTACTACCAGCAGCGCGTCGGGGGGGTCGGCGCCAAGGTGTTCTCGGGCATCATGCTCGGCATCGGCTTCGCGATGCTCGGGCGGTTGTTCACCTATCTCGGATTGCTGCGCGACTGGCCGCCGTTCTGGAGCGCGATGCTGCCGACCCTGTTTTTCCTGAGCCTGGCGAGGGGGATGATGTGGTGGGGCGAAAGGCGATAGTTTCGAGTTGCGAGTTTCGGGTTTGTAACCCGAAACCTGAAACTCGAAACTTAGCAGGACACGATCCGTGTTCCTGCTAGGTCTATAAATCAGCTCTGCTACTGGGAACTGCTGCCGCTGGCCGCTTCCTGGCTGCTGGCTGGTTCCTGGCTACCGGCTGGTTCTTGGCTGCCGGCTGGTTCCTGGCTGCCGGCTGGTTCCTGGCTGCCGGCTGGTTCCTGGCTGCCGGTTTCGGACTTGGCGGCGAGTGATTGTTGGTACTGCTGCCACTGTGACTTGACCTTCTCGCGCTTTGCCGGCGGCATTTTCTTGAGCGCGAGGTATTTCTCGCGCGCGACCTGGCGCTGCTCCGGCGTGAGCTTGGCCCAATCCTTCATGCGCCTTTGCAGCCGCCGCTGTTCTTCCGGCTTCATTTTCGGGTACTGGTTAGCGACCTTGACCCATTTCTTGCGGCGCGTGGTGTTGAGGGTGCCCCAGTCTTCCTTGAGCGGCGCCAGCACGTTCTGCTGCGCCGGGGTCAACTCCGACCAGTCGGGTTTGGCTGGCTTGGCCGCTTTGGTCTGTGCTGCGGCTTTGGGCTGGACTGGCGCGGCGACGGATGCCGGGGCGGCGAAGCTCAGGCAAAGAATTATTGCGACGAGCGCTTTAGCCATGCCTCGAAGTCGCTGTCGAGATAAGCGCCGATGGGCAGCTCGCCGGTAAGCAGGCTGGCGTCGATTTCGGCGATATCGTTGGACTGAATGAGCAGTTGCCAGTAGGTGACGCCGATCAGGCTCGACAGCAGCAGGCCGAGTGCAAGCAGATTGCGCGCATTGAAGTGGCGGCTGTGGCTCAGGCGAAACGCGATATCGCCCGCCCACGCGAGACCCAGCACCGGCTGCGGCGCTTCACGGTAACGGTCGAGCGCGGCCTTGCGCGCCGACTGCAGCTGATACAGCGTGCCTTGTTTGATTTGGCCCAGCCCGTGATCCAGGTGCTGGATGATTTTGCGTGCCAGTTCCTGTTCGTTCATAGTGAAATTCCCTTATCTTTCAGCAGCAAGGCAAGCGCGTGCGTCGCCCGTGAGCAGTGCGTTTTCACGCTCCCCTCCGAGCAACCCATGACGGCCGCTGCTTGCACGACATCCAGTTCTTCCCAATAACGCAGCACAAACGCCTGGCGTTGACGCGCGGGCAGTTGTTCCAGCGCTTTCTCAATAGTTTCAAGCGTTTGCGACTGCTGCAACCGATCGGAAGGCGCTTCTTCGGGATTGGAGTCGGATTTGACCTCCAAAGTTTCCAGCGGGTCGTGGTCGTCGCCATCCGCGCCTCCGGCGAGCGAGGAGACCTGAGTGGTCCACATGGCGCGCACCTTCTGGCGCCGGAAATGATCGCGGATCGTGTTTTGCAGGATGCGCTGAAACAGCATCGGCAACTCCGCGCTCGGGCGCGCCGAGTACTTTTCGGAGAGCTTCATCATCGCGTCCTGCACGACGTCGAGCGCGAACTGATCGTCACGCACCGCGAACAGCGCCTGTTTGAATGCGCGGCGCTCGACAGTGGCGAGAAAATCCGAAAGTTCCTTGCGGGTAGCCAATGGAATTCGCCTCGTTGTGAGCCCGTTTGCGACGGGCTCTTCGTTGTGCGTGACACGACGGGGGCGCAGGCCTGTCCACGCGTCGCCTGTAACGCCGTGACCGCTCCGGCGTTGACCCTCCCTGACGCGCACCGGATTTGTCCGAGGCATCTTAACAAAACGTAACGACGCTGCAAGTCACATTGCGCAGCGTAGCTGCACGCGGCTGTTATCATGCTGTTTAATCAGACATTTAGCTTGACCAAACCGCGCGCAAACGGTATCGTCACCAGTTCTGTGTTTTGCATGAAAAATCGCTGGACTCAACGATGGAATTAAGCGGTGCTGAGATCGTAGTGCGGTGCCTGCAGGAAGAGGGGGTCGAATATGTGTTCGGCTATCCCGGCGGCGCGGTGCTGTTCCTCTACGACGAGTTGTTCAAGCAGGACAAGGTCAAGCACATCCTGGTCCGCCACGAGCAAGGCGCGGTGCATGCTGCCGACGGCTATTCGCGCTCGACCGAAAAAATCGGCGTCGCGCTGGTGACCTCCGGTCCCGGGGTCACCAACGCCGTGACCGGCATCGCGACGGCTTACATGGACTCAATTCCGCTGGTGATCATCACCGGCCAGGTGCCGACACATGCGATCGGGCAGGACGCGTTCCAGGAATGCGATACCGTCGGCATCACGCGGCCGTGCGTAAAGCACAACTTTCTCGTCAAAGACGTGAACGATATTGCGGCCACCATGAAGAAAGCGTTTTACATCGCATCGACCGGCCGACCCGGGCCGGTGGTGGTCGACATCCCGAAAGATGTGACGAGCCACAAGACCGAGTACGAGTACCCGAAGTCGATCAGCCTGCGTTCTTACAACCCGGTGGTGAAAGGTCACGCCGGCCAGATCAAAAAAGCGATCCAAGTCTTGACCCGCGCCAAGCGGCCGATGATCTATACCGGCGGTGGCGTAGTGCTGGGCAATGCCGCCGCGGAACTCAAGCAACTGGTGCGCACGCTCGGCTTCCCGTGCACCAACACGCTGATGGGACTCGGCGCATACCCCGCCACTGACCGCCAGTTCGTTGGCATGCTTGGCATGCACGGCACCTACGAGGCGAACATGGCGATGCAGCATTGCGACGTGCTGCTCGCGATCGGCGCGCGTTTCGACGACCGCGTGATTGGCAATCCCCAGCATTTCTTCGAGGAGCCGCGCACCATCATACATATCGACATCGATCCATCCTCGATCTCCAAGCGCGTCAAAGTCGACGTGCCCATCGTCGGCAACGTACGCGAGGTGCTGCAGGATCTCATCAAGCAGTTACAGGCGGTGAAGGAAAAGCCCGAGCCGGAAGCGCTCAAGGCCTGGTGGGAGCAGATCAAGTTGTGGCGCGGTCGCGATTGCCTGAAATACGACCGTGCCGCCAAGATCATCAAGCCGCAGCTCGTGATCGAGAAACTGTATGAAGTGACGAGGGGCGACGCGTTTGTCACCTCCGACGTCGGCCAGCACCAGATGTGGGCGGCACAGTTCTACAAATTCAACAAGCCGCGGCGCTGGATCAGCTCGGGTGGTCTCGGCACGATGGGCTTCGGCCTGCCGGCGGCAATGGGCGTGCAGCTCGCGCATCCCAAGGCGACGGTCGCGTGCGTAACCGGCGAGGCGAGCATCCAGATGTGCATCCAGGAGCTGTCGACCTGCAAGCAGTATCACCTGCCGATCAAGATCGTGAACCTCAACAACCGCTACATGGGGATGGTGCGGCAGTGGCAGGA
>JACQOI010000211.1 GCA_016202615.1 Betaproteobacteria bacterium
GTCTCGACCAATGAGGCCGAGGTGGCGAAATTCGGCATCGACCCGGCGAACATGTTCGGCTTCTGGGACTGGGTCGGCGGGCGCTATTCGATGGACTCGGCGATCGGCCTGTCGAACATGATCGCGATCGGGCCGGAGCACTTTCGCGCCATGCTTGCCGGTTTCCGCGCCATGGACGAGCATTTTCGCACCGCGCCATTCGAGCGCAACTTGCCGGTGCTCATGGGGCTGCTCGCCGTCTGGTACAACAACTTCTTCGGCGCGCAGACCGTCGCGGTCCTGCCCTACGACCAGTATCTGAAGCGCTTCCCGGCCTACCTGCAGCAGCTCACGATGGAGTCCAACGGCAAGCATGTCACGGTGGACGGCGCCGCCATCGACTATCAGACCGGACCGATCTTCTGGGGCGAGCCGGGGACGAACGGGCAGCATTCCTTCTACCAGCTCATTCATCAAGGGACGAAGCTCATCCCGTGCGACTTTATCGCTTTCTGCGAATCACTCAACCCGCTCGGCCGGCACCACGATGTGCTCATGGCGAACGTCTTTGCGCAGACCGAAGCACTGGCCTTCGGCAAGTCCGCCGCGCAAGTGAAGGCCGAGGGAACGCCCGCCTGGTTGGTGCCACACCGCGTCTTCGACGGCAACCGCCCATCTAACACGATACTCACCGAGCGGCTCACACCGGAAACGCTTGGCAAACTCGTCGCCCTCTACGAGCACAGCGTCTTCACCCAAGGCGCCATCTGGAACATCGACTCGTTCGACCAATGGGGCGTCGAGTTGGGCAAGGTGCTGGCGCAGCAGATTCTTCCCGAACTCGATACCAAGGCAGAGCCCAAGCTCGGACACGACAGTTCAACGAACTGTCTGATCCGTCGCTACCGGAAGCGGGAGGAGCACCTGTAAGGCTGGCGGGTGTGTCAGCGACTAACCAATGTATTCAAGAACCGATGACGCCGCCGATTTGCAGTGGCTGATGACATCGGCGACTGAATCTTCGCGGTAGCCGGGATTGACCGGCTCGTTCAGTTGAGCAACCCGTATCCCGCGCATGCGGGGGAACGAAGTAATCCGAGATGCAGAGCAAGAACAGGAGCATAGTAGTGCACGAGCCCCCTGAGAAAAACCGGGATTTGATCTGCATTAATACGATCCGCACGTTGGCGATGGATGCGGTCCAGCAAGCCAACTCCGGCCATCCGGGCACGGCGATGGCCCTGGCTCCCGTCGTCTACACGCTCTGGCAACGCTTCCTTCGCTTCGACCCCGACGACCCGATCTGGCCCGACCGCGACCGCTTCGTGCTGTCGATCGGCCATGCTTCGATGCTGTTGTACTCGATGCTGCATCTGACTGGCGTCAAGGCAGTCAACCCGCAATACGAGCGGCTCGGCCATGTAGCCGTGACGCTTGAGGACATCAGACGCTTTCGCCAGCTCGAAAGCAGGTGCCCGGGCCATCCGGAATACCGGTGGACCTCGGGCGTTGAGACCACTACCGGTCCGCTGGGCCAAGGGGTGGCGGCGAGCGTCGGCATGGCGATCGCCGCGCAGTGGCAAGCGCAGTACTTCAATCGCCCTGGTTTCGAGATGTTCGGCTACGACGTCTACGCACTCTGCGGTGACGGCTGCATGATGGAAGGCGTGTCGAGCGAGGCCGCATCGCTCGCCGGACACCTGAGACTCGCCAACCTGTGCTGGGTCTACGACAACAACAGGATCACGATCGAGGGTCATACCGGCCTGGCGTTTTCCGAGGACGTGGCCACACGCTTCATCGGCTACGGCTGGAATGTCACGCGCGTGGGTGACGCGAACGATCTGGAAATGCTCGAGCGCGCATTCAATACCTTTCGCGCCACCAGCGACCGCCCGACGCTCATCATGGTCGACAGCCACATCGCCTACGGATCGCCGCACAAGCAGGACACCCACGCCGCCCACGGCGAGCCGCTCGGGGCGGAGGAAATTCGCCTCACCAAACGCAATTACGGCTGGCCTGAAGATGCCCAGTTCCTGGTGCCCGATGGCGTGCACGAGCACTTCGCGCACGGCATCGGTGCACGCGGGCGCGAAGCGCGCTCGGCGTGGCTGGCGACGTTCGAGCAGTATCGCGAAAGGCACCCGCAACTCGCCGCGCAACTGATTCAAATGCAACGGCGGGAACTGCCGCAAGGCTGGGACCGCGATCTGCTGCCGGCGTTTCCCGCCGACCCCAAGGGCATCGCCGGCCGCGACGCGTCGCAAAAGGTGCTCAACGCCATCGCCAGCAACCTGCCATGGCTGCTCGGCGGTTCGGCCGACCTCGCGCCCTCGACCAAGACGCGGCTTACATTCGGCGGTGCGGGCGATTTCAGCGCGGCGAACCGCGGCGGGCGGAACTTCCACTTCGGCATTCGCGAGCATGCCATGGGGTCGATCCTGAACGGCATCGCCCTTTCCAAGGTGCGTGCGTACGGCTCCGGGTTCCTGATATTCAGCGACTACATGCGTCCCGCGATCCGTCTGTCCGCTCTGATGGAGATCCCGGTAGTCTATATCTTTACGCACGATTCCATTGGCGTCGGCGAAGACGGACCGACGCACCAGCCGGTCGAGCAAATTGCCTCGCTGCGCGCCATCCCTGGACTGATTACGCTGCGCCCGGCAGACGCCAACGAGACCATCGAAGCCTGGCGCCTGATCATGCAGCTCAGGCATGAACCCGTGGCGCTGATCCTCTCGCGACAGGCGCTGCCGACGCTCGATCGCACCAAGTATGCCGCTGCGGCTGGCCTTGCGAAAGGCGCCTACGTTCTTGCAGATGCGAAAGACGGCAGGCCCGACGTACTGCTGCTCGCCAGTGGCAGCGAAGTGGCGTTATGTGTCGAAGCGCACGAGAAGCTCACTGCCGACGGTGTCAAGGCACGCGTCGTCAGCATGCCGTCGTGGGAGTTGTTCGAGAAGCAGAGCGCCGAGTACCGCGCGTCGGTGATACCACCAGGCGTGCGCGCGCGCGTGGCGGTCGAGCAGGCATCGACTTTCGGCTGGGCGCAATACACGGGACCGACCGGCGAGGTCATTGGCATGAAGACGTTCGGTGCATCTGCTCCGCTCAAGAAACTGCAGAAAAAGTTCGGATTTACCACTGACAACGTCCTCGCCGCGGCAAGGCGGCAGCTGCGGCGGCGCGACGGTTGAGCGGGCGCGCAGTCCCTTATTGCCCGAATCAAAATCCAAGGAGAATCGAATGCAAACCGCTGCAATCGGCACTACCAATCCCCTCAAGGCGCTCGCCGGCCTGGGGCAATCAGTGTGGCTCGACTACATCCGCAGGAGCTTGATCACGAGCGGTGAGTTGAAGCGCCTGCTCGACGATGACGGCTTGCGCGGGGTGACGTCGAACCCCGCGATATTTGAAAAAGCGATCACCGGCAGCACCGACTACGCCGATGTCCTCGATTCCCTTCGTGGCCAGAACTTCGATGCCAAGTCGGCGTACGAGCAGCTCGCGATCAGCGACATTCGGGACGCAGCCGACGTCATGCGGCCGCTCTATGACGCCAGCCATCGACGCGACGGTTGCGTGAGTCTCGAAGTGTCCCCTTACCTGGCGCGCGACACCCAGGGAACGCTCGCTGAGGCGCGAAGGCTGTGGCGGGCGGTCGCGCGGGATAACGTGATGATCAAGGTACCGGCGACGCCCGAAGGGATTCCCGCGTTCGAGCAACTCATCGCCGAAGGCATCAACGTCAACGTCACACTACTGTTCTCGCAGAGCGCCTACGAGCGTGTGGCGCAAGCCTACCTCATCGGGATGAAACGGTTCGCGGCTGCCGGCGGTGAGCTGGACCGCGTGGCGAGTGTCGCCAGTTTTTTCGTTAGCCGCATCGACACGGCAATCGACGCGCTCATCTCAGCTCGGCTCAAGTCAGCCGCGGATTCGCCGCAGGCCGATTTGCTCAGGAGCGTGCTCGGGAAGGTCGCAATTGCAAACGCCAAGCTGGCCTACCAGCGCTACCGCGAGCTGTTCGGCGGAGCGCGGTGGGCGGCGCTTGCCGCAAAAGGCGCCCAAACACAGCGCGTGCTGTGGGCCAGCACCGGCGCCAAGAACCCGAGTTATCGCGATGTCGTCTACGTCGAGGAGCTGATTGGACCGGATACCGTGAATACTATTCCACCCGCGACCTTCGACGCTTTTCGCGACCACGGTCGCGTTCGGCCAAGCCTCACCGAGGGCGTCGAGTCGGCGCGGGACACGATGTCTCGGCTCGCCCAGGTCGGCATTTCGATGGAACGGGTCACCGACAAACTGCTCGATGAGGGCCTGCTTCTGTTCTCGGAAGCATTCGACAAGCTGCTCAGCGCGGTGGATAGCCACTGCAGGTCGCCGTCGCCGGCGCGCGTCAACCGCTAGCAGCCTGTCGGACTTACCAGTCAGGACAGGCTGCTAAAAGCAAAACCGCCCTATTTTTTCTGAATAACGTTTACTTTCACAGCCGCATAACCTCGGTCAGCATGCCGGAACGACGTTTCGATGGTTTTTAACGATACTTTCGCATTTTTTTCGGGGCGGTTTTGCCTAAGGAGCTTGTCGGACGCAAGTCCGACAAGCTCCTAGTCGTACGCGCTTTCGGGAGGTCTCGCCACGCTCGCCGCCGCCACCGCCGCGGCGCTACAATAACTTCGTCAGTCCAAAGGAGAACTATTCATGCAAATCGGAATGATCGGCCTCGGTAGAATGGGCGCGAATATGGTGCGGCGCCTGTTGCGCGGTGGGCATCAGTGCATCGTGTACGACCGCAACGCGAAGGCGGTGGAAATGCTTGCTGGCGAAGGTGCAGTCGGCGCCGGTTCGCTCGATGATTTCGTGGCGAAACTCGCACCGCCACGCGCAACCTGGCTGATGGTTCCCGCCGCGGCAGTGGATGCCACACTTGCGGATCTCGTCACGAAGCTTGCCCGTGACGACCTGGTCATCGACGGCGGCAATTCGCATTACGTCGACGATATCCGCCGCGCCAGGGAACTCGCGCCCAAAGGCATTCATTACGTCGACATCGGCACCAGCGGCGGCGTTTGGGGGCTGGAGCGTGGCTACTGCATGATGGCAGGCGGGCCGGAAGACGCGATCAAACGCCTCGATCCGATTCTACAGACGCTGGCACCGGGTCACGGTTCGATCGAGCGCACCCCGGGCCGCGA
>JACQOI010000213.1 GCA_016202615.1 Betaproteobacteria bacterium
CCAAGGTCATCCGCGCTGCCGACCTGCGTCCTGATTAGTGCACGCGGTTAGGAGGTGCACCACCAGCTCATGCCATGGAAATAGCGCCCAAGGTTGCTTTGACGAACAGCAGCGTTCGCGTTCGAAACAGTGGTTCGATGAGAAACTGATCATAGGGCTGACCAAAGTGGTTTAAGCCCCACCTTGGCGAATGACCGGTTTTGGCGAGTAACCGACTGTTTGCCGATGGTCGCTTTACGACCCGTTCCGGACACTCGCGCTTCTCAAGAGCAGACATTCGTTGCCGGATGGGCCTTGCACCCACTAAAAAGCGCCGCCTTATCACGGCGCACACCCGAAGCAGGGCACTCCGAAGGGAATATGAGCGCTGACATTACCGGAGCGCGATCGGTTGTCAGCTCGAATGACGGACGATGGCGATCAAAGCCTCGTCTTTCGGTTGCAATGCGGCGGCGCCACGGGCGGGCTGCCCGGCGGCCACATCTGCATCTGGTGCGGCCGAATAAGAAAGCGCGGCCGCGCTCGCCGTGGTATGGTTTCTCGTTCCTAAATCACTTGAAAGGCGACGCCATGCAGATCGAGAAAGTCGGCTTGATGACCCCCGGAGACATGGGGCAGGCGGTAGCGATGCAGATTAAAGCGCGGGGCTTCACCGTCTGCACCGCACTGGACCAGCGCAGCGAGCGCAGCCGTGCGCTCGCGCGCGACGCGGGATTGACCGACGTCGGTACGATTGCGCGACTCGTTGCCGAATGCGATGTCGTGCTCTCGGTCATGAATCCGGGCGCCGCGCTCGATTTCGCGCGCGAAGCGGCGGAAGCGCTGCGCGCGAGCGGCCGCCACACGCTGATCGTCGACTGCAATGCGATCGCGCCGGACACCGTGCATGAAATCGCCGGCATGGTCCAACGAGCGGGCGGGCGTTTCCTCGACGCCGGCATCATCGGCCCCCCGCCGCGCGGCAAGGCGAAGACCAATCTGTACGTGTCGGGCCCCGGCGCCGCTGATCTCGAACGGCTCGCCGGGCCGCAGCTCGTCGTGCACGTGGTGAGCGAACGCATTGCGGATGCGAGCGCGCTCAAGATGTGCTATGGCGCCCTCAACAAGGGCACGCAGGCGCTGTGGCTGGAGGTGCTGATAGCCGCTGCATGCCTGGGCGTCGACAGCATGCTGGAACAGCAGTTGCGGCAGTCCCGCGCCGATCTTTATGACTGGGCGCTCGGCCAGTTTCCGATCCTGCCGGCCAAGGCGTATCGCTGGGTGCCGGAAATGCTCGAGATCTCCAAGACCCTCGACGCAGCCGGCATCACCCCGAAAGTGTTTCAGGGGGCGGCGGACATTTATCGCTTTGTCGCCAGCACGGCGCTCGGGAAGGAGACGCCGGAGAACCGCGACAAGGCGCGGGGCGGCAAGGATGTCGTGCGATTGCTGGCTCAAGAGCGCAGCCGATCATCGGTTGCCGGGAGGGTTCAGACCTAATGAAAAGCGTCGCTTTTGCACGGCGCACATCCTAAGCGGCCATTTCTGCCGCATGAAAGAAATACCGCGGAGCAGGCGGGTCGCGGAAAAGAGCTTGTTTCGCTCGGGTAGTTGGAATAGATTACTCGGCAAATCAGAGGAAAAGGGCGGAGAAAGTCATGAAAGTCTATCTCGTGCATCACGTCGACGCGCTGTCGGCCGAGCAGGACCCGCAGCGCCATATCAGCCAGAAGGGGCGCGACCAGGCCGACCGGCTGGGGACACGCTTCCGCGCGCTCGGCGTCGCGCCGGTGCGCATCCTGCACAGCGACAAGCAGTGGACCATCGACACCGCCGACCGCGTCGCCGCGAAGCTGGGCGCGGAGGACAAGACCGCGAAAGCGGCCTACCCGGTCAATACCGGCGATCCGGTCGCGCCTTTCATGGCGGAAATCGCTGCGGCCGGCGGCGACATCATGATGTGCGGCCATGTCGACTACCT
Organism: Betaproteobacteria bacterium; assembly: GCA_016202615.1. Lineage (GTDB taxonomy): Bacteria > Pseudomonadota > Gammaproteobacteria > Burkholderiales > SG8-41 > PALSA-1004. Next base: position 1,961 of record JACQOI010000213.1, read on the forward strand.
GCTGCGCTCGGCCTCGCACCTCGTGTGCGGCGACGAGACCCGGAAGGTGGTCGAGTTCAAGCCCGGCAACGGCACCGCGGTCTGTCTCGAGGGCGAGGGCGACGACTGGGCCATCACCTACGCCTGGCGCCAGGACCACGCGCCGGGGTGACGCGGCTGAGCGGCCGAAAGACCTCCACCTCGCACCCTGACCCTTCCCCCTCAAAGAAAAGGAGGGGGGCGAAGAGGGGATTCTGGTCCGCGCTTCATTCCACAGGCGATTGCTCCGGCCCCTTGACCTTCGGCGACTTGGTTAACTTCAATCCACATCTGCACGTGTTTGCCGCGGACGCTGCTTGCCGAGGGCTTCCGGCGCGCGGTGCTCGATTTTCTCGTGAAAAACGAGGCACTCGCTGAGCTTCGCAAGCGCATGCTCGCCCGGGGCCACAGCGGGTTCTCGGCGCATAACGCGGTGAGGGCGCCGGCCGAGGATGCCAAGCGGCACAAGAAGCTCGCCGGCACCATGCTGCGCGCTCCGATGTCCCTTGAGAAGATGACCTGCGACGCGGCCACGGGCACGGTGATCTATCGCTCGAAGATGCATGCCGGCCTCAAGCGGAACTTCCAAGTGGTGCCGGGTGCGCAGTGGCTGGCGCTGCGGTGCAAGCACCTTGCCGATCGCTACGAGCACCTGGGCCTGTGGGCGCCACGGGCGATGCAACGAAGTGCGCCACTGGTGCCGAGGCCCGGCCGGTGCACGCCAGCCTGCCGCTCACCTACCACCCCACATCCCCTGAGCGCATGGCGCGTTTTCTCGCTTGCTTTGACATTGGGGGGTAGAGTATCGTCCTGGTGGTGGCACATCATGGTGATGGCCACCTGAGTAGTTACACTTGAAGAAGGAGTCACCAGATGTCAACCGATGTAGAGCGAGAACTGGAGCGGGCCACGCAGCTGCGGGGGTTTCGGTACGGCCTGCATGATTTCGTGGCCCACTTGGGTGGGGCGGAGGCGCTAAAAAAGCACAACGACAATACCGTGGCCAACTCTTTCCTGAAGCAAGGTCTGCTAGATCGCAAGACGAAGGAACTGTTGATTGTAATAGCGTTGGTGGCCCAGAGGGACTCGGTACCGCACATCCAATTGCATATGCATGCGGCCCACAAGGCAGGGGCTACGCCGGAGGAGATAATGGAAGCGGTCAACCTAGTGAGCGGATGGATCGGCAACATTGCTAAAGTCTTTGGACTAGAAGCTTGGCGGGCCACCTTCCGTCCAGACCTACCCATAATTGACCGGGTGGTGGAACTGCGATAACCGGTACAGGAGTTGTTTTGCCATTCAAAACCGGACTCAGCCGTACCTGGCGAACATCTCCCGGGTAGCCAGCTTGTCCTGAAGACTACCAAAGGCCATGGTGTGGTAGCCGTACTCCAGCCGACGGAACACCGCCGCAAATTCGCTGTTACCCTCACCGGGATTGAGGTGGACCTCCTTATTACCCAAGTTATCCGCCAGGCGCAACTCGCTGATGCGGGAGATACCGAAGGCGTCCGGGAACCCGTCGATATCCGCGGGGACCAAGTGGACGTGATTGACGGTGAAGACCCAGCCGAACCCGGAGGAAATAGCGTCGAAATAGTACCGGCATTCCTCTACCGTGTGGGCCAGATAATGAATCCCGGCGTCCACCGGTTCCAAGTTCAGGTTCTCCAGCAAAGGGATAGGAAATTCCTTCCCGCTTTCTCCTTGTCGAGGCCGTTCAAGACGGCCGCATCAGGAACGCGTGATCGCGCTCGCCGGCTAACAACGCAGCAACCAAAACAGTCAGTCTATCGAAACCAATTTACAGCAATCTTCGGACTTGACCCGTAGCGGAACGGGGAGCTGGATTTCTCAGATGGAGTCGATGACCAACTTTATTATCAAAGAGGATTTATGTTAATGACACGTTTTGTTGTATCGATATTCTCAGTTGGCTTGATGGTTGTTGGCACGGGTGCGGTGTCCAGCCAGGATTATCCGAACAAGCCCCTACGCATCGTCACCACCCCGGTCGGGGGTGGTAGCGATCTCCTTTCACGTCTTATTGCGCAAGGGATTTCAGGCCCCTTGGGCCAGTCGGTGATAGTAGATAACAGACCAACTGCAGTTATTGCAGAAATTGTGGCCAAAGCGCCGGCTGATGGCTATACTCTGCTTGCCACCAGCCCCGGCTTATGGGTGTTACCGCTTTTTGAAAAAACGCGTTACGATCCGGTGAGGGATTTTTCACCGATCTCATTGACAGCGCGTGCGCCTCTACTTCTTGTTGTGCATCCCTCGTTGCCGGTAAAGTCCGTCAAGGAGTTGATTGATTTGGCCAAAGCTAAACCGGGAGTGCTTAACTATGCTGCGGGCTCGATAGGCACTCCGCCTCATCTCGCGGGGGAATTATTCAAGGTCATGGCCGGCGTCAATATCGTGTATGTTCCTTACAAGAGCACTGGACCGGCAGTTATTGGTCTGCTCAGCGGCCAAGCGGAGATGATGATCGATACTGGCCCTTCGCAGGTACCACATATCAAGTCCGGTAAATTGCGGGCCTTGGCGGTTACCACCGCTAAGCCGTCCGCGCTGTTTCCCGATTTGCCAACGCTGGCGGCAACCGTGCCTGGTTATGAAATGGAAAACACTAACGTCATGTTTGCGCCGGCTAAAACGCCTGCGGCGATTATCACTCGACTGAACCAGGAAATCGCGCGAGTGCTTAACAGGCCAGAGGTAAAACAGCGGTTTTCCGACGTTGGAACGGAGACCGTCGGCAGTTCGCCGGAGCAACTTGCGGCCACGGTGAAATCCGACATGGTAAAGTGGCGCAAGCTAATCAAGGATGCTGGCCTCCGACGTGAGTAGTTACTGATATCAAACGGCGGTTAATCAAAAGGTACCAATGGCTGATCAGAAGCTGAGAGTGTCGATGACGCGTACCTTGGCGGCGGCGATTGCTTCCGGTGTGAGGATGTTGTCAAGTCAGGCTGGGATTTATGGTTCGTGATTGCATTGATCACCGCTAATTATGGCCACTGTTTTCCTTGGTAAACCACCGTCCATTAGCTCTGGTCGTTGTATTGATGGCTTGCCCTCGGCTAGCTAAACAAAGTTCGCAGGAGAGCGCAAAGGAGAACCAAGTGGCAATAACCGAGACTTCTTCAGAGATTTCCTTCCTGGGAGCCGGAGACTGCGGACCCACACACGGCCCCAAGGATGGCTTTCCGATCGAGCGCTACTCGGAACTCGTACGTCCTACGCTTGCTACGGTCGATCTGCGCTTCGCTAATTGCGAACGTCAGTATTCGACACGAAAGGTCGGGTCAGGACCTAAAGGAAGCGCGCATGGCTGCCAGCCGCCGGAAATGGCGCAGATTTTCACCGACTGCGGATTTGATGCGGTGACCATAGCCAACAACCACATGTACGACTATGGCCCCGGTCCGCTGTTGGACACGCGGGCGCTCCTGCTGGAAAAGGGCATAAAGGTGACGGGGGCGGGAAAAAACCTGGAGGAAGCCCGCCAACCGGCCATCGTAGAGCGCAACGGCATCAAGGTCGGCTTTTTGGGCTACTGTTCGGTCCTGCCGGACGGCGGCGAGGCCGGTCCCGACAAAATAGGCATTGCGCCACTGCGCGTAAAGACCTATTACGAACCGCGAGGGCCTCATGCGCCGACGCGAGTCCGGACTGAGCCGGATGAGCGCGATATGAAGATGATCATGGACGACATCGCGTCACTGCGTAAAATGGTTGATATTCTTATACCGGTGTTTCATTGGGGTGTCCTCTGGGTGCCCCGAATCATCGCAGACTACCAGGTTACCGTGGCTCGAGCGTGCATAGACGCGGGTGCCGACCTAATTATGGGCCACCACGCCCATGTTCCGAAAGCGATTGAAGTCTACAAGGGCAAGGCCATCTTCTACAGCCTGAGCAACTTCTGCATGACCAAGCCGGGCGGGCCCTTTCCCGGGGTGTGGGCGGAGGCGCCTTGGGCTCATGGCGCTATGCGTAACCATACTGATCAGGATCCAGACTACCCGTTGCTGCCGTATGGTAAAGACTCCAAGAGGACACTGCTTGCCAAAGCCATTTTCTCAAAGGATAGCGTAAAGCGCGTCTCCTACGTGCCTATGATGATCGACAAGCTGTACCGACCGGAAGTGCTGCACAACGGCGATCCACGCTTTGACGACATGGTGCGCTACATGGAATGGACTTCAGAAGGGTTCAACCACAAGTTCACGGTCGAGGGGGACGAAGTCGTCATCAAAGTCTGATGGGGAGAGTTGAGTCCGGGCATGGCTCAAGCACCAAGTGCAACGCGGAATTGATCAATAGAACCAGTAGCAGCTTGCAACAACATCATCTGTTGATAAGACGACGAGCGGCGACGTAAATTCCGGTGTTTTTCCGGGTCAGATATCGAGTTCAACGCGACGACATCGAGTTCGTCCCGCGTATACACCGGCTTGGAAAGCACCACAAAACGAGTCGTGCGTTCGACCAGAGTTCCAACAGATGACCGTGAGCAGTTCGACGGAGCGGGAAGCGATCAAAGTGCGAGCTCCAAATTACTAACCGGTAACTTGGCAAGGAAAACGGTATGAACAAACCGGTAGAGCGCAGTGTGAGCAAGGCGGTAGACAGCATTCAGCAGCGCTTAACGAGCTATGCTTCTGGCCTAAGCTATGATGGCCTCTCGGCGGTCGCGATCCACGCCGCCAAGGTGCGTATAATCGACACTCTCGGTGCCCTGTTCGGCGGGTTCTATGGCGAGCCCTGCCACATTGTCCGCAACCTTGCAGCGCAGATGCCTAATCCTGGCGGCGCGACCGTCATCGGCACTCGGATGAAAACGACGCTCGACATGGCTGCCTTCGTAAACGGCACAACCGCGCGCTTTGCGGAAATGAATGACACCTACCACTGGCCGGGGAGCCTCAGGGGTCACCCGAGCGACGTCCTGCTGCCGATCTTGGCTGCTGCCGAGCACGCCCAAGTGAGCGGACGCGAATTCATCACCGCTGTCGTCCTTGGCTATGAGGTCTTCCTTCGCATTGCTGACACCGTTCATATTCCGGGGGAGCAGCCTTACTTCGATTTCACGAACTTGGTATGCATAGGCACCGCTGTAGCAGCGGGCAAGCTGCTGGGCCTTCCCCACGACCAGCTCTCGCACTGCATCTCGATGGCGGTCGTGCCCAACGTCATCCTGGGACAGGTGAGGACAGGCCACCTGTCGATGTTCAAGGGAGTGGCTTCCGGACACGCGGGCCGGGCGGGTGTGTTCGCCGCCCTCTTGGCGCGGGCCGGGATGGAGGGCCCGCACCTGCCCTTCGAGGGTAAGGCGGGCTGGTGTGATCACGTCGCGGGGGAACGCTTCTCGCTCAATACCCTCGGGGGCCATGGCACTTTATTCAAGGTGCAGGACTCGATGATCAAGCCGCGCGCCGCCTGTGGCACCGCCATATCATCTATCCTGGCGAGCGAGAAGGTGGCGCCACTCAAAAACATCAAGGATGTGAAGCAGGTTACCGTTGAGCTCTACGCGAGAGCCAAGGAGAGCAATGCCACCGGCGAGCAGCACTGGAACCCGGACTCGCGGGAGACTGCCGATCACAGCATTCCTTACATAGTCGCAGCGGTCCTGATGGACGGTACAGTGACGCCGCGTTCGTTCAACGATGACCACCTCTGGAATCCGGAACTGCGTGCGCTGCTCGAGAAGATAAAAATTGTCGAAAACGAGGAATTCACGAAAGCCTATGAACGGATGCCAGTGGAGCACCGTACACGAATCACCGTCGTGACCAACAGCGGGGAGTGGCTGGTAGGGGAGACGGGGGGCGACAAAGACGATGCGGGGGCGCAACTGAGCGACACGCAGGTCGTGGAGAAATTCCGGGGTGTAACGGAGGACGTTCTGGGTGCAAAACGAGTGAATGCCATTCTGGATCGCTTCTGGCACCTAGAGGACATGGGGAACGTCGCTGAGATCCCGCCAGTCTTAATCCTCGGCTGACGTAATCGACTCAATCTCTCGACAGGGCGCTGATCCGCGTGGCAGCACGCCGGAGGAGTTTGAGGGTTATCTGAAGTCCGAGATCGCGAAATGGACCAAGGTCATCCGCGATGTCGGCATTCGTCCTGAGTAGCGCACGCGGCCTGCCCGCTCCACGCCCCAATTGGACTACTTGCCAGGCTGATCTGGCGCTGGAGTCGAGGCAATTTTTTATCGTAACTTGAAGAAGAGAAGGAGTCACCAGATGTCAACCGATATAGAGCGAGAACTGGAGCGCACCACGCAGCTGCGGGGGTTTCGGTACGGCTTGCATGATTTCGTGGCCCACGTGGGTGGGGCGGAGGCGCTGAAAAAGATCAACGACAATGTCGAGGACGGCTACCTGAAGTATCAGGCAGGTCTGGTAGACCGCAAGACC
>JACQOI010000226.1 GCA_016202615.1 Betaproteobacteria bacterium
GACCCAAGTTGCCACCCTCGCGATCGGCGATGACGAGCCGTTGTTGCGTTCGTTCATCAAACACTGCGATCTTTCTTTGCGCCTCAGATAGGACATTCGTTATGCAGGGCTCAGTAGCGACCCCGTCCGCGCTTGCGCAACTGTCCCACCAGATAGCGCGCCAGATCGCTGCCTGCACGCAGGGGCGCGGTCATCCGCCATGACCTTGAGCGCTGCAGATTTTCAAACTGGCGGGCAAATTCTGAGAGCAACACGCCTTCATGCAAAAGGGGCGCGATTTTCGCGGCGCTTCTCCCTGACATGGAGAACCGCATTTGCGGGCGGCTTCCCTCCCCGCGAACAAACCAGCCCGTCGCAGATAGCCGGAAATTGACGCCGCAATTGCGGCATTTCGGAAGCGTCTGCTGCTGCCCGCGAATCCGGCGGCGAATCGAGGCAAAGGACTCACCGGTCCAGACGTGGGTAAACGGCTGCGCGGCAATATTCCCGGCTGGCATGGATTGATCAAAATCGTAACAGCAAGGAACGACCGCGCCACTGGAAAGTATGTTGGCCATACGCCAGGGGCGCTCGCATGGCGTGTTGTCTCGCAACCGGCGCCAGGAACCAGGTTCATATTCGTAGCGCCTGTAGCGCGGGTTCTCCGGCACCAGTTCATCATCCATGTCATTCTCGCCGCAGCTCGGATTCAGAGTCTTGACGCTGAAGTGGTCAGCGCCCAGGCTGATGGACAGTCGACGCAATTGCGACAACTCGGCTTCGTTGGTGCGGGTCACCACCGTGCGCGCGTGGATGAGCGTCCCGGCCCCAAGCCTCTGCTTTGCGGCGACCAAAGCCTTGAGCCCATCCAGAGCCTGCGAGAGGCTGCCCCCCCTGCGGAAACGCGCGTAGCGGGTTGCGTCGACCGAGTCCAGCGCCACGATCAGGGTCGACAACCCCGCCTCGAGCAGCGCTTCGGCCAGCCCTGGCCGCGCCAGCAAGTGCGCGTTGGTGCTGGTGACCGTGCGGATATCCCGGTCGGTAGCATAACGCACCATTTTGGGCAGGTCGGGGTTGAGCAACGGCTCGCCCCAGTCCCAGAGCACGAGCAGCAGCAGATGATCCTGCATGTCATCGACCAGGGTCTTGAAATCCGCCAGCGGCAAATGACGAGTCGGCCGCCCCAGCTGGTTTTCGGCCACCGGGCACAATTGACAACTCAGGTTACAGGCGCTGGTAGGCTCGACCTGCAGCATATAGGGAAACGCCAGCGGTTGACGGCCGTCATCGGCAGGCAGCGGTTGCTGCATGCGCAACCAGTTGTCGTACCTGCGATCCGACAGAGCATCCCAGGCATAGACCACTGTGTCGTGCTCGATTTCGACCCGCCGGCCGACATCTTGCAAGACATGGGCTACTTTGGCGGCGACCGGACTGATCGGCGCATCCGAGCAGGTAATCGTGTCCGGAACCAGACCAAGATGGTAGTCCACCATGACTTCCGGGATGAACGCCGGTTCCGTGAGGATCCCGACCCTCGCGATCAGGTCCCAGTCGACAAAGCGCCGAAGGCTCTCGTCGAACCATCCCGCCACATCAAGACAGCGACGGGAATGCACAAAGGTGTTGATGTCGATGTAATTACCCTGTCGCAGACGCCGCAAGCTGAAACTGTCCCCGACGGGCCCCTCCGCGGCAAAGCTCCTGGCGGCCCCATGAACCTGGCGCCGGGCCATACAGTAGGCCGCCTCCGGACGCGGGGCACGCGTGGAAAAGAGTTCGTGAAAAGCGACCAGAAATCCCGGACGCCAGGTGTTGTCGCTGTCGAGATAGGCCAGGTAGGGACGGGTGGCCAGCGCCAGGCCGGAATTGCGCGCCGCACTCACGCCGCGGTGTGGAAAGCGGTGCAGCCGGATTCTCGGATCGTCATAGGCAGAAACCGCGGCTGGGAGCTCATCGTCCGAACCGTCGTCGATGATGAGCAACTCGAAATCGGTCCATGTCTGGGCCAGCACGCTTTCGATCGCGCGACCGACGACTCCGGACCGGTTCCACGCAGGCATGATCACTGAAAACATCAAGGGCTCCAATAAACCCAGATTGTCCACCAGGCATCGATAAGAATTTCGATCCTGCTAATCTCGCGCGTGCCGCCAATTGCGGCGGCTGCGCGCCGATTCAGGGCTTGCAGTTCTTGCGCCATCGGGCATTTTGCTCTTCCGGCCGCTCGATCCGCAATGTCCGTTACGGCAAAATGGCCACCATGCCGCTCGATCCGACGTGGAGGCAGTGCGCGAGGGGCAAGTGCGGCCGCGCTTACCCGAGGCAAGTGTCGAAGCGCCGGTTCCCGGCCCCGAGGCCGTCGTGGAGTTACTCAAGCGTAAGTTTTCGACCTTATTCTATTTCCAAATCAAAAAAGCATTAATAATTGGAGTAGGGTGCGCTTGCGCACCGATTGCCGGATGGTGCGCAAGCGCACCCTACACTGAAATAATGAAACTTCTGAAGTGGAATTGGAATTACTTGCGTTGGGAATAGCGGTATTGATAGTGCTGAGTTTGGCGCTGCCCGCCTACAACGATCATGCGACACGTAAGAAAGTCTCAGCCGCCGTCTCCTGCAGCGAGACTGGTCGTCATGCGCTGGAAGCTGCGTGTTCAGGCGGCAGCTTTGAATCCAAGCAGACACCTGCCGACAGGTAAGACGAATGGCCTAACGCGCCGCTGGGGAGCTGTTCATTTTATTAACGGGCCGCCAACGGGGCCGCCACCAGCGGGGCTCCAGGTGCTTCTGGGCGGCTCGTTCGCCGGCCGCGATGACGTCGAAGGCGTGGGCTTGGCGGGCGGCGTAGCTCTCGGCGAGCTTCTCGGCCGTCCTATCGTATTGATAGCCCCATTTGTTGGCGCGATCACGCGTACCACGCTTGGTTGCAAGAAGGCGGTAGCGTGCGATGACGTAGTCGAGACCGAGTCTCTTGAAATGAAGATTGAGCAGTCTGTCCTCTTTCGGATAGCGCACCTTTCCCTTGGGTTCCGCGCTGTGTCGCCCGACCGCATAGTTGGTCTTGGTAAGGCGGTCGGGATCGAATAGCGACAACTTACTCATGCTAACAGCAGGCTCGCCTCTGAGGACCAGCTCGCAAAGGTGCTGCCCGCCCTGCGGAAAGGTGTCTGAAATCATGTTGTAGCCCAACGCCGGGACGGCGGTGACGCCGCTTCGTTTGCAAGCCATCAGGTAGGCGGCAAGATCGGGATGATAGAGGTGCTCATCGATGTCCGTGATGATCACCCAATCGGCTGCGCCGCGGCTTTCCTTCCAACAGGAATTGTAGATGGCCTGGGCCGAAAGCACGAAGGAGTCGGGCACGGAGCGGACGAGTGCACGCACCTCCACGCGCGGACGTGCGTGCAGCATCTCCAGCGTCGCATCGGTCGAGTTGTCGTCGTAGATGACGTAACGATCTACCCATTGGTCGTAGTGCCGGAAAAAGAAGGGAAGCATGCGCTCTTCATTCCAGCATATGGTGTAAAGGTGGATCATGGAGCGAGCTCTTCCACCGCAACGCCGCCGTAGCCGACGATCCTGTTGAATCAATCAATACCCGTACGCTTGCGGCGCAGGGTTTACAGCTTCTTCAAGAGGGTCGCTCCGATCAGCGCCAGGTTCGCAAGCAGCGTCTGGCAATAGACTCCGGAGCGCTTGACCCCAAGCGCTCGGGGTATCAGCCACTCGCCCCGCGCCCGCGAGAACTCGTCCAGCACGCAAAGGCTCTCCGGCGAGAGCCGGTGACGCATGCGTTGAAGTGCCGCGATATTCCGGTCGTTCATGGTCTTGAAGTGCCCTATGAGTATTCTGCGCGCGCGCCGGAATCGCCCAAGCCAGCTTGCGTTCGAGCCGACCAGGTTCTTGCCATGCTGGCGGTATCCGACCTTGGGGGTGGCATCGTAAAAGACCTTGCCGCCGCAGCCGGTCACCAGAATGTACGTCCACCAGTCGTGCGTCTGCACGCTCACATCCGCGCCCGCCTCGATCAGCAGTGCGCGAGCCGCCGCATTGAATACCATGGTGTTACCGCCCGCCACGCTTTGAACGAGGGCATTGCGAAACGAGAGCGGTCTGGCGAACAGCGGCGAGAATCCGACCTCCCTGTTTTCCTCGTCGATCAGGCGCGTGCGCGCGCAATAGAGCGCGGGCACTTCATTGGGAACCGATTCGAGCCAGCCGATGGCGATCGTTAGTTTATCGGGGTGCCACAGATCATCCTGATCGGCAAACGCGAAATAATCCGCTTGAATGGCAGGATTGCATGCGAGCGAGAGGAAGTTGGCTCTGAATCCTTGCGCCGGCCCGGATTGAATGGATAACTTGTGTCTTCCCCATTTTGCCTGGTAAGACTCGAGTATGCTCAGGGTAGCGTCGCTTGAGCGGTCATCGGAGGCCCATATCGCCCAGTCGGAATAGGTCTGGGCCCTGATGGAATCAAGTTGCTGGGCCAGAAAACGCTCGTCCTGGAACGTGCCCATGAGAATGGCAACGCGCGGTCGAAACTGCGCGGACACCGCGCGACCGGCATCGGCGGCCATTTCCGATTTCAAGTCAGGCACTCCGCTCTTCATTCTGCTTTCCAAACCCATCGAAAGCCTGCCCCTTTCTTGCTGAGCGCATCAAACACGCTTAGAGCCCAATGTCACTACCTTAAGCCTGTTCCGGCATGTAGGGTGCGCCCTGCGCACCACCGCGCGAACCGGTGCGCAGGGCGCACCCTGCAGGAATTGTTCGGCGCTCGCGGGCAATGTACTTAAGGTAGTGCCATGGCGCTTAGAGCCCCTAACATAATGAGCTGTTACCCGGTGCGAGAGATACGCTTTTGTAGCGCAGGCGCCCCGTCTGCTCCGTGCTGTTTGCAGGCGGGGCGCCTGCGCTACTCTCATTTTGATAGGCGCGCTTACGGTAACACGGGACCCTGCTGATAACCAGCCAATTTAGTCATTATCCAGGAAATGCCGATTTCGCCCACTCATGTAGTCCTTGGTGAACTTGTCCAGGCTGCCAAAAGGATATACTTGATTCCCGCTCGGTCAACCGCAACGATGCCGGCGGGCCGAGTTTCAACGCGCACGAATTGAACTTACTTAATGGACGAGGCGGCATACTGCATGTGCTTTTCCGTGGCCTCGCGCACGGCTTTTGCCATCACGTCTTTGGCGTCCAACTTCTTCCAGGCTCCAAGAGTCTGGTACACGGTTCCCTCCACAATATCCCACACGGAACCAAAGGCCAGGCTGGCTGTATCCGCAAAGCGGCCGATTTGTTCCTGGGTAATGATATCAATCCGCTTGCTTCCGCCAAAGCTGAGCCCTAATTGGTCGTTCGGCAGATGAGCAATAGTCGAGACGTAATCGTAGGCCGGTGCGAGGATCGACCTGCGTCCGTCCGGGTATAGCAGCGACCAGTTTTTTAGATGCATGTCGCCGTTGCCGATAAGCACGGAGAATACCAGGCGGCGCACGAAGTCGTTTACGCCCTCCTCGCCCGCTTCGGCCGCCAGCACCTGGGCAATGTTTGCGTAACTGCGCTTCTGGTACTTGTCGTCGGCAAACACGCCGAAGACCTGGGCGAAGTCCTCCATGTGCACGCGCCCGCCGTCAGGCTTGCGGTCGAAGCGTTCCACCGCCAGAGCATGGCCTTCCATCTTCCCGGCATCCTGCGGCAGGCCTTCGATTTCCTTGATGGGCACCAGTTTGAGTTTGGGAACCGGAATGCCGATGCCGCGGGCCAGCTCCATCATGGCAAATTCGTTCTCGGGCACGCCTTCGAAGCGCGCGGACGGCAGTTTCACGATCCACGAACCGCCAATGCCGTCAGCCGGAATCGTGAGTCCACCGCTTGCTTCCATGATGGCGGAAAACTTGAGCTGCACACCGGCAAGGGAGAAGCGCAAGGGTGAGCGGGCATCATCACGGCGATCAGCGCCGCCATCACGATGATGATCATCGCCAGCAGCATCAACGGCGGTAACCGTAATCGCGCCGGGCAAGTCGGCCCCCAAGGCGGCCAGCAGAAAGAATTCCCTGGCGGGCTTTACGCTTGCCCGCGCGGCCAGATACTTGCGCAGGTGGCCTTCGGGCAGCAGGTTGGAAAAAAACGGCGGCAAGCGAACGTTATAAGGACGAACGGACGTAATCAATCCGCCCGAGCTGCTTTTAAACGAAAGGCTGAGCGTGGGGCGGTTGTTATCGTTGACGTAGGCCTCATCGAAGGCAAACAGATGACGGTCGCCCGCAAGGCGCGTGATAACGCCGATGCGCTTCCCATGCAGGCGAACGGCAAGAGCGCCGGGCTGATTCGTCGTCATGACGCGCCTTCCTCGTCGTTATCGGCGTAGAGCGGGCGTTCATCCGTTTGATCGTGTGCTTTGCGATTGCGGTAGTCCCGCACCGTGGCCTGAACGACCGGCAACAGCTCACGCGGCACCATCACCAGATCCCGATCAAGCGCGCGCAAGATTTCCAGGAGCGTGTCGTAGCGGGGCACGATCTTGCCGGTTTCGATGCCGGAGATATGCCGCTGCGCCAGCCGCACCTTCTGGCCAAGCTCAAGCTGGCTCCAGCCTTTGGCGTGGCGCCTTTGCTTGATTTCCCGCCTAATTTCATCGGGCAGGTTGCGCGGTCGAGTCTGTTTCATACCATTTACATCATAGGATATAGCGTTATATGATGCATATGCTATCACATAAAGCTATGTTTCAATACCCTAAACATCATAATTAGGAAGAAATAATACCATATTAGGTATTTAGCGCAGCGGGGCGGCGGGAGGATTACCCGCCTTTTTATAGGAGTTCATGACCTACGGCACACTCAGGGATCGTATGTCGGCACTACGCTGGTACGCGGGGAAGATCGGCAGCCCAAACATCACCGCCCGCGGCAACGATGCATATGGCATCGCGGAGCGGCGCTACGTGACCAACGTGGGCACCGCGTGCCAGACAGGATTCGAACACTCCCGACCAACGGATTAAAAGGCGGGCCCGATTCGCCCGAGCGCCACGCCGGGGACCTCGGCAATCCGAATGCCGACACCTACGGCAAGGCGACGCTGTCGCTGATGCTCGACGGCATTTCCGTCGGCAAGGGCGCGGATGGCGTGATCGGCAGGGCGGTCATCGAGCCCGCCGGACCCGACGATCTCAGATCACCCGCGAATAGCGGCGGCGCTCGCGGTCCTGCCGCAGATACCGGTCGAACACCATGGCGATGTTGCGCACCAGCAGCCGCCCTCTCGGCGAGACCGTGATTCCGTCGTCGCCGAGCTCGACCAGGCCGAGCTCCTCGTACTCGCGCAGCTCGTTGAGCTCGTTTTCGAAGTACTTGTCGAAACCGATCAGGTAGGACGCCGTAAAAGACTCCTTGGACACCGCGAAGTGACACATCAGCGCGCCGATCACGGCGCGCCGCAGCAGGTCGTCGGCCGACAGTTCCAGACCGCGCATGATCGGCAACGTATTGCGGTCAAGGCTGTCGTAGTACTCCTCGAGCGTGCGGAAATTCTGGCTGTAGGTCGGGCCGATGTTGCCGATCGCGCTCACGCCGAGCGCGATCAGGTCGCAATCGGCATGCGTCGAATAGCCCTGGAAGTTGCGGTGCAGCCGGCCCTGGCGCTGCGCCACCGCAAGCGAGTCGTCGGTTTTCGCGAAATGATCCATGCCGATGTACTGATAGCCCGCGGAGGTCAACCACCGGATCGCCAACGCCAGCAGCTTCAAGCGCGTTTCCGGCGCCGGCAGATCCGCTTCCTGGATGCGGCGCTGCGGCTTGAACAGCTTCGGCAGGTGCGCATAGTTGTAGACCGCGATGCGATCGGGATTGGCGGTGATCACGCGCTCGAGCGTGCGCTCGAAACTCACCAGCGATTGTTTCGGCAGACCGTAGATCAGGTCGATGTTGACCGAGCGGAAGCCGTTTTGCCGCGCGGCGGCGATCACCTCGAGCGTTTGCGCCTCGCTCTGTATCCGGTGCACCGCTCGCTGCACGTTCGGATCGAAGTCCTGCACCCCGAGACTGATGCGGTTGAAGCCATGCTCGCGCAGCCCGGCGATGTAGGCGGCGTCGGCCGAGCGCGGGTCGATCTCGATCGAATACTCGCCGTTAAAATCGAGGTCGAAGTGATCGCGCAACTGCGTGCTCAGTTCGGCAACCTGGTCGAGCGTGAAAAAATTGGGCGTGCCGCCGCCCCAGTGCATGTGCTCGACCCGGGCGTCACCGCCCAGGGCGCTCGTCTGCAGCGCGATTTCCTCGGTCAGATACTTGAGATAGGTGGCGCCCTTGCTGCGGTCGCGGGTGATGATTTTGTTGCACGCGCAGTAAAAGCACAGCGTGCTGCAAAAGGGCAGGTGTAAGTAAAGCGCGAGCGGGCGCGTAATGCCGCCGACATTGCGGCGCGCGAGCCACGACTCGTAAGCCGCGGCGTCGAATGACTCGACGAAGCGGTCCGCGGTCGGGTACGAAGTGTAACGCGGACCGAGTTGATCGAAGCGCCGGATCAGATCGAGATCGATCTCGACCGCCGGCATGACAGCCGGTGCGGATTTCACAGTCTGAAGCATGATTTCACGTAAGTATCGGGGCATGTCCGGTTTGCCTGTTTGATCCAGATCAACAGACATAAACTGGCAGTAATCGGCAACCCGCCACGGGGGGCAGGCTGTTTCCGGTATTGTCAGTCATCAATGCATGGCGGTTTCCATTATCAGCGCGCCACCAGCGCCAATCTTGACGCAAGTCAAATTCGGTATAAAATGAACCCGATACCAGACGCATTGCCCCTGATTTCATCCGTCATGAGCACCGTCCATCCGTTACGAAATGTTTCCGTCTCCCAGCTGCGCACCGCGTGCTCGTCGTGCAGCCTGCATGAACTGTGCCTCCCGGCCGGGCTCGAGGCGGACGAGATGGAGCAGCTCGACCGGATCGTCAACCGCAAACGACCGGTAAAGCGCGGCGAATACCTGTACCGCGCCGGCGGCGCGCTGCAATCGCTCTATGCGGTGCGCACCGGATTCCTCAAGAGCTGCGTGCTTCACGACGACGGGCGCGAACAGGTCGCGGGCTTTCATATGATGGGCGAGCTGCTCGGCATGGATGCCATCGGCTCCGGCAAGCACATGTGCGACGCGGTTGCGCTCGAAGATAGCGACGTGTGCGAGATCCCGTTCATCGAGCTGGAACAGTTGAGCCGCGACATTCCCGCGCTGCAGCGCCACTTCCACCGCATGATGAGCCGCGAGATCGCCCGCGACTACGGCGTCATGTTGCTGCTCGGCAGCATGCGCGCCGAGGAGCGGCTCGCCGCGTTTCTGCTCAACCTGTCGCAACGTTTCGCCGCGCGCGGCTATTCGGCGACGCGCTTCAACCTGCGCATGACGCGCGAAGAAATCGGCAGCTACCTCGGCCTCAAGCTCGAAACCATCAGCCGCGCGTTTTCCCGCTTCCAGACCGAAGGGCTGATCACGGTCCAGAACAAGAGCATCGAGCTCAAGGACCCCGAGCGCCTGCGCGCGCTGATCGGCCAGGGCGCCTGACACTGATCTCCATTCGGTAGTTCGACGCAGGTCAAACCGCGCCGGCCACGCCGGGCAGCAACCCATTTTCCGCAAGATGCCGCTGCAACTGTGGCGCGCTGCACCAGGTGTAGTCGCGTTCCAACTCGCTCAGTTTGACGCCGGCCTTCTTCACCGGCTCGAGCGCCACGCGCAGCAACCCGAGCATGCGCGGCTCCGCGACCAGCACGACGCTGGCGGCCCTGCCGCCCGTTACCAGTGTCACCGCTTGCTGCGCGATGCGCGACGCAAAGCGGCGCAATAGCTCCGTTTCATGCGGTTCGCGATGATCGGTGTAGCCATGCGGCGCCACGCTGCCGCGCCCGGTATCGCGGCCGCTCTTGATCTTGCGCGTGTCGCGCCGGCCCTTGGCCGTATGTTCGGGATTCGAGAGCCGCGCGCTCTCCACGAGGCGCAGCGCCGAGCGCGGCGGCCGCCCCATATTGCGCTCGACCGTCATGAAGCGCGCCCGCGCGCCATCGGCAACGATTACCCAGCAATCATTCATTGTGTAATCATATGCAGCACCGGCGTCACGCCATTGATCTGAATCAATAATCCTGCGCGGCATTTAATCGCACCGCCCCTGCTGCCAATACCGCTATGTAGCCAATGAAAGCGCGGCGATAAGCACGCTCACGTGATGTCGCGGTTGAGCAGTGGCTTGAGTGCGGCAAGCGGGCGGCTGTTTGCCACCTCGGCCGCCCCCAGCCAGCCGCGGCGCGCCTGCCCGATCCCGTAGCGCAGGTTGGCGAAATCGAACGTGCTGTGCGCATCCGAATTGATGCTCACCAGCACGCCTTCGTCGCGCGCCATCTGGCACATGACATCGTCGAGATCGAGGCGCTCCGGCTGCGCATTAAGCTCGAGGCAGATGCGGCGGCTTTTCGCCTTGCGCACGACGCGCAGCATGTCGACGTCGTACGGCTCGCGCGCGCCGATGAGCCGCCCGGTCGGATGCGCGAGCAGATTGACATGGCGGTTGTCGAGCGCGCGCAGGATGCGCTCGGTCTGCCGGCGGCGCGGCAGGTCGAACCTGCCGTGCACGGCGGCGATCACCACGTCGAGCCGCCGCAGCACCGAGTCCGGCAGATCGAGCGTGCCATCCTCGAGGATGTCGACTTCGATGCCTTTCAGCAACGTGATGCCGGTGAGCCCGGCATTGAGCCGCTCGATCTCGTCCACTTGCCGCGCCAGCCGCTGCGGGTCGAGGCCGCGCGTCACCGCCAGCCGGCGCGAGTGCTCGGTGATCGCGATGTAGCTCAGGCCCTGCGCGCGCGCCGCGCGCGCCATTTCCTCGATCGTGTTGCGCCCGTCGGAAGCCTTGGTGTGCACGTGCAGGTCGCCGCGCAGATCGGCGAGCGTGACGAGTTGCGGCAGGCGGCCGGCGCGCGCGGCTTCGATTTCGCCGCGGTCCTCGCGCAGCTCCGGCGCGATCAACGGCAGCCCGACCGCGGCGAACACCGACTCTTCGGTCTCGCCCGCGACGCGCCGCTCGCCGCGGAATACGCCGTACTCGTTGAGCTTGAGCCCGCGCGCCTGCGCCAGCCGCCGGACCGCGATGTTATGCGCTTTGGAGCCGGTGAAATAATGCAGCGCGGCGCCGTAGCTCTCCGCGGGCACCAGCCGCAAGTCGACCTGCAATCCGCTTTTCAGCACCACGCTGCTCTTGGTTTCCCCTTGCGCCAGCACTTCCCGCACCTCGTCATAGGCGACGAAGCGCTCCATCACCGTGCTGCCGGGCCGCGCGGTCACCAGGATGTCGAGATCGCCGACCGTGTCCTTCATGCGGCGGTAGCTGCCCGCGACCACCACCAGCCGCACGCCGCGCGCGCGCTTGAGATACTCGATGAGCGACTCGGCATACTGCGTCGCCACCGCGAGCTTCACGCGCTGCGCCTGCTCGGCGTGCACCGCGAGCGATTCGAGTATGCGCTCTTCGGTCCTGGCGCCGAACCCGGCGAGCTCGCGGATGTGCCCGGCGCGCGCCGCCTGCTTCAACTGCGCGAGGGTCGCCACTCCGAGCTCGCGATCGAGCGCCTGCACGCGTTTGGGGCCGAGGCCCGGGACCTTCAGCAGCTCGGTGATCCCCGGCGGCAGCTCCTTGCGCAGCTTGTCGAGCGCCGCGCAGTGCCCGGTGGTGACGATCTCGTGGATCTTAGCGCTCAAGTCGGCGCCGATCCCGGGCAGCTTGGGCGGCTCCGCGCCGGCTTCGATCAGGGTCTTGAATTCGCGCCCGAATTCGCCGACGCTGCGCGCGGCGTTGCGGTAGGCGCGGATACGAAAAGGATTGTCGCCGCGGATCTCGAGCAGGTCCGCGATCTCCTCGAAGATGGTTGCGATGTCCGCGTTGTGGACCGGCATGATCCGCTACATCCGCGGGGTGTCTTCGTGCGCGTAGGTTTTTTCGTGCCGGCGCTGGCACACGACGCAGCGCACCGCGACCGGGTAGGCGAGCAGGCGCTCGTAGCCGATGTCGTCACCGCAGTCGACGCAGCGATCGATGCTGCCGTCCGCGAGGCGCCGGCGCGCCGCTTCGATCGCGCGCAACTCCTGCACGTGGCGCTCGATCAGCTCATCGCCGGTCTCGATCAGCTCGTTGGCGACCGCCTCGTCGCCGAGATCGTGCACCCTGCCGGCGAGGTCGAGGTATTTCTCATCCCCCGATTGCAGCAGCGCTGCGCGGATGTCGGTGCGCAGTTGCTGATCGAGCTCGCCGAGGCGATACGCCAGACCGGCGTTCTGGATCCGCGTGAATTGGGTCATGTGGGCCGCCTTGTGTTTTCATTGTCGGGCGGCGCAGGCCCGTATTGGTTGATCTGCATCAATTTATGGGCGCACGGTAACGCTACTTGACAACTATCGACGGACAACTGATCCAGGTTTTCCCGCGGGTTAAAAGAGGTAAGTGGGCGTTTGACAGGAGCGCCGACGCCGACCACACTTTGGTTCGCGCCGCGCTTGAATTTCCTATCCCCGGGCATCGCTCGTAAATCAATCACAAGCAAGAATTGATCTCGCGCGGACAAACAAGGGTGGGCTGAACTTTTCAGGGGCCGGGGTCGGATCGCTGGGTCACCTGGCCGCGGAACTGTTCAAATCCGTGACGAAAGCTCCGATGGAGCACGTGGCGTACAAGGGCGGCGGCCC
>JACQOI010000266.1 GCA_016202615.1 Betaproteobacteria bacterium
GGTGAGCAGAATCGTAGGGCGGCATGGCGCGCGGACTCGTTACCGGCGTAGCCGGCCGCTTGCGGGCAGCGCGCCTAAGCCCCGTTCCCGCAGACGGGCGTTCCGCTAACGTGTCACGGGGCTATGCCGCCGGATTAATTTGAGCGAGAAGCAAATGGGTTCTCGGCGCCACCGGCTTGCATCGTGGAGTCCACCAACGCCGAGTCGGACGGGTCGTCGAGGTATAAGCGGGCGAGACTTGAACCAGTTCAAATTGGCATTGTTTTTGCGTTAGCTATTACTGGCGCTGTAAACGGAACGACTCATGCGACGCAAAAAATCGTGGGATGTTCTTGAATTGGAAGGAGAAAGGTGGAAACGGAAATGGGCAATCTCGTTCACCGCATTGTCTGGCTTTTGCTGGCGGTTGTCGGTTTTCTGGCGGCGTTTAACGCGATCGTATACGTTTTCGGCCTTGACACCCTCGATCGAACGTTAGTAACCGGAATTGGCTTGATCGCTGGAATAGCGCTGGTTTGGCTGGTTTGGTATCTAATCCATTCGTTCCCGCGGTCTTAACGCGAATTGGTTCGCCTCAGTCTGGCAACCGCGTGTCGGAAACTTTGCAGATTTGTTCGTGAACAGGAGACAAGGGTCAGTTTGTCCCCCAATCAGTTGACGGCTTGCCAGCCTTCAGGATCTCCATTCGCGCGCTCCGGCCTTCCGGGGTAAACCGCACCCGCGTTCCGGCCGTGATGCCCAACGCCTTCCGAACCTGCTTCGGAATGGTGGGCGGTTTCACAAGAACCGTGAGAGGCGAGAGGCGAGAGGCGAGAGGCGAGAGGCGAGAGGCGAATACCACTGCCTGCAGTTTTCCGCTCACTGCTCGCTCACTGCTCACCGCTCACCGCTTACCGCTTACCGCTTACCGCTCACCGCTCACCGCTTTCCGGCTTACCGCTTACCGCTCACGGCTTACCGGTCACCGCTTGTTGGCCCCATATGGCTGCGGATATTTGCATCTGCATACGGATGGGAATAGCATTTCCGGCATACACTCTATTTCACGGTTGGGTGTGAATATGAAAAAAGCGCGAAGATGAATCGACCAGAACAGTTAGAGCTTCAACTGGAGTTCCAGGAAAACCCGGTAATCGATGAAGTGAGCGCTATAACGGCGATTGTCCGCCCAATCCTCGCCGGCATTCTCTATTCCCTTAAGGAGCAGGTCATCAGGGAAGCTGGCGGCCAGAATGACGTCAAACTATTCATGCTGCCACGGCTCCGCAGACCAGGTGATGGAGATATCGGCATCTGTTTTGAATATGCTGTCCATGACGCAATAAGGAAGAAAAACCCGTTAATCATGGAGCGGGTCGAGGATGCTTTGCACCAATGCAATCTGTTTGGGCGGGAGATGGCATCTATACTGTTCGGTGCGGAGAAGAACGGGGCTCTCAATCTCATTGAAACTGCGTCTGAGTTACTTACGGATGAGTCCATCCTTCTCTATGGAACCAAGGGGCGGCCCGCAAAACTGAAAGCGCATATCCGTTCCGTGGCGGCTGCTTTCCGGAGACCAATAATGCGTACATTTCTTCCGCAAAGCGTTAGTGGTCTTTGGAAAGCAGATCTTTTCACGGGCAATTCTGATACTGACAGATGGATCGGAACCACTCTCAAGATCAACAGGAATCAGCTCGAAGGAGCAAAAGGTCTTCGGTTGGAAATCGTACCAGCAAGCGAGGGTGAATCAGATGCAATCGTAAAAGATGACCCAAAAAAACCTGGTGATTTGTCCGCTTCCTTACGATCGCAGCTTTATGCAGGCATTCTATCAAGCGTGGGAAGTCGTCGTACAATTTTTATCTGCCGACGCCAAACTTCCGAACGAAGCGTCGCTTCCAAGGCCACCCTCTCGCCAGGTTGCGAGATACCTTGAAGACCGGCGTGAATTTCCTGTTCGTGAGGTGATCGCGGCCCTCGATCCTTTGTCACAAGCACACCTTCTTCGCACTCAACAGGGGTCGGCAGACTTGATCGAAACGGCCAAGACGCGTACGGTAACTACGAGCTCCGTGCTCGCTCCGATTCCCATAGAGCATAAATAGAACACACAACAGGAGCATCGACTCGGGGGACAAACAAAGGTCAGTTTTTGACCTTGCGCTGGCAAACTCGACGCGCGTTTGTTGTGTATGAAATGATTGGTGTTGGTCCGTGCGGAGCAGGATGATCGAGATGTTGTCAACGCCGCCGGCCCGCATCGGAAAAAAGGCCAGACCTTTGCTGCGTGGCCTGACCACGGGCAATCACTACCACTTGCTCATTGAAACGCCCGAGCCCGATTTCGAGTGCGACTACTCACGGCGGGCCGCAGCCGCCGGCACCGAAACGGGAGGTTTTAGTCCAAGCCGCCGCGCCCGTCGAGCAAAGCGCCGATCGTCGAACGTGAACATGCCGCGGCAGCGGTGCGCCGCGGCGAGATGTAACGCATCCGCGAAGTCCATTCCCGCGCGGTAGCCATGCAAGGCGGCGCGGACTACGTCAACGTCCTCTACTGTGACGTTGGGGAGCCGCCATAAGTGATCGATAACCGCGACGATCGTCGATGGCTTCAGACGGTACAGGCCGCGCAATAACCACTCCAGTTCCAGGAGCACTGTTCGCGGCACGAACAGTGCCGGCTCGGTAGCGATGATCTGCCTTGCGGTGGCACGCTGCCCGACGGCCTCCCGGTCGGATGGGTCGTCGACGTAGAAGCGGGCGAGGAGGTTCGTATCGAGCGCGATCATTTGCGCCGTTTTCCCGCCAGCATTGCGGATGCGTCGAAGTCTGCCAGTCGCACCGGCGGCCCTTTGTACTTCGCCATGCCGAAACCCTCCTCGACAGTTGACGGCTTGCCAGCCTTCAGGATTTCCATGCGTGCGGTCCGGCCTTCCGCGGTGAACCGCACCCGCGTTCCGGCCGTGATGCCCAACGCCTTCCGAACCTGCCTCGGAATGGTGACTTGTCCCTTGCTGGTGACCGACGTATCCATAGCACTCTCCAATCGTAATACCGAGTAAGTATTTTGCAACAGGACCGGCGCGAAAGCAAACCTTCGCGAGCGCACTGGTGCGCGAGCTGAGCGGCTCGAGTTTCCAGTTTGCAGTTTGCCGTTATCCGCGTTCATCGACGTTCATCGGCGGTTCCGACTGATTTTTCGCTTTAATCGCCGCGCTCAGTGCGCAGCAGAATGATTGAAATGTTGTCGGCGCCGCCGGCCCGCATCGCGGCATCGAAGAGCGCCTGGACGCTTGCGGCCAAGTCGTCTGATATCGCTGTGACAATCGTCTCGTCGTCCACCATGTCGTAAAGCCCGTCGCTGCAGATGAGCCAGGTCTGCGCGCCAGCGATCGGCAATCGCACGATGTGCGGCTCGATCGGCATTTCGTACGGCACGCCGCCCAGATGTTGCGTCAGCTCTCCGGTGCGCAACTCGACGCCGAGTACCGGAATGTAGTAATGCGGAACGTCATCGATGCTGACCTGCTCGAGCACGCCTTCATCGGCGCGGTAGACCCGGCTGTCACCGATGTTGAACACGACCACTTCCTCCGGCAGCACCGCGACGCCGGCGATGGTCGTGCCCATGGCAATGCGCGCGGGTTCCGTGCGCGCTTCGGCGATAAGCTCGCGGTTGACGCGCTGCAGCGCTTTTCGCAGCGCCCCGTCGCTGCCGCAAACGTGCGGCAGGTCGCTGGCGAGGCGCTCAGCGGCGAACCGGCTCGCCACATCACCAGCGGGGTGGCCGCCCATGCCGTCGGCGATCAGGGCGATCAAGGGCCGATCTATCGAGCTTTGCGTAACTGCGTTACATCGCTCTGCCCTCACCCCCATGCCCCCCCGGGGGGCGAGGGGAGCGTCGAGCGCAACCGGATTGTCATCCGGTTGCGCAATGCTCAGTAGTGTGTGCGTAGAAACCGCTGCTGCCGTCATCGGCCCATGACGAATCCAGTCGCCGACGGCAATGCAGTCCTCGTTGCGCCGGCGCTGTCTGCCCTGATGGGTGAAGGCGGCGATGCGTACCAACATGGGCTTTTCCACGTGCTCGGTGTCCTGTTGGCCGTGTTCGAGGCCGCGAGGGCAGCCTGAGTCGCAATATGAAGTTCCGGTA
>JACQOI010000267.1 GCA_016202615.1 Betaproteobacteria bacterium
GGATGCAGTGCGTCGGAAATCCGCGTGCTATTGTGCGCCTTCACGGTCGCATCCCGTAAACGGGTCCCTGCTCCACGTTCCGGCGCACCTCTCCCCCGGTGACGGGGGAGAGGGAATCCTTTACTCGTTCACCCGTTCACTCGTTCACGGGTTCCTGTCGGCGGTTCCGTTGGAAGTTCAACCCGGCCGCGTGAATTCGAGGATGTTGAATCCGGGGCCGCGGTCGACGAGGTAGCTTACGCCCCCCCCCCGGATTGCCATAATTATTGTAACGTGTTACGATAATTCGCATGCGCAGACCCCGACAACGACATTCACATTCCGGCCGCTTACCCGGCCGGCCGCCCACCGGACGGGCGCTCACGGCCGCTGAGCGCATGCGCCGCTACCGCGCACGCCAGCGGGCGGCAGGCCTGCGTCCGGTCATCCGTATGGAAGCCCGTGTGCCGGCGGTATCGGCCGGCTTGCTGACGCATCGCGTGCTTGAAGCCCGCAGCCTCGCCATGCACTGCCTCGCCGCGCAGAAGGTCGAGCGCAACCCGGCGCTACTGAATGGCGTGAGGCGCAGACTCGCGGCATGGCGCTCGCGCTACGCTACCCAAGTGCCGCGCGCGCTCGATGAATGGAAAGCCATGCTCGACCGTTCCTGGCCCGAGATCGCCGCATTCATCACCGACCCGGGAGAGCGCGCGGTGCGGCTCCGGCAGTCCACGCCATTTGCCGGCGTGCTTAGCGCGAGCGAGCGGAAGCGCGTGTATGCGGCGTTCCGACCTTGAGCACCTGATCGGCGCCGCCGGCCGTATTTCAGGCGAGCGCGAACTGGTGGTGATCGGCAGCCAAGCGATTCTCGGCCAGTTTCCCGACGCGCCCGTCGCGCTGCTCGTGTCCATGGAAGTCGATCTTTACCCGCTTGCGCGCCCGGAACTGGCCGACAAGGTGGACGGCGCCATCGGCGAGGGATCCCGGTTCCATCAAACGCACGGCTACTATGCGCAAGGCGTGGGGCCGGAAACCGCTACGTTGCCGGCAGGCTGGAGACGCCGGCTCGTGCGCGTCCAGAACCAAAATACAGGCGACGCCATTGGTTTATGCCTCGAAGTCCACGATCTGGCGATTTCGAAATATGTGGCAGGCCGCGACAAAGACCGCGAATTTACGCGCGAACTGGCGCGCCACGGCATGACGGACCGCGCCACTTTGCTGCGCCGCCTTGCGGCGACGAAGCTTGAGCCAGCGGTCGCGAAGCTGGTAAACGGCCGGATCAATCGAGATTTCCTCCGGCCTACACGCGCGCGCTGACTTGAAAACCTAAGAACGGTCAGCCGCAGATAAACGCCGATAAAAACAACAATTGCTGTCAGTTGATTTTTCCGATCTTATCTGCGTTCATCTGCGTTCATCTGCGGTTCCGTTGGAAGTTCAACCCGGCCGCGTGAATTCCAGGATGTTGAATCCGGGGCTGCGGTCGACGAGGTAAATCACTCCGCGCTTGTCGACGTCGACGTCGTTGGTCTGCGGTCCGGGTTGTCCGGGCGCGGGCTCCGGAATGAAGTGCCCCACCTCCTGCGGTGCCGCCGGGTCGGCGATATCGACAATCCGCAAGCCCCCCGCGAACCACGTGCAGTAGACCAGCGTGTCATCCATGCGCTCGTGGAACTGGTGCGCGCCGAAGCGCCCGGGCGCCGCGCGGCTGAACGGCGAATCGAGCTCGCTCATCTGGAAAATCGCAAGCGGCTGGATTTTCGGGAGATCGGTGATGTCGAGCACCCACAGGCAGGCGTGCGGGCGGCCGCGGCGCCGCGCCATTTCCTCCGCGCTGTGCGCGTGGTCTTCTTCATCGATCGCGAGCGCGATGTGCCTGCCGCCGATCGCAAACGGCACGTCCATGAACGTGTGGCTGGGTTCGGGGAACGGCGGATGGTAATTGTATTCGCCGACCGTGCGCGGTTTGCGGATGTCGGCGACGTCGATTACGCGCACGCCGCCGTGCCAGCATCCGGCGAACATCCTGTCGCCCGAGCGCAGCGCGTGGTGCAGGCGGTGCTGGCGGCCCGGCCAGGCCTTCTTCTCGCCGCCGGCGGCGTGCTGTCCCGGCAGCCACCAGCGCGAAACTTCCTCGGGCCGGGCGGGATTGCGGATGTCGTAGATGACGAGAATGTTGCCGACGTAGCCCGGCATTTCGGTTGAAATGTAGGCGTAGTTTGCATCCATGTCGAAGCGGTGAACGCCGATGCCGTGCGTTTTCTGGAACGTGATGAGCTTCGGTTTCGTCTTGTCGGACACATCGTAAATCTTGAAGCCGCCCTTGTCGTACGGATTTTTCTCGGCGGCTTCCACGGCCGGGATGTCGGACGCCTTCACGCCGAGTTTTGCCGCAAGCTCGGCGTGGTCGGGATCGCGCCCCAGCTCCTCGCGCAGGCGCGCGCGCAAACCGGGCAGCTCGTCCGCTTTGCGGCCGATCGCGGTCATGTTGCGCTCGCTGTTGACGATCATGATGTCGCCGATCACGCGCGCCTTGTGGCTGTGCGAGGTCGGATCTTCGAGATTGATCTGCGACACCACGCGCGGCTTGCGCGGGTCGGACACGTCGACGATGGTGGTGCCGAGGTTCTGTTGGTTGGGCAAATGTCCGAGGTAGGCGTAGTTGCCGGCCAAGTACACCTGGCCCGCGCCCGGCAGATCGAGACGCGACAGGCGTTTGACGTTGCGGGCAAGCTGCGGGGTGTGCGGCGTTCCTTCCATCGTTGCTCCTCCGGTGTGTGCGTTTATGTGCGGATTTTACCGTATTGGCGCGGCGGCACGCGACCGGTATTCGTGCAACAATCGCGACATATCATTTCGCGCGGGCTTTTGGCAGAATTGAATCCGTAAGGGCGAGAGAGCGTGATGACAGACAAGATACTCGTCGTTCTCGGCACGGCCACCCCGGGAGGCGGCTTCCCCGCATACGGCGCGCCATACGCGGAAACGATCAACGAGACCGAGTCGGCGCTTTCGATCGAGCCGCGGAATACCAAGGGCAGCACGGAGAACGTGCCGCTGCTCGAAGCGGGAAAGCTCGACCTTGGATTGGCGACCGGTGAAGTCACGTATGAAGCGGTCAACGGCATCGGGCGCCCGCCCGCCGGGAATCTGCGCATCATTAACGCCATGTATTCCCAGGCCGGCATGTTCATGGTGCGTGGCGATAGCGCGTATCGGAGCATTTCGGATCTGAAGGGAAAGACGGTCGTCTGGGGCGCGGGCAGTTCCGGCTTCGTGGTGCTGGCCCGCTACGCCATGGACGGCCTCGGGCTCGACCTCAAGCAAGATTTCCAGGCGGTGTTTCTCGAGAAAGCGGGGGACGGCCCGCCGATGGTGCTCGACGGGCGCGCCGCGGCGATGTGGGGCGGCGGTGCCGGCTGGCCGCCTTTTATGGCGATCGCGAAAAATCCGGCCGGCGCACGCTTTGTGGCGCCGAGTGCGGACGAGATCGCGCGCATCATGGCGAAGCATTCGTTTCTGAAGCCGGCCACGATGCCGGCCGGCAGCTACCCGGGACAGGGAGCGCCTATCGCATCGGTCGGTTCCTGGCCCTTCGTGCTGGCGCGGGCATCGCTTCCGGACGATGTCGCTTACCGCTTGGCGCGGGCGCTGCATCGCGGCGGGGCGGCGCTCGGGCAGCGTCTCGAACAAGCGCGCGAGTCCACCCTGGCCAACACGCTTGCCGCTGCGCCGCGTCAGGACCTGATCCATCCCGGCGTACTGCGTTATATGAAGGAAATCGGGCTCACACGCTGATCCGTAGGCCGTGTAGAGTGTCAAAGAAGGGTGAACCGAACTGGTCGCCCGGGGCAGATGCTGTAAGCGCGTTCCAAAATTTGATAATAGGAGAAAACCCATGCGCCGCATGAACGTTCTCGCGCTCGGCTTTTCGGCATTGGTCATGGTGAGCAATGCATTCGGGCAGGGGTACCCGACCCGCCCGATTCGACTCATAGTGCCTTTCCCGCCCGGCGGCAATGTCGATACGTTCGCCCGCGTGTTGTATCGACAGGTGGAAACGGAGCTGGGACAGAATGTCGTGATCGACAACCGGGGCGGGGCGAACGGCCTCATCGGCGCCGATGTCGTCGGGAATGCATTTCCCGACGGCTACACGCTGCTCAATACTTCCTTCGCGTTCGCCGTCAACCCCGCCATTCTCAAGAAGATGCCGTTCGACATCAAAAAGGATTTCACGCCGGTCACGAACGTCGCGTTGGGGCTTGGCTACCTGATGGTGGTCAATCACGAGCTGCCCGCGAAGACGGTGAAGGAGTTGATCGATCTCGCGAAGAAACGGCGGATTAGCTACAGCAGCGCCGGGGTCGGCAACGGCCAGCACCTGGCGGGCGCATTGTTCGTGCAAATGGCGGGTATCGAAATGCTGCACGTGCCATACAAGGGGGGCGGGCCCGCGCTGAACGCGGTCATGGGTGGAGAGGTGCAGGTGCATTATCCGGCGGCGTCGGTCGGCGTTCCGCAAGTCAAGCAAGGGCGGGTCCGCGCGCTGGCTTTTACCGGCGCCCGCCGCCTGGTTACGCTGCCTGACGTGCCGACCATTGCCGAAGCCGGCGTACCGGGCTATTTCGCCGACGCCGGCTGGCACGGCGTGTTCGCTCCGCCGAAAACGCCCGCGGCGATCGTCAATAAATTGCAAATGGCGATCCGCGCGGCGTTGCAGGTGCCCGCGGTTCACAAGCACTTCGTCGACAACGGTTACGAACCTCAGGGCGATCCGCCCGACGTATGGGCCGGGAAATTTCGCGCTGACGTCGATCGCTACGCAAAAATAGCGCGCGCGGCGAAGATCGAGCCGCAGTAAAACGGTCATTGAGCGATCGATGTCTGGCCCGCCGGATGATGGCAAGTCAGTTCCCATTGATCGATCGATACTGGCCGTGCTCACGGGTGGAGACCCGTTGGTCGAGCGCAGGATGCTGGCGGTGTTGCGTAGGGCGAATAATGCAGATGCCGCTGCGCTCAGGGAAGCCGTGGAACGGCATGACATCGCTTCGATCACGCGCGCGTCACACCGCATGATGGGAGCGAGCCGGCTGGCGGGCGCCACGACCCTCGCCGATATTTGCGCGGCCATCGCGCGGGCGGGGCCCGCCGGCGACTGGGACGCCATAGCGGCAAACCGCGCGGCGCTTGATCGCGAGCTTGACCGGGTCAACGGCTACCTCGACATGCAACTGCGCGATCCGCAGTGACAATAACGCGCACATGAAGATAGCCGACATTCACCTTCTGGTGGTCGAGGATCATGAGTTCCAGCGGGAAGCGCTGGTATCCATGCTCGTCGATCTCGGCGCGCGGCACGTCGCTGAAGCCGCCGACGGCCGCGCGGCGCTGGAGGTGATTGGTGGCTCCGCGCAGCGGATCGACATCATCATCAGCGACCTCGACATGCCCGGCATGGATGGCATGGAATTCATACGTCACGTCAGCGAATCGGGAATGCCGGTGTCGATGATACTGTCGACCGTACACGACCGCGCGTTGCTCGCTTCGGTCGGAACCATGACCGAGGCCTACGGCATCACTTTGCTGGGTACGATCGAGAAGCCGGCCACGCCGCGGAAACTCGAAGCGCTGATCGGGCTCTACCGGCCGCCCGCAACGCTGCAGCCCAAGCCCTTGAGCGTGTCGGTGAGCGAGGCGGACATCTCCGAGGCATTCGCGGCGCGGCTGTTCGAGCCGCTGTTCCAGCCCAAGGTCGACGTCGCGACCGGCAGCGTGAAAGGGGCGGAAGCGCTTGCGCGCTGGTACCACCCGGAGCAGGGCATCATCGGCCCGTACGCATTCATCTCGGCGCTGGAAGCGAACCGGCGCATCGACGAGCTCACCTGGATCATGCTCGAAAAAGCGGCGGCGGCGTGCCGCGACTGGCGCGCCAGCGGGCTCGACATGACGGTTTCGGTCAACTTGTCGCTGGGCTCGCTGACCAAAGTGGGTTTTGCTGATCGCGTCACCGCGCTGGTGCGGGCACAGGACCTCGAGCCGAAACACATGGTGCTCGAAGTAACGGAAACGACGGCAATGACCGATACTGCGCGCGCGCTGGAGAATCTTGCGCGGCTGCGCATCAAGGGGTTCGGCCTGTCGATCGACGATTACGGCACCGGTTATTCCTCGATGCAGCAATTGTCGCGCATTCCTTTCACCGAGCTGAAAATCGACCAGTCATTCGTGATGCGCGCGATCGAAAAGGATGCGTGCCGCGTGATACTCGAGTCCAGCCTCGACATCGCGAAGAAACTCGGCTTGAAAGCGGTTGCGGAGGGGGTCGAAACGCGTGCCGATTGGGAGCTGCTCAAGGGCCTCGGCTGCGATGTCGCGCAAGGCTATTTCATCGCACGGCCGATGGAAGCGGCGAAAATCGCTGCTTGGGCGGCTGCCTGGACTGAAAGAAGCTCCAACCTCGCGTAACTGACTTGGGAATTCGCCGAGCGCACGTCACGAGATCGGATCCTCATGCCGAAACCGTCCCGAAGTAAGGCACGTCTGTCCCCTGCCGCAGCCGGAGCGCGCGCCCTGATCGGTGAGTTCACCCGTCTCAAAGCTCAGATCGGCGCGACCGGCGATGCCGCCCGCAAAAAGCTGAAGCTGCTCTGCCGTCTGCGCGAAGTCCCGATGACCCGGGCTGACGTGCTTGCTGCGTATCACGACCTGTTGATGTTCCTGCGCGCCTACCCTGACAGCGCGGCGGTCTTCGCGGAAACGGAGCGCCAGCTCGGCACGTTCGCGGCGCGCATCGAGCGGCACAAGGCGGCGCACCGCGGCGTCGTTGCCTCCGCCTTCATGGACAGCGGCATCGTCGGCACGCCGGTTAGCAACGTCTTCACCTATCTCTTCGTCCTCACGATCGCCCGCCTCTACCCCGGCCGCCTGGAAATCGACTGGAACGCCTACCGCAAGAGCGAGACCGCAAACGTGCTCGC
Source organism: Betaproteobacteria bacterium (assembly GCA_016202615.1). Taxonomy (GTDB): domain Bacteria; phylum Pseudomonadota; class Gammaproteobacteria; order Burkholderiales; family SG8-41; genus PALSA-1004. Next base: position 6,969 of record JACQOI010000267.1, read on the forward strand.
GGTGCTCTCCCCCACGGCCTCGTGGCACGAGATCGACGCGATCGACAACGACGACGACTTCGATCCGCAGGCCTGGCTGCGCCTCGGCAGAGGCGCGGACGACGCCAATTCGCTTGACGCGCTGCTCGGGCTGCTTTCCACGTCCGGCTTTTCGTGGAAGCTGCAGGAAATCCTCTACGAGAGCGCCGAGATTCCGGTGCTCTGGACGCTCTCGGACTTCGCGGCCTCGCGGACGGGCCGCCGGGTGCCGTTCGATCGGGTTTTCTTCCAGCGCGGCCCGGCGGTAGGCCGCACGTCCGACTTGCGCGCCGACCTCGCCCGCCCCGCCGCCCCTCTGAGCGCGCTCCCGCCGGCTCAAGGAAGCGAGTACGTGCGCGCCATCATCGAAGTGCTGGGGTCGCGCTGCCGTGAACTGTACCCGCTGATCGGCGCGAACCCGAAGGAGGTCTATCTCCACGAGCCGGGTCGCGGCGTCCAGGTCGTCGTGTACGGCAGCCTGTTCGAGATCCGCCTGCCGCTCGAGGCCAGCCATGGCTACATGCTGGTCAGGAACGGCGTTCCGATCGGCTACGGCTTCGGGGCGATGCTGTTCGACCGTTGCGAGATGGCGATCAACATCTTCCCGGAGTACCGCTCCGGCGAATCATCTTTCGTCATCGAGCGGCTGCTGCATCTGTTCGTCGCGCACTTCGGCCCGCGGGTCCTGGTCCTCAGGCCCTTCCAGATCGGCGACGACAACGAAGAAGCTCTCGAGTCCGGCGCGTTCTGGTTCTATTACAAGCTCGGTTTCCGGCCGGTGCGGCCGCGGGTCCGCGCGCTCGCCGAAGAGGAGCAGGCGCGCATCGCCGCCGACCGCACCTACCGGTCGCCTTTGAAGACGTTGAAGAAGCTCGCCAGGAGCGACATGTTCTTTCACCTCGACGCGGGGAAGATGGACGGTTACCGCGAGCTGTCGGTCGCGCGCGTCGGCTACGCCGTCACGGCGTTCATTGCGCGGGAGTTCGGCGGCAACCGGCGGCTGGCCGAGCGCGCCTCGGTACGGCGCGTGGCCCGGGTGCTCGAAATAGCGGACTGGAAACACTGGTCAGCCGATGAGATCGCCGGGTTCCACCGGATGGCGCCTCTGCTCGCCTGCCTCCCCGGCGTCGGGCGCTGGAGCGTGCGCGACCGCAGGCAGCTCGCGCGGATCGTGCGGGCGAAGGGCTCCCGCCGCGAGCGCGACTACGCGCTGCTGGCCTCGCACCACCGGCGTTTCCGCGACGCCGTGGAGCAACTGGCGAACGAGACTACAAACCCGGGTCGCCCATTGAAAGGCCGGTGTCAAGAGGGCGAACGTATCCCGGCGCGGTAATGCGCGTCCCTCGATAATTTGCTCCATCTCTGCTAAACCGCTTTTACTTAACGACGCGCCGAA
>JACQOI010000220.1 GCA_016202615.1 Betaproteobacteria bacterium
CCCTGGAATCCGGAGCGGTGATTACCGTGCACCAGAAAAATCCCAAGGGCCATCCCGCCAACCCCATGAGCGATCGGGAGCTCGAGGCGAAATTCCTGAAGCAGGTGGATGACGTGCTTGCCAAAAAGCAATCGCGAGCGCTTCTTGATGCGCTATGGACACTGGAAGAACTGGACGACATCAACAAACTTTTGTCTCTGATGCGGGCGCCGGCTGCCGCTACATCCGCTGTTACTGGCGGTATAACTTGATCCCGCGGGTTACCACCCTATCCGGCGTCAATTCACTGGTCAAGCACTACCGCGGCTCACGCACGAGCTTTGGGCGCACCTAGCCTCCTTGCTTAAGGTACAAAGCAACCAAACAGTTCACGACTTTTACGAATAAATCAGCGTTTCCCTAAAGTCGGATTACTCCCACGCCATCCTCGATTTTTATCTCAGTACCAAACGGTTTTGACATCTGCTGGAATTTTTCCAGAACCCGATTGTTGACCTCGCCACCGGGCTCGGCCAGTAATGGTCGCCCGCGCTGCCCACGAGGCGAGTCCATTCCCAAGTCAACGGGATGAAGTCGGACCTCTTTCAACCGCCCCCCCTTGAAGGAGACCATGGCGACGGCACTTTCCCAATTCCTGGGATTGCCACGGCCCCGGGTTCCGTTTCCTGCCCGGGCATCATAAAAGTCGGCCGGGGTGTTGTCCCATCCCAAGCCGAGGCGGGTCATGGCATCATAGGGCGCCCACTGCACAGTGTCGTTCTGGAGAATGAAGTCCCCCAAGCTGTGGAAAATCGGCTTCCCTTGATAGATCTCGATCCCGCGATCCTGATGAGGCCCATGACCGATGAAAACATCAGCTCCCGCCTCGATGCAGGCGCGTGCGAATAACTTGGCATGTTCCGAAGGTTCATCGGGTGAAGGACTCGCTCCGTGATTGTGGAAACTCACCAACACCCAGTCGGCCATGCGCCGAGCGTCCCGCACCCACTTAAGGTTTGCCTCCACGTCATCCCGGTTTGCAATGGTGGACAAGGAGAACCGATCCCCGAGAACAAACTTGGTGTCCATGAAATGGAATACTGTGTCCGTGTCCTGATCTCGCTCCAGCGGCCCCCACAAGGAGTGCCTGCCGGCCTTTTCCTCCTCAAATCCCAACTTCTTGCTTAGGCGGCGAAGAGCATCAAACGCCTCTCGGTCTATTGTAAAAACCGACCGTTGCCGAATGAGGTTGTACCCAGGACGACCCTTGGAGTATGAGCTCTGCTCCCCGGCCATTACACCCATGGGGAAAGGCCAGGGGAATCCACCCCGTCCCCGAGGACCCCAGTCGGCGGCGGCAATGAGGGCCACCCTTCCTTTGGGGGTATCGAGATAGACTGGCGACCGCGCGTCCGCCATATTCCGCCCACTCCCCGCATGAGGCATACCCGCTTCATCCAAATACTTGATATTGGTGAGCACCCCACCCTCGCCGTAGTCAGAGCCGTGATTATTGGCACAAGCGACGACATCAATGCCCGCCCATTGAAGCTCTTTAATATTACGAGGATGGGAGGCCATGTACGTTCCTGTTGCAGATCCCCCGCCAGCTACCGTGTTGGGATGGTCCTCATAGTTATGGAACAGGCACTCAGCATTAGTGAAGGCGACATCAGCATCCCTAAGCATCTGCACCATTCTCAAGAACCGCTCCTCCCGAAATTTGGAGAGGCCGCGGCTAATTAAGGACTCTCCGGTGCATGCTATTTGGATGTCATTGCTTTCCGACTCGTAGAGCATAGTTCCTCCTTTGTGCAAACATTCAAAGTTGCTTGCCTGAAATCCTCGGTCGGCCAGGTCGACACTTCCATTGCCAGAACAAGTGCCAGCCAGCACGTTGCCACCGGATCATGGTATTCGGCCGGACTACAAACAACGCATCTCGCCAGTCGAAGAACTTCCCCAGAATTGCCAGACCAATCCGGGCCGCTGCATCTACCCGGCGTGGCTGAATGCCGCGCACTTTGAATAGTGCAAGCTGCCGACGGAGGAAAAGGTTCTTAGCTTGGATCGACCGCGTCGGTCGGAGCACGAGGATTATGAACCGACCCACGTCCGCGAGGCGCTCAACCGCGATCTTGATTAGCGCAACCATGCGCTCATGATGCCATAATCTGGCTTGCCTGACCTCGGCCAGCGTCCAAACTGCTCCGACACGAATTCTTGCGGGGCATAGGGGAAGCGTAGCCACTTCGATGCCGAAATTCCTGCATCAGGTGTCAGCGCGTTTCATTTCAAAAATAGTTTGAAAGAAGCTCCCGTTTATAGTCTAATGCAGTAGACTGCGCATCGGAGGAGTTTCGTCCATCCCGGACTATGTTCGACACTATCATCGAGCGGCTGCGTGTTAGGTTGGTACTCCAGGCGTTTAGGCCGTCAACTATTCCACACACCAAATGAGCGTTTAAAGATAAATATGGGAAAAATCACGAGCAACATTCTGGGCGCCACGTTCATTGCATGCCTTTCCGTAGCGGGGCATGCGCAGCAAAAACCGCAGCTGCCGAATAACTATCCAAACAAGCCTATCCGCGTATTGGTCGGCGCGGCGCCCGGCGGCGGCACCGACCTTGTCGCGCGACTGTTGACCCAGAAGCTGGCCGAGCGCTGGAACGCCAGCATCATCGTGGACAACCGCGCCGGGGGCGCCGGAATCGTCGCGGTGAATATAGCGGCCCAGGCTGCGCCTGACGGCTACACCGTGATCATATCCGGCAATCAGTTCATCACGATAGGCGCGCAGGGAGCGGTCCCCTACGACATCCGTACCACTTTCGATGCGGTCGTACAACTGACGTCGCAACCGTACCTGGTAGTGGTGAATGCAACGGTGCCGGTCAACTCGGTTCAGGAACTGATCGCGTATGCGAAGAGTAAACCGGGTATGCTCAACTACGGTTCAGGCGGCACCGGCACGCTGCAGCACCTTGGCGTCGAGATCCTGAATTCCATCGTCGGCGTGAAAATGGTGCATGTGCCGTACAAGGGCGTCAGCCCGGCGCTGATTGACGCAGTATCCGGGCAGATCCAGATGCTGTTTTCCAACGGCATAGCCGCCGCGCCATACACTAAGAGCGGCAGGTTGAGGGCCATTGCCGTAACGAGCCGCAACAGAATGCAGCTTTTCCCCACCCTGCCCACGGTTGCCGAGTCGGGTGTTCCCGGCTACGAGTTGGTCAATATGTACGGCCTTTATGCGCCGGTTGGCGTGGCGCCCGCCATTCTTGCGGCGTTTAACCGCGATTTCAGCCAGATCGTCAACTCGCAGGAATTCAGGGACAAGCTGGCTGCCGACGGCGCCGAGGCGGCTGCGCCTAACTCGCCGGCCGAATTTAGGGCTCTATATTTGAGGGAAATTAATAAATGGGAAAAGTTTATAAAAACTTCAGGCATCAAGCTCAACTAATCGTTCTTGACTGGTTTTCACTATGAATGAGGATAGCATGGGCGCCACCACCGCACATCTGGTCGATTTCGCATTACAGACAGAATTTGCCAGTGTGCCTGCCAACACTGTGCATGAATGCAAGCGAAGATTAATCGATACATTTGTCTGTGCGGTGGGTGCTTATGACGAACCGATCAGCCAGATGGCGCGTGCCACGGCTCGACGCTGCACCGGAAGCCCATTTGCCAGCGTATGGGGCGGCACTACGCGACAATGCCCGAAGCGGCAGCGTTTGCCAACGGGGTAATGCTGCGCCTGGATGACATCAGCGATAACTATCGTGTCAAGAGCGGAGGACATCCAAGCGACGTGATAGCGGGGATGCTGGCTGCCGACGAAGCGGTACATGCCGATGGGCCATCCGTGATCAACGCCATTACCATTGCGTACGACGTTTATTGCAGCTTCTGCGAGGCTTTCGATATCAATTCGAAGGGGGATCAACCCGTTTACGGGGTGCTGGCTTGCGTCCTTGGAGCTGGAAAATTGCTGCGTTTGTCCCGTGAGCAGATGGGCAACGCCGTGTCGCTCGCGCTCGCCCCGAGCATGGCCTTGTTCCAGACGCCTTGTGGTGATCTTTCCGGTTGGAAAGGGTGCGCGGGAGGAAATGCATCGCGCAACGCATTGTTTGCGGCATTCCTGGCGCAGGACGGTTTCACGGGGCCCGCGGCCGTGTTCGAGGGCAAGTGCGGACTCTGGGATATCGTAGGCCGATTCGACTGGCAAGTGACCGCGGGTCCCGATGTTCCGCTCCGGGTGACCCAGACGCATATAAAGTGTTAGCCAGCTCACCTCGTCTGCCTATATCCTCGTCGTCCACCCGAGTGTGGCGGCTAACTCGGTCGCACAACTCGTAGAGCTGGCGCGCATCAAGCCGGACGCACTGGCCTATGGTTCGACCGGCAACGGCAGCTGAGACTCGCGTGGGACAAGGGCGGCGAATAAATTCTGCTACGATTTGGCCGCTTTGGATTTAGGAATTCGCCACTGACAGGCTGATACTGCCGGGGATGATGCTCATGACCAGCGATACTGTCAACACTCCTTTCGTTGCGGTCTTGCTGTAATATATATAGGTTGATCATCTGTCTGGATTTTGTAAACTCATGAACCTGTCCGAGGTCTTCGCGCAACGGATCATCGGGATAAATGCCGCGGCACTCCGCGCAGCGGAAATTGACCAGATCAGTCGTTTATTGCTCGATTTTGCCGGGGTCGCCTGTGGCTGCACTGCACGGCCTTGGGTCGTGAGGCTTCGAAGGTGGGCGAATCGTTACGACGGCGCGGGACGGGCCGGAATTATCGGTGGGCGCGCGCGCGTGCCGGCTCCGATAGCCGCACTCGTTAATGGGACTACTGCCCATAGCTACGAGCTCGACGACACCCATGACGCCTCGCTGAGCCATCCGGGCGCCGTCGTCATTCCTGCGGCGCTCGCGGTCGCCTCTGAGACAGGTGCCGGCGGAGCCGAATTCATGATGGCGATGCTGGCTGGATATGAAGCGATGGCGATCATTGGTATGGCGGTGAACACGGAGGCGGCGATGCTGGACGGATTTCATCCGACGGCGATTATCGGCGGCTTCGGCTCGGCGGCCGCGGCAGCAAAGCTCTATGGACTGGACGTTTCCGGGCTCCTGCAAGCCTGGGGGCACGTGCTGTCGATGACGGGTGGTTCGATGCAATTTTCAGACGAGACAACGGGCACCACGATCAAACGTATGCATGCGGGCTACCCGGCCAAGAATGGGGTTCTCGCGGCGGAGCTGAGCGCCGCGGGCATCGACGCGCCAAAACGCCCGCTCGACGGGAAGTACGGATTTCTGGCGCTTTACGGGCGCGAAGCCAGACCTGAACTGCTCGCCGAAGAGAAGCGACGTTTCGCGATCCACGACATCAGCCTCAAGCCCTACGCATGCTGCCGGGAGTTTCATTCAATGATCGACGGACTGCGGGAGACGACCGAAAACTTCACGGTCGCACCCTCCGCAATCCAGGCGATAACGGTCAGAGGACCGAAATGTTTGCAAGAGCAGCATATGCTGCGCCGGCCGGATTCCCCGATGGCCGCGCAGTACAGCCTTCCCTTCGTCGCCGGCGCCACCCTCGAGTTCGGACCTACGCGGTTTGATGCCTTCGAATCGGCAAATCTCGACGATAAAGGCATCTTGCGCTGGGCCGACATGGTCGAGTTCGAATATGACGAGAGCCTGCAGGCGAACTTTCCGGCTCATTTTGGCACGGAGGTCGAAATTCGGCTTGCCGGCGGTCAACTCCGGACCGCACGGGTTCTCGACAGCATCGGCACGGCCGCACGGCCGCTTTCGTGGGAGCAAATCCTGGAGAAAGCGAACAGGCTTACCGGTGGCCTCGACCCTGCACTCGACATCGCCCGTCTGGAACGGGCTATCCGTGGCCTACCGACTCAACGCAGTATCGACGATCTGGACGTTGTTCTCATGATGAAATAGGAGGAACCCGATGAAACTGCTATGTCACCTTGTTTCGAGCGGCGTGGTATTTGGGATTGCATTCCTGTTTACGGCGCCGCAGCTGTTCGCGCAGAACTACCCGGTACGGTCGATCCGCGTGGTCGTGCCGTACCCGCCGGGCGGGGGCGCGGACAACGTCGCGCGCCCGCTCGCGCAGAAGCTCTCGGAGGCGCTCGGCCAGCAGGTCGTGATCGACAATCGTGGCGGTGCTGGCGGCATCATCGGCGCCGACATCGTCGCGAAAAGCAAACCCGATGGCTACACGCTGCTTGACGATGCGATGGCTCACGGCGTGAATCCGGCGCTGCAAAAGCTGCCCTTCGACACCCTCAAAGACTTCACACCGATCGGCATGATCGTTCGCAATCCCAACTTTGTGCTCGTGCATCCGTCTTTTCCAGTGAAGACGGTACC
>JACQOI010000219.1 GCA_016202615.1 Betaproteobacteria bacterium
ACGTGGTGGTCACTCTGTCGCACGGCGGTTACATGAAATCCCAGCCCGTTGCCGATTACCGGGCGCAGAAGCGCGGCGGGCGCGGCCGCCAGGCGACGACGACCAAGGACGACGACTTTGTCGATAATCTGTTCATCGCCAACACCCACGACTTCATCCTGTGCTTTTCCAACCGCGGCCGCATGTACTGGCTCAAGGTCTACGCGGTGCCGCAGGGCAGCCGTACCAGCCGCGGCAAGCCGATCGTGAACCTGGTGCCGCTGCTCGAGCACGAAAAAATCACCGCGGTATTGCCGGTCAAGGAGTTCGCCGATGACCATTTCATATTCATGGCGACCGCCAACGGCACGGTCAAGAAAACCGCGCTGTCGGCGTTCTCCCGGCCGCGCCCGAGCGGCATCATCGCGGTCGGCCTGGACGACGGCGACTACCTGATCGGCGTCGCGCTCACCGACGGCAAGCAGGACATCATGCTGTTCTCGGATGCGGGTAAGGCATTGCGTTTCGCCGAGGACGAAGTGCGCGCCATGGGCAGGAACGCGGGCGGCGTGCGCGGTATGAAGCTCGCCAAGGGCGGGCACGTGATATCGCTGCTGACCGCCGACAACGAAAAAGTATCGGTGTTGACCGCGACCGAGAACGGTTACGGCAAGCGCACGCCGATCGGCAATTACACCAGGCACGGCCGCGGCACTCAGGGTATGATCGCGATTCAGACCTCGGAGCGCAACGGCAAGCTGGTCGCGGCGCAGATCGTCAGCGATGACGACGAAATCATGCTGATTACCACCGGCGGCGTGCTGATCCGCACCCGCATCGCCGAAATCCGCGACATGGGCCGCGCGACCCAGGGCGTGCGCCTGATCAACCTCGGCGAGGGCGAGAAGCTCGCCGGACTTGAAAAAATCGTCGAGCGCGACGATGATGATGAAGAAGAGGCGTGAACGAGTGAACAAATGAACGAGTGACACCCTCTCCCCGTTCCCGGGGAGAGGGCAGGGTGAGGGGCTTCACGCGTTCACCCGTTCACCCGAACCGCGACGGATTTCAAAACCCTAATCAACGGCAATTACAAATATCATGGCACGAGTCTTTAATTTCGGCGCCGGTCCGGCGGTGCTGCCCGAGCCGGTGCTCGAGCAGGCCAGCCGGGAGATGCTCGACTGGCACGGCAGCGGCATGTCGGTGATGGAAATGAGCCATCGCGGCAAGGAATTCATCGGCATCGCGGAAGCGGCCGAGGCCGATCTGCGCGAGCTGATGGCGATCCCGCAAAACTACAAGGTGCTGTTCCTGCAGGGCGGAGCGACGCTGCAGTTCGCGGCAGTGCCGATGAATCTGCTGCGCGGGAAAAAAAGCGCCGATTACGTGTATACCGGCGAGTGGTCGAAAAAGGCGATCAGCGAAGCCAAGCGCTACTGCGCGGTCAATATCGCCGCCTCCTCCGAAGACCGGAAATTCAGCTATGCGCCGCCGCAGGCGCAATGGAAGCTGGACCCCAACGCCGCTTACGTGCACTACACCTCGAACGAGACCATCGGCGGCGTCGAGTTTCACTGGGTTCCGGACACCGGAAACGTGCCGCTGGTGGCCGATGCCTCGTCGCACCTGCTGTCGCGTCCGATCGACGTCTCGAAATACGGATTGATCTACGCCGGCGCGCAGAAAAACATCGGGCCGGCGGGGCTCACGCTGGTGATCGTGCGCGAGGACCTGCTGGGCCAGGCGTCGCCGGTCACGCCAAGCGTGCTCGACTACAAGGCGCAGGCCGAGGCGGACTCGATGCTCAACACGCCGGCAACCTACGCGGTTTACATCGCCGGACTCGTGTTTCAATGGCTGAAGCAGCTCGGCGGCCTGAACAAAATCGAAGAGCTGAACCGGGCGAAGGCGCAACTGCTCTACGATTTCCTCGACCAGACCGAGTTCTATCGCTCGCCGGTCGCAAAATCGGACCGCTCGCTGATGAACGTGCCGTTCCGGCTCAGGAGCGAATCACTTGACGCGGAGTTTCTCAAGCAGGCCGAAGCGCGCGGCCTCGAGCAACTGAAGGGCCACCGCTCGGTCGGCGGCATGCGCGCGTCGATCTACAATGCGATGCCGGTCGCGGGCGTCGAGGCCCTCATCGAATTCATGCGCGAGTTCCAGGTCAAACATGGCTGAAACCTTCAGGATACTGACGCTCAACAACATCGCGCAGGTGGGGCTCAAGCGCTTCCCCGCCGGCAAGTACGAGGTCGGCGCGCAGGTCAGGGACCCCGACGCGATCCTGGTGCGCTCGCACGACATGCACGCGCTGGAGATCGCGCCGCAGGTGAAGGCGATCGGCCGCGCCGGCGCTGGCACCAACAACATCCCGGTCAAGCGAATGAGCGCGCGCGGCGTGCCGGTGTTCAATGCGCCGGGCGCCAACGCCAACGCGGTCAAGGAACTGGTGATCGCGGGCATGCTGATCGCCGCGCGCAACCTGCTGCCGGCATCGCGTTTCGTCGCCGGCCTCAGCGGCGACGACGCAGCGATCAACCAGCAGGTCGAAGACGGCAAGAAGCAGTTCGCCGGCGTCGAGTTGCCGCGGCATACGCTGGGCGTGATCGGGCTGGGCAAGATCGGCAGCCTGGTGGCGGATGCCGCGATCAAGCTCGGCATGCATGTGCTCGGCTTTGACCCGCACATCACCGTCGACGCCGCGTGGAGCCTGCCATCGCAGGTGAAAAAGGCGCACTCGATCGAAGAAGTGCTGAAGGCAAACGATTTCGCGACGCTGCATGTGCCGCTCGTCGATGCGACGCGCAACCTGATTTCGCGCGAACGCATCAAGATGATGAAGCACGGCGCGATCCTGCTTAATTTTTCACGCGACGGCGTCGTCGACAACGAGGCAGTGCTGGAAGGGCTCGCGGCGAAGCGCCTCAAATGCTACGTCTGCGATTTCCCGGCGCACAAGCTCGCCGGAAAGGCGGGAGTGATCGCGTTGCCGCACCTCGGCGCTTCGACGCGCGAAGCCGAGGACAACAGCGCGATCATGGTGGCTGATCAGCTGCGCGATTATCTCGAGCACGGAAATATCCAGAACGCGGTCAACTTTCCCGACGTCGCGATGGCACGCGAGTCGCCGTTCCGCGTCGGCATAGCGAATGCCAACGTGCCGAACATGCTGGGACAGATCTCTACCGCGATGGCGGAAGCGGGCCTCAACATCCACAACATGCTCAACAAATCCAGGGACGAGATGGCGTACACGCTGGTCGATGTCGACAGCGCGGTGCCGGCCAGTGCGGTCGAGCGCATCGCCGCGATCAAGGGCGTGCTCGCGGCGCGTTACCTGCCGGCGGAGAAAAGCTGAACGCAACCGCCGATGAACGCCGATTGGCGCAGATACCCCGGCGAGTCCAATTGATTTAATATCTGCGTTTATCTGCGTTCATCTGCGGTTTCAAAAAGGTTTGAGGTAGTGAGCGATCAGCTTAAGAAAATCCGTGCCGGTATCGACGCGCTCGACGACCGCATCGTCGAACTGCTCAACGAGCGCGCCGCGCTGGCGCAGGAAACCGGTCGCGCCAAAAGCGGCGCCAAGTACCGGCCGGAACGCGAAGCGCAGGTGTTGCGGCGTCTCATCGCGCGCAACCGCGGCCCGCTGCCGCAGCAGGCGCTGACCCGCCTCTTTACCGAAATCATCTCAGCTTGCCGTGCGCTCGAGGACGGCGTTGCCGTTGCGTACCTCGGGCCCGAGGGCACGTTCAGCGAAGAGGCGGCGATCAGGCAGTTCGGCGGCCACGCGGAATTGCAGCCGTGCGCGTCGATCGACGAAGTATTCCGCCGGGTCGAAGCCGGGCGGGTTGGCTACGGCGTGGCGCCGGTCGAAAACTCGACCGAAGGCAGCATCGGCCGCACGCACGATCTGCTGCTCGCAACCCCGCTCAAGATCTGCGGTGAAGTGCTGTTGCCGGTGCACCAATGCTTGATGAGCAAGGGCGGCAAAGCGGCGCGCGTCAGGAAAATCCTGTCGCACAGCCAGAGCCTGGCGCAGTGTCACGAATGGCTCAACCAGCGCTTTGCAACGGCCAGGCGCGTGCCGGTGGTCAGCAACGCTGAAGCCGCGCGTATGGCGGAAAGGGATGCGGCGGCAGCGGCGATCGCGAGCAAAACCGCGGCCGCCGTCTACAAGCTCAAGATCATCGCCGCCAACATCGAGGACGAACCGCTGAACACGACGCGCTTTGTGGTGATCGCGGCGCAGGACGCCGGCCCCTCGGGCAAGGACAAGACCTCGCTGGTGATATCGACGCGCAACGTGCCGGGCGCGTTGCACGCGCTGCTGACGCCTCTCGCCATGCACGGCGTCAGCATGACCCGGCTCGAATCACGGCCGGCGCGCACCGGGCGCTGGGAATATCTGTTCTACGTCGACATCGAAGGCCATCAACGGGATGTCAACGTCGCGCGGGCGCTCGAGGAACTCCGGGAGAAGGCCGCGTTTTTGAAAAATCTCGGTTCCTATCCGGTTGGCACGGTGTAGGGTGCGCTTGCGCACCGCCTGCACGTTGGTGCGCAAGCGCACCCTACGCTTCTGTTGACATGTGTGGAGAAGAATTTCAACGCTCGACACTCAACACTCCACGATGAAAGCATCTGTCATCAACCGCGCGCCTGATATCTGCGACCTCGCGCCCGGCTACATCCGCGCGATTGCGCCGTACCAGCCGGGCAAGCCGATCTCGGAGCTCGCGCGCGAACTCGGGCTCGACCCCGACCACATCATCAAGCTTGCGTCGAACGAGAATCCGCTCGGCGTGAGCCCGCTTGCGATGCAGGCGGTGCAGGCGGCGCTCGCTGACATCGCGCGCTATCCCGACGGCAACGGTTTCGAACTGAGACACGCGTTGTCGCGGCGCTACGGCGTGGATATGTCGCAGATCGTACTTGGCAACGGCTCCAACGACGTGCTCGAGCTTGCCGCGCGTTCATTCCTGATGCCGGAGCTCGAGGCGGTCTATTCGCAGCACGCGTTCGCCGTGTATCCGCTGGCGACGCAGGCGGTCGGCGCTACCGGCGTCGAGGTGCCGGCACGCGATTTTGCGCATGACCTCGACGCGATGTTGAAGGCAATCACGCCGCGCACGCGGCTCATCTTCCTCGCCAATCCCAACAATCCGACCGGCACGCTGGTCCGCTCCAACGAACTGCTGGCATTTCTGCTTGCGGTACCGCCCAGCGTGGTGGTGGTGCTCGACGAGGCCTACAACGAGTACCTGCCCGACGAGCTCAAGGCCGACAGCGTCGGCTGGCTCAAGGAATTTCCGAACCTGGTCGTCACGCGCACCTTTTCCAAGGCTTACGGGCTGGCGGGGCTGCGCGTCGGCTACGCGTTCGCGCACCCCGGTGTCGCCGACCTGATGAACCGCGTGCGCCAGCCGTTCAACGTCAACAGTCTCGCGCTCGCCGCTGCGGCAGCGGGATTGAACGACCGCGAATTCGTGCGCCGCAGCTTCGAGCTCAACCAGTCGGGCATGCGGCGTATTACGCACGGGCTCGCGCAGCTCGGCCTGGCGTTCATCCCGTCGTTCGGCAATTTCGTGAGCGTCAAGGTCAGGGACGCCGACGGCGTGTTTCAGCGGCTGCTCGAGCGCGGCGTGATCGTGCGCCCGATCGCGAGCTACGGCATGCCCGATTACCTGCGCGTCAGTATCGGCCTCGAATCGGAAAACGAGCGTTTCCTCGAGGCGCTGCGGCAGTCAGTGGTCCCATGAAACGCGCCGGCGCAAGGCGGGGCGCTTCACCGCGGCGCCGCATCGTCGGCAAGCTCGCCATTTTCGGCGTCGGGCTGATCGGCGGCTCATTCGCATTGGCGCTGAAGCGCAGAAAAGCAGCCGGATACGTGGTCGGCGTCGGCAGAAACCGCGCCAATCTGCTCGCCGCGCGCCGCCTGGGCGTCATCGATGAAATCGCGACCGATCCCGCGATGGCGGTTAAAGACGCGGACCTGGTGCTGCTCGCGGTGCCGCTCGGTCAGACCGCGGCAGTGCTGGCGCAGATCGCGCCGCACCTCGCCGCACACACGGTCATCACCGATGCCGGCAGCACCAAGCGCGATGTAATTGCCGCCGCGCGCCGCCATCTTGGCGCCGCGTTTGCGCGCTTTGTGCCGGCGCACCCGATCGCCGGTAACGAAAAAAGCGGCGCACGGGCGGCGCTTGCCGATCTGTATCAGGGGTGCGACGTGATCGTGGCGCCGGAGCCGGAGACCGATGCGCACGCTCTCAGACTGGTGACCGCGGCTTGGAAGCTCTGCGGCATGCGCGTGATCACGATGAATGGCGCCGAGCACGACCGTGTGTTCGCGCTGGTCAGTCATATGCCGCATCTGCTGTCGTTCGCGCTGGTCGGCAACATCGCCGGCTACCGCGACGCAGCCGCGTTGTTCAGGCATACCGGCGGCGGCTTTCGCGATCTGACGCGCATTGCCGGCAGTTCGCCGGAGATGTGGCGCGACGTCTGCCTTGCCAACCGCGACACGCTGCTCGCGGCGCTCGACGGTTATCTCGATGAGCTCGAACTGCTGCGCGGCATGGTCGAGGCGAGCGACGGGCAGGGGCTGGAGGCAAGATTCGCCGCGGCGCGCGCCGCGCGCGCGAAGTGGTTGATAAAAAATCTTGAACCGCAAAGGACGCAAAGGACGCCACGGAAAGCCAAATCAATATAACCGCAGACGAACACAGGTGTAGGGTGCGCTTGCGCAC
>JACQOI010000223.1 GCA_016202615.1 Betaproteobacteria bacterium
CGTCTTGCCGTGGTCCACGTGACCTATCGTCCCCACGTTCACGTGCGGCTTGGTACGCTCAAATTTGCTCTTAGCCATTTTTCTTGCTCCGCTTTACCAAAATCTGATTTCGTCGCTTCGATTCCGCGGCCGTCTAACTCGACCCACTCCGCTTCAAATCCGCAAAAAAATATCGAATTCCTTTATAAAATTTTTCGCAGAAAAATTTTATTTCTTGTTGATAATCCCGTCCGCGATGTTCTTCGGCGCTTCGGCGTAATGCTTGAATTCCATGGTGTAGGTGGCGCGTCCCTGTGACAACGAACGCAGCGTCGTCGAGTAACCGAACATCTCGGAGAGCGGCACTTCGGCCTTGATCACCTTGGTGCCGGCTACATCGTCCATGCCCTGCATCATGCCGCGACGCGACGACAGATCGCCCATCACGTTGCCCATGAAATCTTCAGGCGTCTCAACTTCGACCGCCATCATCGGCTCGAGCAGCGTCGGGTTCGCGCGCCGCATGCCTTCCTTGAACGCGATGGATGCCGCCATCTTGAACGCGTATTCGTTCGAGTCGACTTCGTGAGACGAGCCGTCGATCAGCGTGACCTTGACGTCGACCACCGGAAAGCCGGCGAGCACGCCGGCGGGCAGCGTGTCCTTCAGCCCCTTCTCGACCGCCGGAATGTATTCGCGCGGCACCGAGCCGCCCTTGATCGCGTCGACGAACTCGAAGCCCTTGCCGGGCCGCTGCGGCTCGACCCTGAGCACGACGTGACCGTACTGGCCGCGGCCGCCCGACTGCTTGATGAACTTGCCTTCGATCTTGTCGCACGGCTTCTTGATCGTCTCGCGGTACGCAACCTGCGGCTTGCCGACCGAGGCCTCGACGCCGAACTCGCGCTTCATGCGGTCGACGATGATCTCGAGGTGCAGCTCGCCCATGCCCGAGATAATGGTCTGGCCCGATTCTTCGTCACTGCGCACGCGGAACGACGGGTCTTCCTGCGCCAGGCGACCGAGCGCGATGCCCATCTTCTCCTGGTCGGCCTTGGTCTTCGGCTCCACCGCCTGCGAAATCACCGGTTCGGGGAATATCATCTTCTCGAGGATGATGATCTTCTTCGGGTCGCATAGCGTCTCGCCGGTGGTCGCTTCCCTGAGGCCCACGGCAGCGGCGATGTCGCCGGCACGCACTTCCTTGATATCTTCGCGCGTGTTGGCGTGCATCTGCAGCAAGCGTCCGATGCGCTCCTTGCGCCCCTTGACCGGATTGTAGATCGTGTCGCCCGAAGCCACCACGCCCGAGTAGACGCGGAAGAAAATCAGCTGGCCGACATAGGGGTCGGTCGCGATCTTGAATGCAAGGCCGGCAAACGGTTCGTCATCGCTCGCCCTACGCTCGGCGGGCTTGTCATCGTCGTCATGCCCGGTAACCGGCGGAATATCGATCGGCGCCGGCAGATAGTCGATCACGGCGTCAAGCATCGCCTGCACGCCCTTGTTCTTGAACGCCGAGCCGCACAGCATCGGCACGATTTCGTTGTGGATCGTGCGCGTGCGCAAGCCCAGCTTGATCTCCTCGACCGACAGCGCGCCGGACTCGAGGTATTTGTTCATCAGTTTCTCGTTCGCCTCGGCGGCGCTCTCGACCATTTTCTCGTGCCATTCCCGCGCCTCGTCCTTGAGGTTGGCCGGTATGTCCCTCAAGTCGAACTTCATGCCCAGGGTCGAGTCGTCCCAGTAGATCGCTTTCATGCGCACCAGGTCGACCACGCCCTCGAATTTCTCTTCCGCGCCGACCGGGATCTGAATCGGCACCGGATTCGCCTTGAGGCGCGTCTTCATCTGGTCGTAGACCTTGAAGAAATCCGCGCCTTGGCGGTCCATCTTGTTGACGAACGCGAGCCGCGGCACGCGGTACTTGACGGCCTGACGCCACACGGTTTCCGACTGCGGCTGCACGCCGCCGACCGCGCAATAGACCATGCACGCGCCGTCGAGCACGCGCAAGCTGCGCTCGACTTCGATCGTGAAGTCGACGTGTCCCGGTGTATCGATTATGTTGATACGGTGCTCGGGATAGTTGTTGTCCATCCCCTTCCAGAAACACGTCGTCGCCGCCGAAGTGATCGTGATGCCGCGCTCCTGCTCCTGCTCCATCCAGTCCATCACCGCGGTACCGTCGTGCACTTCGCCCATCTTGTGCGAGACGCCGGTATAGAACAGCACGCGTTCGGTGGTCGTGGTCTTACCGGCATCAATGTGGGCACTGATACCGATGTTGCGATACCGCTCGATTGGAGTTTTGCGTGCCACTTTGTTAAACCAATGTTAAGTGTCTAATGTTGAGTTTTGAATTGGAAACCCGACTGCGTCCGCATCATTCATTCAACATTCAAAATTAACCATTCAAAATTTGCGTCAGAACCGGTAGTGCGAGAACGCCTTGTTGGCTTCCGCCATGCGATGCACTTCCTCGCGCTTCTTCATCGCGCCGCCGCGGCCTTCCGCCGCCTCGGCGATCTCGCCCGCCAGCCGCGCGCCCATCGATTTCTCGCCGCGGGCGCGTGCTGCGTCACGAATCCAGCGCATCGCCAGCGCGGCGCGGCGCACCGGGCGCACTTCGACCGGCACCTGATAATTGGCGCCACCGACGCGGCGGCTTTTCACTTCGACCATCGGCTTGACATTGTTCACCGCCTGGTTGAATACCTCGAGCGGGTCCTTGCTGGTCTTCTTCTTGATCTGCTCGAGCGCGCCGTAAATAATGCTCTCGGCGACCGACTTCTTGCCGCCCTTCATCAACACGTTGACGAATTTGGCGACGTCGACGCTCAAATATTTCGGGTCCGGCAGGACCTCGCGCTTTGCAATTTCTCTGCGGCGTGGCATTTAAACCTCAATTTTAAGTTTTAAGTGAGTCTTGAGTTGGCACTGGCGCGGCGCGCTCGTTTCACTCAACACTTAACACTCAACACTGGTTTCAAGCGGCCTTCGGCCGCTTCGCGCCGTACTTGGAGCGGCTCTGCTTGCGGTCCTTGACACCCGCGGTATCCAGGCTGCCGCGCACGATGTGGTAGCGCACGCCGGGCAGGTCCTTGACGCGGCCGCCGCGGATCAGCACCACCGAGTGCTCCTGCAGGTTGTGGCCCTCGCCGCCGATGTAGC
>JACQOI010000233.1 GCA_016202615.1 Betaproteobacteria bacterium
ATCCGGCTGATGCTGCTGAATCTCGGTGGCGGTATCCCGGGAGTGGGTTCCTCCTCCGTTTTCTCGTCGCCGTTGCGCTACACCGCCTGTCTTACCGAGAATATGAAGGACAGCCCGTGGGGAAGCCTCGCGGTATCGCGGGGCTACTCGACCGAGGACAACGTGATTACCTGCGCAATGGTCGATCCCCCAAAGTATTGCCACGACGATGCAAGCCGGGAACCGCAGCGGCTGCTCACTGGCATTGTCGACTCCATGGCTGGGATCGGCACGTGGAACATGCTCGTCCCGCGTTGCGCGGTGGTCGTGGCCATGGGTCCGCAGCACGCCGCGATCTGTGCTCAGGCCGGCATGAACCGCGCTGATGTTCAGCGCCGCTTCTGCGAGATGGCCGGGCGCAAGGTGCGCGAGCTCAAGCGCGGCGGTAACTGGCGGGACGAGCGGGCGCAAAAGATGAACATCAACCCGGAGGATGACGATTATTTTGTTCCCGTGATCAAGGACCCGCGGGATCTGCAGCTTATCGTGGCGGGAAGCGTGGGGCCGTTTACCGCCGTGTGCCATGGCTGGGGTGGCGGCAGCCTCGCCGTGCATGACACATACAAGGTTTGAAAACAGAAGTTGGCATGCGTAGTTGCTTACGGTGGCGGCGGGCTGGCATATTTTTAATTTTTTCAAGTGACCAAGGAAATCCTTATGGCAAATGATCTGGGGTTTACCGACCCGACTGCGGTTCGCAGCAAGGCGAAGATCACCATGGCGCCCCGCCCCGCGGACCTTGCCGGCAAGGTGGTGGGGCTGCTCGACAACAGCAAGGAACAGGCGGACGTCATCTTGCAGACTTTGGGAGACGCTCTACGCGAGCGCTACGGCGTGGCGCGCGTGGTCATCCGCCGTACGGAGAGCTATACCAAACCCGCGCCAGAAGAGATGATCAATGAGATGGCCAAAGAGGTGCAGGTGGCGATCGCCGCCCTGGGCGGATGAGGGTCCTGCACGTTGTGCAGTGTGCACAACACGATAGAGTTCGAAAAACGTGGCATTCCTGCCACCGTCATCCTTACCGAGTCATTCAAAAACACGGCGGTCTTTCACTTCCGCGCCAAAGCAATGGACGGACATCCCTTTGTCGTTCTGCCTCATCCGGTGAGCAACCTAAATGCCGACGAAATGCGCGAGCTCACTTTGCGTTTCGTGGATGAAATCACGAGCCATCTCACGGCCTGACTCGGGGCGACGCCGATTAGCTCTGGTTATCCCAAAAACAGCGATTAAACGCGCGAAGAACGCAAAGGAAAATATCGAGAAACGATTCTCACCAGATTGGTGATTTTCGTTTTTGCGTTAAGATTCTGACTTTCTTTGCGAGCTTTGCGTCTTTGCGTTGAAATAGCTTTTTCTAGGGTTATTCATGTCAATATCAGACGGCTTTGCGCTGGATGAATTCGATTTTGTAGCCGTCAGGGTCTTCGACAAACGCGATCACGGTGGTGCCGTGTTTCATCGGCCCGGCTTCGCGCGTGACCTTGCCGCCGCGCCGCCTGACTTCCTCGCATGCCCTATACGCATCCTCGACTTCGATCGCGACGTGGCCATAGCCGGTGCCGAGATCGTAGCTCCTGGTATCCCAGTTATGGGTCAACTCGAGCACTGCCGTGCTCGCTTCGTCGCCATAGCCGACGAACGCGTTGGTGAAGCGTCCCCCGGGATAATCCTTGCGGCGCAGCACCTGCATGCCGAGCACCTGGGTGTAGAAAGCGAGCGCGCGGTCCAGGTCGCCGACCCGCAGCATGGTGTGGAGAATTCTCATATCTGCACCATCTCGAAATCCTCTTTCCTGGCGCCGCATTCGGGACAAGTCCAGTTCATCGGCACATCCTCCCAGCGCGTGCCGGGCGCGACGCCCTCGTCGGGCAGGCCTGCGGCCTCGTCGTAGATGAAGCCGCAGATCAGACACATGTAAGTTTTGTAAACATCGGCGTCGGTTGTTGTCATGATCGATTGCGAATTAAGCTAGAATGCCGTTTTAATGATACACCCCGCCTCTGAATAATAAACTCCGGCCGTGATGGACCCTTCAGCGTCATCGCAACTGCCGCCGATCGTACTCGCGTTCGCGGCGACCGACCCGAGCGGCGGCGCCGGCCTGCAGGCGGATGTCCTGACGCTCGCGAGCATGGGCTGTCATCCGCTGTCGGTGCTCACCGCCGCGACGATCCAGGACACGATGGGCGTCGAGGAGATCATGGCGCTCGATGCCGAGTGGGTTGCCGATCAGGCGCGCTGCGTGCTCGAAGACATGCCGGTGACGGCGTTCAAGATTGGTTTCGTCGGCAGCATCGAAAACATCGCCGCGATCGCCGAGGTTGTGTCCGATTATCCCGAAATTCCGCTGGTGCTCGATCCGGTGCTGGCCTCCGGCCGCGGTGATGAGTTGGTGACCGATGAAATGATCTCCGCGCTGCGCCAGCTGCTGGTGCCGCAGACCACCATCATCACGCCCAACAGCATCGAGGCGCGGCGCCTGGTGCAGGAAGAGGGCGAGGACGACATCGATCTTGCCGAATGCGCGCGCCGGCTGCTGGCGACCGGCTGCGAATACGTGCTGATCACCGGCACCCATGAGAACACGCCGCAGGTGATCAATACGCTGTACGGACAGGACGGCGTGGTGCGCAGCGACAGCTGGGAGCGGCTCGCCGGCAACTACCACGGCTCGGGCTGCACGCTCGCCTCGGCGATCGCGGCAACCATCGCCAACGGGCTCAACATCAGCGACGCGGTGAAAGACGCGCAGGAATACACGTGGCAGACACTCAAGGCGGCATTCCGTCCCGGCATGGGCCAGCACATCCCCGACCGCCTGTTCTGGGCGCGCGAGGATGAGCCGGTCGATGAAAACGATTAGCGGGCTCTACGCGGTTACGCCCGACCTCGCCGATACCGCGTTGCTGCTCGCCAAGACCCGGGCCGCGCTCGCCGGCGGCGCGCGGCTGCTGCAGTACCGCAACAAAACCGCAGATGAGAATTTGCGCCGCGGGCAAGCCGCGGCGTTGGGCGACCTGTGCCGGCATCATGGCGCGACATTGATCATCAACGATCATGTCGAGCTCGCGCGCGCAGTCAACGCCGATGGCGTACACGTCGGCGCGGAAGACCTCGGAGTCGCCGCGGCGCGTAACGCGCTGGGGACGCACAAGATCATTGGCGCCTCGTGCTACAACGATCTAACGCGCGCGCGGTCTGCCGCCGCGCAGGGCGCGGATTATCTTGCATTCGGCAGCTTCTTCCCTTCCCCGGTCAAGCCGGGCGCGGTGCGCGCGCCGCTGTCGATTCTGCGCGCAGCGCGGCAACAGCTTGGGCTGCCAGTGGTGGCAATCGGCGGCATCACGCTCGACAACGCAGGGGAGGTGATCGATGCCGGCGCCGACGCGGTTGCAGTAATATCCGCGCTATTCGCGGCGCCCGATATCGAGGCCGTAGCGCGCAAGTTCTGTCGGTTGTTCGAGGTAAACGCGACATGACATCGCGCAACGAAGAGCTGTTTTCCGCGGCGCAGCGGGTGATCCCGGGCGGGGTTAATTCGCCGGTGCGCGCATTCCGTGCCGTCGGCGGCACGCCGCGTTTCTTCGTGCGCGGCAGCGGCGCGCGAGTATGGGACGCCGATGGCAAGGTCTACATCGACTATGTCGGCTCGTGGGGCCCGCTGATCCTCGGCCACGCGCATCCCGCGGTAGTGCGGGCGGTGCAGGCGGCGGCGGCTCAGGGCTTGAGCTTCGGCGCGCCGACCGCCTCCGAAGTCGAGCTCGCGGAATTGCTGTGCCGGCGCGTGCCGGGTCTCGAGCAGGTGCGATTGGTCAGCTCGGGTACCGAGGCGACGATGAGCGCGATCCGGCTCGCGCGCGGGTTTACCGGCCGCTCCAGGATCGTCAAATTCGAAGGCTGCTACCACGGCCACGCTGACGCGCTGCTGGTCAAAGCCGGGTCGGGCGCGCTCACGCTCGGCAACCCGAGCTCGGCCGGCGTGCCCGCCGAGACCGCGGCACACACGCTGGTGCTTGACTACAACAACGTTGCGATGCTGGAGGCCGCGTTCGCACGCGACGGCGCGGCTATTGCGTGTGTGATCGTCGAGCCGGTCGCCGGCAATATGAATCTGGTGTTGCCGGGCAGGGAATTTCTCGCCGCCTTGCGCGCGCTTTGCACGCGCCACGGCGCGCTGCTCATTTTCGACGAGGTGATGACCGGCTTTCGCGTCGGCCCGCAGGGCGCGCAAGGCTTGTTCGGCATCACCGCCGATCTAATCACGCTCGGCAAAGTCGTCGGCGGCGGAATGCCGCTCGGCGCTTTCGGTGGCAGGCGCGAGGTAATGGCGAGCATCGCGCCGCTCGGCCCGGTGTATCAGGCGGGTACGCTCTCGGGCAATCCAGTCGCGGTTGCGGCGGGTCTCGCCACGCTCGAGCTGATCGACGCGCCGGGATTTTTCGACCGGCTTGCAGCAGCCGCGCGCGCGCTGACCGAGGGGCTGTCCGCTGCCGCGAGTGACAACGGCATCGCATTCTCGGCGCAGTCAGTCGGGGGCATGTTCGGCATTTACTTCCGCGCGACGCCGCCGCTAAGCTACGCCGAAGTCATGCAGTGCGATGCGCAGGCATTCAGTCGTTTTTTCCACGCGATGCTCGATCACGGCATCTACTTCGCGCCGTCGGCGTTCGAGACCGGATTTGTGTCGGCAGCGCACGGCACCGAAGAAATCGAGCAAACGCTGGCGGCGGCGCGCCGTTATTTCGCCGCCTTGCCGTGACGCGCTTTCGGCTCAGCAAGACAAAACGGGGCGACACTGTCGCCCCTTGTTTTCCTGGCCTCGCCACGCGTCAGCGCAAGCCGGTCATGTATTCCACCACCGCCTTGATTTCCTGATCCGACAGCCTGACGGCGATTGCACGCATCATCTTGTTCGGGTCATTGCCGCGCTCGCCGGCGCGGAATGCCTGCAGCTGCGAAACCGCGTACTCCGGATACTGGCCGGCGACGCGCGGGAACTGCGCCGGGATGCCGGCGCCATTCGGGCCGTGGCAGGAAGCGCATGCCGCAACGCCTTTGGCCCTGATGCCGCCGCGGTAGATCTGCTGGCCAAGCTTGACCAACTCGGGGTTCCTGGCGGCACGCGTTTTCGGTTTCTGCGCCTCGAAGTAGGCGCCGAGGTTTTTCATGTCTGCGGGCGACAAGGACGCCGACATGCCCAGCATCACCGCGTTCTTGCGCTCGCCTGACTTGTAGTTCGCGAGCTGCTTGGCGGTGTAATCGGCGTGCTGCCCGGCGAGTACCGGATTGGCCGGGCTCGCGCTGTTGCCGTCCGCCGCATGGCACGCGGCGCACACTTTGGTGACGATCTGCTGCGCTTGCGCCGGATCGGCTTTGGCCGCCTGCTGCGCCAACGCGAGCGGGGCTGCCGTGGCGCACACCGCGGCCAGCAGCGCCGAACTGAATCTCATGCGGTCTCCTTGCGACGTTGCAACCTGAAGAAAACGCCGTATTCTATCGAAATCCCCCGACCCAGGCCAGGTTACAGCAGCAGTGTCCACTCTGCGCAATATCGAATTCGTCACCACCGTCGCCGATACGCGTGCGCTGCCGCCCGCGCACGGCGCCGAGGTTGCGTTCGCCGGGCGCTCGAACGCCGGCAAATCGAGCGCGATCAACGCGCTCGCGCAACGCAAGCGCATGGCGTTTGTCAGCAAAACGCCCGGCCGCACCCAGCACATCAATTTCTTCCGCGTCGGACCCGAACGTTACCTCGTCGATCTGCCGGGTTACGGCTACGCCGCAGTACCGGCAGCGGCGCGCGCGCACTGGAATGAGCTGATCGGCGGCTATCTGCAAACGCGCACCTGTCTGCGCGGCGTCGTGCTGATCATGGATGCGCGGCACCCGCTGACCGGGCTTGACCGGCAATTGATCGACTGGCTCAAGCCTGCCGGCAGGCCGGTGCACGTATTGCTGAGCAAGTCCGACAAACTCAACCGGCAGCAGGCGAGCGCGACACTGCACAGAGTCGACGCGGCATTGCAGCGCGATTACGTCAATTGCAGCGTGCAGCTCTTTTCGAGCACGCGCAAAATCGGTATCGTGGAGGCAGCCGCCAAGATCCGGCAGTGGCTGGGCGACGGCAGCAATAAAAAACCCCCGGTTAAAGGGGAGTAAAACCGGGGGCGAAGCCTTAATAAAGATTAAGGCGCCCGCTCAGGGAGGAGAAGCGGGAGACGATTAAGCACCGTCTAGAACCTAAGACTAATATAATGCGGCCGAGTTCCTTGTCATCCCCAAAAAAAACTTAAGATGTTTCAATTACTTGTCTTCCACTCATGAAAATACTTGGTAACTTTCCGCAGCGCCGGATGCGACGCAACCGGCGCGACGGCTTCTCGCGCCGGCTCGTGCGCGAGCACCGTCTCAGCATCGACGATTTGATCTACCCGGTATTCGTCATCGACGGCAAACGCCGCACCGAGCGCGTCGCGTCGATGCCGGGAATCGAGCGCTACACCATCGACAAGCTGCTGCCGCACGCCGAGCAGTGCCTGAAGCTGGGTATTCCGGCGGTGGCGCTGTTTCCGGCGCTCGAGCGCAACCTCAAAACCGCCGACGGCCGCGAGGCGGCCAACCCGAAGGGCGTGGTGCCGCGCACGGTGGCCGCGCTCAAGCGACGTTTCCCCGAATTGGGCGTGATCACCGATGTTGCGCTCGACCCTTACACCACGCACGGTCACGACGGTGTAATCGACAAGTCGGGTTATGTGCTGAACGATGCCACCATCGCCGTGCTGCAGCGCCAAGCGCTGGTCAATGCCGCTGCGGGCGTCGATATCGTCGCGCCGTCCGACATGATGGACGGCCGCATCGGCGCGATTCGCGCCGCGCTCGACGACAAGGGCTATATCCATACGCGCATCCTCGCTTATGCGGCGAAATATGCGTCGGGCTTTTACGGGCCGTTCCGCGACGCGGTGGGTTCTTCCTCACAACTCGGCCGCGGCAACAAATACAACTACCAGATGGATCCGGCCAACAGCGATGAAGCGCTGTGGGAAGTCGGGCTCGACCTCGCCGAAGGCGCCGACATGGTGATGGTGAAGCCCGGCCTGCCGTATCTCGACATCATTCGCCGCATCAAGGACGAATTCAAGGCGCCGACGCTGGTTTATCAAGTGAGCGGCGAGTACTCGATGCTGAAAGCCGCGGCGCAGAACGGCTGGCTCGACGAGCAGCGCTGCATGCTGGAGGCGCTCACCGCGTTCAAGCGCGCCGGCGCCGACGCGATACTCACCTACTTTGCCATCGCCGCCGCAACCTGGCTCAACAAACAGCGCGGCTGAGCTTCATCCCGCGGCAAGCAATGCCTTGACCGCATCACGCCGCGCACGCTCGATCGGCTTGCCCTCCGCGCTCGCTTTGAGCTGAGACCGCAGCTCGCGCGGCGACAGCAGCGTCAACTGCACCTCGACGCCGTCGCGGCTGAACGACAGCACCGGCGCAGCGAGTTGCATGTCCCCGGCATACAGCCGCGTCTCGCTGCTGCGGAATTCGATATTGCGGTCGAGCAGATAGTGCTCGACGCCCTTGGCGTTGTCGGCGAAAAGCTGCAGATGGATGCCGGCATATTTGCCGGCGCTGCCCCTGAGCACCGAACCGGTCAGATAGGGATTGAAGCGGAGGAGCTCGTCCATCACTTCCAGCGCGAGCTGCCGCAACTCGCGCAGCCGCAGCGGGTGCTCGCGTTGATACAGCTCGCGATGGAGCTGCAATGCGGCGTCGATCTCGTCGTTGTTGGGCAGCTGGCGCGAATCCGGGATGCCGGCCTGACGCGCCGCCTTGCGCTTCGCCAGCGCGTAATCCTCGATCCCGTCTTCCGCCATCAGGCGTGCCGCCAGGTAGGCGATGCGCGCACGCGTGAAATTGCGGCCAGGGTCGCGTGCCATGGGCTCGCCCGCAATCAGAATAACTGGCTTTTGACTTCTTCCGCAGGCCTCGCGCCGCCGGGCGCACCAGGCGCTTGCAGCGGCGCGCCACCGCTATCGTGCTCGGCGGGCAGGAACTCCTGATAGAAATAATCGGTTGCCCTGCCCTCGGGATCGCGCAAGCCGGTTTCGGGATTGATGCGCGCCTGCACCACGCCCTCCGGCGCGCTGCGCGGCTGTTCTTCCACGTCCTTCAGAACCTTGCCCATGTAGCCGATCCACATCGGCAGCGCCGCCTGCGCACCGGTCTCGTTATGGCCGAGCGTATGCGGATTGTCGAAGCCGATCCACGCCACCGCCACCAGCCCGGTGCCGAAGCCGCAGAACCAGGCGTCGATGAATTCGTTGGTGGTGCCGGTTTTGCCGCCGAGATCGGTGCGGCCGAGCTGGTTCGCGCGCGCCGCAGTGCCCATTTTCACCACGTCCTGCATGATGTTGGTCATGATAAAGGCATTACGTGCATCGATCGCACGCTCCGCGCCTTCGCCGGCGCGCTCGGGCCGCGCCTGCGCCATTACGGCGCCCTTGGCGTCCTCGATGCGCACGATGAAATACGGATTGACGCGAAATCCGCCGTTGGCGAATATCGCGTAGCCGCCGACCATCTGCAGCGGCGTCACGTTGCCGGCGCCGAGCGCCATCGTCAGGTATGGCGGGTGATACTTGGCGTCGAAGCCGAAGCGCGTGATGTAGTCCTGCGCGTACTGCGGCGTGATCGCCTGCAGGATGCGCACCGATACCACGTTCCTCGACTTGACGAGCGCGGTGCGCAGGCGCATCGGCCCCTCGAATTTGCCGTCGAAATTCTTCGGCTCCCATGGCTCGGAACCGGTCTGGCTGGCATCGAACATCAGCGGCGCATCGTTGATGATGGTCGCCGGTGTGAAGCCTTTCTCCAGCGCGGCGGAATAAATGAATGGTTTGAAGCTCGATCCCGGCTGCCGCAACGCCTGCGTGATGTGATTGTACTTGTTGCGGCCGAAATCGAAGCCGCCGACCAGCGCGCGGATCGCGCCATCCTGCGGATCGACTGACACCAGCGCGGCTTCGACCTGCGGCAATTGCGCGATCTGCCACTGCCCTTTTTCGTTCTTTTGGATGCGGATCACGGCACCGCGCCGCAGGCGCTGATTGGCCGGCGCCTTGTCGCCGAGCATCCTTTGGGCGAACTTGAGCCCGTCCGCGCCGATCTCGAGCATTTCCCCGCCCTTGCGGTAAATCTTCACCGCTCTCGAGCTGACTTCGAGCACCAGCGCCGGATAGATATCGTCGCTTTCGGTTTCGTCCTGCAGCGCATCCTCAAAATCCTCATCGGTGGGCTGCGGCCCGAGCTCGACATAGCTCTGCGCGCCGCGATAACCGTGGCGGCGGTCATATTCGATCACGCCCTTGCGTACCGCCGCATAGGCCGCCTCCTGGTGTGCCGTCGACAGCGTGGTGTAAACCCTGAAACCGCGCGTGTAGGCGTCTTCCTGATAGCGCTCATACAAAACCTGCCGCACCATTTCCGCAAAATGATCGGCCCTCACCACGAAATCATCGACGTTACGCTTGACGGCGAGCGGCTGTTTATCCGCTGCCTGCCACTGTTCGTCGGAAATGAAGTCGAGCTCGCGCATGCGACGCAATACATATTGCTGGCGCAGCCTGGCGCGCTTGGGATTGACCACCGGGTTGAAGCTCGATGGCGCCTTCGGCAGGCCCGCGAGCATCGCGGTCTCCGCGACACTCAGTTGATCGAGCGTTTTGCCGAAGTAGATCTGCGCCGCGGCAGCAAACCCGTAGGCGCGCTGGCCGAGATAGATCTGATTGACGTAGAGCTCGAGAATCTGGTCCTTGGTCAGGCTGTGCTCGATCTTGAACGCGAGCAGCATCTCGTTGAATTTGCGCGTCAGCGTCTTTTCCTTGGACAGGAAAAAGTTGCGCGCGACCTGCATGGTGATGGTGCTCGCGCCCTGGCGCGCCCCCCCGGAGACGAAGTTGGACAGCGCGGCGCGCATGACGCCGACATAATCGACGCCGCCATGCTGGTAGAAGCGCTCGTCCTCGGCTGCGAGTATCGCATCGCGCATCGCTTTGGGCACGGCGTCGATCTTGACCACCGCGCGGCGTTCTTCGCCGAACTCGCCGATCAACCGGCCCTCGCTGCTGTAGATGCGCAACGGCACCTTGGGCTGATAATCGGTGAGAACCCCGAGCGAAGGCAGCGCGGGATATACGATTACCGCTGCAAAAACAAATACTAACGCGGCAGCCAGCGCCGCTGCCATGATCAAAACAGTCGGGAATACCCACCAACGGGAAAACATGGATTAACTACAATGTCAGGAGCATTTGTTGTAAAAAAACAACAGCTTAAAAGACAGGCTTTAGGCGTGAGGTACGCCATAGCCAAGTGTATGCTAAATAATTAGACTATATTGCGAATTCCCGCCATTATAGGCTGGGGTTCTCGCAAAAGGAATACCGACGAAATACTTTACATGGTGGGGAGTTGTTGCTAGCATTTAATGTAAATTATATAAACTAGCCCTAACCAGCCAATGTTTAAGGGAAAACTGAACTTTAACCTCGAATTTCTCGAGCGCTTGTTCAAGTCCAAAGCGCCGCCGCTGATCGGCTGTGATATCAGCTCGTCGTCGGTGAAAATGGTCGAGATCACCGAGGCCGGCAAGAATATATATCGCGTCGAGCGTTACTCGATCGAGCCGCTGCCGCGCGATGCGGTGGTCGACGGCAACATCATGAACCTCGACGCCGTCAGCGACTGCCTGAAACGCGGCTGGAAGCGCATGGGCACCAACATCAAAAACCTCGCGCTGGCGTTGCCGTCCGCCGCGGTGATCACCAAAAAAATCATCGTGCCTGCCGGGCAGCAGGAGAACGAGCTTGAGCTGCAGGTCGAGACCGAAGCCAACCAGTACATCCCGTTCGCGCTCGATGAGGTCAATCTCGATTTCCAGGTCATCGGACCGGCGCCCAACAGCCCCGATGATGTCGAAGTGCTGATCGCGGCATCGCGCAAGGACAAAATCGAGGACCGCGTCGCCGCCGCCGAAGCCGCGGGCTTGAAAGCGATGGTGATGGACGTCGAATCCTTTGCGACGCAGACCGCATTCGAGCTGATCGAGCGCCAGCTGCCGGACAATGGCAAGGATCAGAACATCGCGATCGTCGACGTCGGCACCGCCATGATGAACCTCAACGTGCTGCGCAACGGCCAATCGATTTACATGCGCGAGCAGCCGTTCGGCGGCAATCAGCTGACGCAGGAAATCCAGCGCCAGTTCGGCATGTCGCCCGAGGAAGCCGATGCGGCAAAACGCGCCGGCGGGCTGCCGGACAACTATGAATCCGAGGTACTCGCTCCATTCCTCGATACGCTCGGGCTCGAAGTCGCGCGCGCGCTGCAGTTCTTCTTTACCTCCACGCAGTTCAACCAGGTGAACCATATCCTGCTCGCGGGTGGGTGCGCGGCGATACCCGGCATCGATGAGGTGGTGGCGAAACGGGCCGGGGTCAATACCCTGGTCGCGAATCCGTTCGCCAACATGGCGCTGTCGTCAAAAATCAGGCCCAAGCATCTGACCAGCGACGCGCCTTCGCTGATGGTGGCGTGCGGGCTTGCGATGCGGAGGTTCGACGCATGATCCGCATCAACCTGCTACCGCACCGCGAGATACGGCGCAAACAGCAGCAGAAAGAGTTTTATGTGATGCTGGGGGCGGTCGCGGGCCTTGGCGTGACGATCTGGTTTGCGATGCACACCTACTTGAACGGCCAGCTCGAAGAACAACAAGGGCGCAATGGGTATCTCGAGGGGGAGATCGCGACGCTCGATAAAGAGATCGAGGAAATCCAGAAACTCAAGGAGCAAACCGCCGCATTGCTGCAGCGCAAAAAAATCGTCGAGTCGTTGCAGGCAAACCGCGCGGAGACGGTTTACCTGCTCGATCAACTGGTGCGGCAACTGCCCGACGGAGTCTATCTCAAGGGCATCGCGCAGAAAGGCGGCCGCATCAACGTCAACGGCTTTGCGCAATCGAATGCACGCGTATCGACTTTTATGCGCAATCTCGAGTCGTCGCCCTATCTCGAAAACCCCAGCCTGATCGAAATTAAGGCCGTCACCGAACGCAACCGGCGCATCAGCGAATTCAGTCTTGCGGTGTCGTTGACGCGCACCCTGGAAGACACCTCGGGCAAGAAGCCCGCCGTCAAGCCCGTGGCCAAGCCTGCCGCCAAGCCCGTGGCGGCCAGCGCGATACCGACCGCCCAGGTCGTGGCACCCGCAGCCAAGACCTCCGCCCCTGCGCAGGGGTCGAAGAAATGATGACACTAGACGATCTGCGGCGCCTGGACCCCAAGAACATCGGCAGCTGGCCGGCATTGCCGAAACTCGGCGTGCTGCTGATCGCGCTGATCGCGATCATCTGCGGCAGTTATTTCCTCGACTGGCAGGGCCAGCTCGAGTCGATCGACACCGCCGAGAAAAAAGAGATCTCGCTGCGCGATACTTTCCTCAACAAGAAGAAACAGGCGATAGACCTCGATGCTTATCGCAAGCAGCTCGACGATATCGAGAAGTCGTTCGGCACGCTGCTGAAACAGCTACCCAGCAAGTCGGAAATGGAGGCGCTGCTCACTGACATCAACCAGGCGGGCCTCGGCCGCGGCCTGCAGTTCGAACTCTTCAAGCCGGCAACCAACGAAAATGTGTCGGAATTCTATGCCGAACTGCCGATTACCATCCGCGTCACCGGCAGCTATCACGACATGGGCGCCTTCGCGAGCGATATCTCGAAGCTGTCGCGCATCGTCTTGCTGAACGATGTAGCGCTCACCCCGGGCAAAGACGGCGGGCTGGCAATGGATGCCGTGGCCAAGACCTACCGCTATCTCGATGAGGAAGAGATCGCGAAACAGAAAAAAACGTCGAAGGACGCCAAGACTAAGGCAACCAAGAAATGACGCGTCGTATTCTTATCCTGGCCCTCGCCTGCCTCGGGCTTGCCTCCTGTGGCGGCGAACAGTACTCGGACCTCAGGCAATTCGTGAAGGAATCCGACAATTTGCCGCGCGGCCGGATTCCGCCGCTGCCTGACGTCAAGCCGTACGAGCCGTTTATCTATGACGCCTACGATCTCGTCGATCCGTTCAAGCCGCGCAAGATCGAGCCGCCGAAAACCGCGGGAGGCAGCGGCATCCAGCCGGACCTGGCTCGCCGCAAGGAGCCGCTCGAGGCCTACCCGCTCGAGAACCTGCGCATGGTCGGCACGCTGCAGCAGAACAAGGCCACCTTCGCGCTGGTGAAAAGTCCGGATAACAACTTGTTTCGCGTCAAACTCGGTAGCTACATGGGGCAGAACTTCGGTCTGATTACCGAGATTTCAGAATCCACGATCAAGCTCAAGGAAATCGTGCAGGACAGCGGTGGTGACTGGACCGAGCGCATAAGCACAATGACGTTGGTCGACGAGGCCACCAAATAAATCAGCACAGCAAAACCCGTTGACACGCAACCGACGGCTTTGCTGATACAGATCAGGAGGCAAGACCATGAATAACACCATCACAGCCCTGAACACGGCACGCAATCTCGTATTGATGCTCGCATTCGGCCTGGCGGCAGTGGTTACGGCTTGGGCGCAAACCGCACCGCCCGGGGCGGCGGCAAGGAACAGCATCGAGGCGATCAATGTCGCCGGTCAGCAAGGCGGCAACATTGTGGTTCGCATTACGCTCAAACAGCCGCTGGCCAATCCGCCGGCCGGGTTCACCATCAACAACCCGCCGCGCATCGCGTTCGACTTCCCGGACACCGGCAATGCGCTGGGCAAGAACACGCAGGAGGTCGGGGATGGCGACCTGCGCAACATGAACATCGTGCAAGCAGGGGGGCGCACGCGGCTGGTGATGAACTTGTCCAAACTGCTCGGCTACGACACCCGGATCGACGGCAGGAACGTGATCATCACGCTGCACGCGACGCCCGCCGACACCGCGGCAGCGGCAGGCGCCTCTCAGTTCGCCGAGGCCAAGCCGGGCGATACGCGTCATGCCTTGCGCGACGTGAGCTTCCGCCGCGGCCCGAACGGCGAGGGGCGCATCGTCGTCGATCTGTCCGACAACGCGGTCGGCATCGATCTGCGCCAGCAGGGCCGGAGCCTGATCATCGAGTTCCTGAACACCGCGCTGCCGAAGAACCTGGAGCGCCGGCTTGACGTGGTTGATTTCGCCACCCCGGTGCAGACCATCGACGCGTTCGTGCAGGGCAGCAATGTCCGCATCGCCATCGAGCCGAAGGGCTTGTGGGAACATTCCGCCTACCAGACCGATAACCGCTTCACAGTCGAGGTCAAGCCGATCGTCGAGGACCCGACCAAGTTGATCCAGGGCTCGCGCGTGGGCTACACGGGCGAGAAACTGTCGCTCAACTTCCAGAACGTCGAAGTGCGCGCCGTGCTGCAGGTGATCGCCGATTTCACCGGCTTCAACTTCATCACCAGCGATACGGTGGGGGGCAACCTGACGCTGCGGCTGAAAGACGTGCCGTGGGACCAAGCGCTCGATATTATCCTGCAAACCAAGGGTCTCGACATGCGCAAGAACGGCAACGTGGTGTGGATTGCGCCGCGTGACGAGCTTGCGACCAAGGAAAAGCTTGCGCTCGAAGCCCAGGCGCAGATTGCCGACCTCGAGCCGATCCGCACCGAGTCGTTCCAGTTGAATTACCAGAAAGCGGACGCGTTCCAGAACATCCTCGCCAACAAGGACCAGCGGATCCTGTCCAAGCGCGGCAGCGTGGTGCTCGATGCGCGCACCAATACCTTGTTCGTGCAGGACACGCCGTCGCGGCTGGAGGCGGTGCGCGCGCTGGTGCGCAAGATTGACGTGCCGGTGCGGCAGGTGATGATCGAGGCGCGCATTGTCGAGGCCTCCGATACCTTCAGCCGCAACCTCGGTGCCCGCTTGGGCATGAACGATCGCCGCCTTGGAGACACCGTGGGAGGAAAAGCTGCGCAGCGCGTAATTTTCGGCGGCTCGCTCGATGCGACCGGATTCATGACCAGCCAGATTGCAACACCCATTCCGGTCTTCGACCAGTCGCTCGGTGTCAACCTGCCGGCGGTCGGTCTCGCGGGATCCAACCCGGGCGTGTTTTCGGTGATCCTGTTCAATGAGGCCCTGACGCGCTTCCTCAACCTGGAAGTCTCGGCGTTGCAGGCGGACGGCAAGGGCAAGATCATCTCCAGTCCGCGCGTGATCACCGCCGACCAGGTCGAGGCGACGATCGAGCAGGGCACGGAGATCCCGTATCAGCAGGCGACTTCGAGCGGCGCAACCAGCGTGTCGTTCAAGAAGGCGACGCTGTCGCTCAAGGTGAAGCCGCAGATCACACCTGACGACAACATCATCATGAACCTCAACGTGCACAAGGACAGCGTGGGCGTGACCACGACCGCAGGGCCGTCGATCGACACCAAGCAGATCACCACCGAAGTGCTGGTGCAAAACGGCGGCACCGTGGTGATCGGCGGGATTTACACCCAGGACGAGCGCGACAGCACGACCAAGGTCCCGGTGTTTGGCGATCTGCCCTATGTGGGCTTCCTGTTCCGGCAGAACTCCAAGGTGGACAACAAGAGCGAGCTGTTGATTTTCATCAGCCCGCGCATCATCAAAAGCAGTCTGACCTTGCGCTAGGAGTTTGTCGGACTTAGCCCCGACAAACTCCTAATGCAAAACCGGCGACAGAGAAATTGCGGATAACGATAGCGGAGATGCGGATTGACCCGCGCTTTTCCCCAAATTCGACCGCTTCGATTGAATTTATAATGAATGGTCAGCCGGTTTTGCTTTTAGCAGCCTGTCGGGATTGTTAAGTCCGACAGGCTGCTAGGCGCCAAATCCTGTTTACCCAATCCAGGCGGCCGGGAACCCCCGGCCGTTTTCTTGGTGCCTCACGCAAGGCGTCATTCGCGCGCAGCGCGTCACAAGTTCACGCTACAATTCGGGCATGTCCAACGACCCGAGTTCAACGCAGCCTGCGGCCGCGGTCCCGGGTAATATCTTCCTCGTCGGCCTGATGGGCGCCGGCAAGACCTCGGTCGGACGACTGCTGGCCAAGCGCTGCAACAAGACGTTCTATGATTGCGACCAGGAAATCGAGCGCCGCACCGGGGTCAAAATTCGAGTGATTTTCGACATCGAGGGCGAGGAGGGGTTTCGGGCGCGGGAGTCGGCGGTGCTGCACGAGCTCGCGGCTTTGCACGACATCGTGCTGGCCACCGGCGGCGGCGCGGTGGTGCGCGAGGAAAACCGGCGCGCGCTGAGGCAGAACGGCACCGTAGTATACTTGCGCGCATCGCTCGACGATTTATGGCAGCGCACGCGGCACGACCGCAATCGCCCGCTGCTGCAAACGGCCGATCCGCGCGCCAGGCTCGAGCAATTATTCGCGCAGCGCGATCCGTTGTATCAGGAAGTCGCGACGCTTATAGTTGATACCGGCAGCCAAAGCCTGCGCAGCCTTGCCCACCGGCTCGAGCAGCGCCTGCGCGAGCACTTGCGGGCGGCGGCCCAGGAACGCCGGGACAGCGCCTGAATCCGGCACAACCGCGCCCCCGGCTGCGGCCCATACAACATGCATACAGTCCAGATCGCATTGGCGGATCGCAGCTACCCGATTTATATCGGTGAGCGGCTGCTCGGGCGCGCCGAGCTGCTGACGCAGCACATGCCGCAGCAGCGCGCCGCGGTGGTCACTGACACTACGCTCGCCCCGCTTTATCTCGGCACGGTGGCTGACGCCCTCGTCGCCGCCGGTGTCAGCGTGATCCGGGTGGTGATACCGGCAGGCGAGCAGCATAAGGACTGGCACACGCTGAACGCGGTGTTTGACGCCCTGCTCGCCAACCGCTGCGAGCGCAAGACCACGCTGATCGCACTCGGCGGAGGCGTTATCGGCGACCTCACCGGCTTCGCCGCCGCAACTTATTTGCGCGGCGTGCCTTTAATCCAGCTGCCGACGACGCTGCTGGCGCAGGTCGATTCTTCGGTCGGCGGCAAGACCGCGATCAATCACCCGCGCGGGAAAAACATGATCGGCGCGTTTTACCAGCCGCTCGCGGTCATCGCCGATATCACCGTGCTCAGCACCCTGCCGCAACGCGAGCTGGGCTCCGGGCTGGCCGAAGTAATCAAGTACGGGCTGATCCGCGACGCGGCGTTTTTCGAGTGGCTCGAGCAAAACATCGATGCGCTCGTCGCGAGCGATGCCGACGCGCTCGCCTACGCGATTCGGCGCTCGTGCGAGAACAAGATTGAGGTGGTTGCCGCTGACGAGCGCGAGGAGTCCGGCGAGCGCGTACTGCTCAATCTCGGACACACCTTCGGCCACGCGATTGAAACCGGTCTCGGCTACGGCGCCTGGCTGCATGGCGAGGCGGTTGCAGCCGGCGCCGTGATCGCGGCGCGCGTCTCGCAGCAGATGGGCCTGCTCGGCTCTGCCGATGTCGCGCGCATCGTGGCGTTGCTCAAGCGCGCGCGGCTGCCGGTCGCCGCGCCCGATCTCGGGCTCGAGCGTTACCTGCGGTTGATGGGCATCGACAAAAAAGTGGAGGGCGGTACGATCCGTTTTGTTTTATTGCGCGCCATCGGCTCGGCATTTCTCACCGCCGACGTGCCGCAGCGCGCGGTGGCTGCGGCACTCGCGGCCTCAATCGCAAATGCCTGAGCTGGCACCGTACGCGGTCAGCTGCCGCAACACGCGCGGCCGCCGCATGCGCGAAGCGCCCCCCGTCAGCCGCAGCGAGTTCCAGCGCGACCGCGACCGCATCATCCACTCGACCGCATTCCGGCGCCTCGAATACAAGACCCAAGTCTTCGTCAATCACGAAGGCGACCTGTTCCGCACCCGGCTCACGCACAGCCTGGAAGTCGCGCAGATCGCACGCTCGGCCGCGCGCGGCCTGCGGCTCAACGAAGATCTGGTCGAAGCGATCTCGCTCGCGCACGA
This sequence comes from Betaproteobacteria bacterium, assembly GCA_016202615.1. Lineage (GTDB taxonomy): Bacteria > Pseudomonadota > Gammaproteobacteria > Burkholderiales > SG8-41 > PALSA-1004. The sequence continues at coordinate 18,040 of JACQOI010000233.1, forward strand.
CCTCGGCCACACGCCGTTCGGCCACGCCGGGCAGGACGCGCTGCACCACTGCATGAAACCGTACGGCGGCTTCGAACACAACCTGCAGTCGCTGCGTGTCGTCGATCTGCTCGAGCAGCGCTACGCCGCATTTGACGGGCTCAACCTGTGTTTCGAGACGCGCGAGGGTATCCTCAAGCATTGCACGTTGAAAAATGCGCGCCTGCTCGGTGACGTCGGCGAGCGCTTCGTGCGGCGGCGGCGGCCATCGCTCGAAGCGCAGCTCGCCAACCTTGCCGACGAGGTCGCCTATAACAATCACGACGTCGACGACGGCCTGCGCTCCGGCCTGCTAGCGATCGAGCAGCTCGCGCAGGTCGGCATTTTCGCGCGCCACATGAAACAGGTGCTGCGCGAATATCCGAGAATCGACCCGCGGCGGCTGGTGCACGAAACCGTGCGGCGCATGATCAGCACGCTGGTGGTCGACCTCACGCGGCAGACCGCGAAAAACATCAAAGCTCACGCGCCGCGCAGCCTCGACGACGTGCGTGCGGCGCCGCCACTCGTCGCTTTCAGCGCCGCGATCCAGCGCCAGCAGCAGGAATTGAAGCAGTTTCTGCGGCTGAATCTGTATCAGCACCATCAGGTCGCACGCATGACCAACAAGGCGCGGCGTATCGTAGCCGACCTGTTCCAGGCATTCGTCACCGAGTCTCGGCTAATGCCGCCGCAATATCACGAGAACGCGAGGGTCGAGGCTGCACGAACGGTGGCCGATTACATCGCCGGCATGACCGATCGCTACGCGATGCGTGAACACCGGCGGTTGTTCGCGATCGATGAAATCTGACCGTTCTTGCTGCGTCGCACCATGACGCTGAGGCTGTTCGCGCCAAGTGCCTGGATTAGTAGAGCTTTTTAAGGCCTTGAAGTCCGCTGCCTGAGGCGGTATATTCAATAGGTTTCGCCGCGCGGTCGGCAATTCGAAGCCGGTTGCCGACCCACCGGCTGTTTTGACTCGAAAGGTAGAACGTGACTCAGCCCCCGCTCGCCCAAGGCTTTTACCACCCCGCCAACGAACACGATGCGTGCGGCGTCGGTTTCGTCGCCCATATCAAGGGCAAGAAGTCGCACGCTATCGTCGAGCAGGGCTTCACCATCCTGAAAAACCTCAATCACCGCGGGGCGGTGGGCGCGGATCCCAAGGCCTCCGACGGCGCGGGAATTCTGATCCAGATCCCGGACAAGTTTTTGCGTGAGGAACTCGCCAAACAGGGCGTCAAACTGCCGCCCGTAGGCCAGTACGGCGTCGGCATGGTGTTCCTGCCGCGCGATCCGGCTTCGCGCTTCGCCTGCGAATACGAGATCGAGCGCGCGATCAAGGACGAAGGCCAGGCGCTGCTCGGCTGGCGCGACGTGCCGGTGGACAACTCCGATCTCGGCGAGTCGGTGAAGCTGGTCGAACCGGTGATCCGGCAGGTGTTTATCGGCCGCGGCAAGGGCGTTACCGTGACCGACGCGCTGGAGCGCAAGCTCTACGTCATACGCAAAAGCTCCGGCCATGCGATCCAGGCGCTGAATCTCGCACACGGCAAGGAGTTTTACGTGCCGTCGATGTCGGCGCGCACCATCGTCTACAAAGGGATGCTGCTCGCGCACCAGGTCGGCGTGTACTACAAAGATCTGCAGGATGCGCGCGTGGTGTCGGCGCTCGCGTTGATCCACCAGCGCTTCTCGACCAACACCTTCCCGTCGTGGGGCCTGGCGCACCCGTTCCGCATGATCTGCCACAACGGTGAGATCAACACGCTGCGCGGTAATGTCAACTGGATCCGCGCGCGCCAGGGCGCAATTTCGAGCCCGATCCTCGGCCGCGATCTCGACAAGCTGTGGCCCCTGATCTACGACGGCCAGTCCGACTCCGCGTCGTTCGATAACGCCCTCGAACTGCTGGTGATGAGCGGCTACCCGGTGGCGCACGCGATGATGATGATGATCCCCGAGGCGTGGGAAAGCCACACGCTGATGGACGCCAACCGGCGCGCCTTCTACGAGTACCACGCGGCGATGATGGAGCCGTGGGACGGCCCCGCCGCGATTGCGTTCACTGACGGCCGCCTGATTGGCGCCACGCTCGACCGCAATGGGCTGCGGCCGGCGCGTTACATCGTCACCGAC
>JACQOI010000230.1 GCA_016202615.1 Betaproteobacteria bacterium
ACGCCGACTTCGACGGCGACCAGATGGCGGTGCACGTGCCGCTGTCGCTCGAAGCGCAGCTCGAAGCGCGCACGCTGATGCTGTCGTCGAACAACATCCTGTCGCCCGCCAATGGCGAGCCGATCATCGTGCCGTCGCAGGATATCGTGCTCGGACTATACTACATCACGCGCGAGAAAATGGGCGCGCGCGGCGAGGGTATGGCGTTCATCAACCTCGCTGAAGTGTCGCGTGCCTACGAGTCGCGCCAGGTCGAGATCAACGCGCGCGTCAAAGTGCGCATCAAGGAATACGAAGTCGACGCCGCGGGCGAAAAGCGCGAGAAAGTGACGCGTTACGAGACCACCGTCGGCCGAGCGCTGCTCTCCGAAATTCTGCCGGCGGGCTTGCCGTTCGAGCTCATCAACAAGCCGCTCAAGAAGAAAGAGATCTCGAAGCTGATCAACCACGCGTTCCGCCGCTGCGGCCTGCGCGAAACGGTGATTTTCGCCGACAAGCTGATGTACGGCGGTTTCAGCATGGCAACGCGCGCCGGCATTTCGATTGCGGTCGGCGACATGCTGGTGCCGCAGCAGAAGGACGAGATCATTTCGGCCGCCGAGAAGGAAGTGCAGGAAATCGAAGCGCAGTACACCTCGGGCCTGGTGACGCAGGGCGAGCGCTACAACAAGGTGGTCGACATCTGGGGCCGCGCCGGCGACGTAGTGGCCAAGGCCATGATGGACCAGCTCGGCACCGAGGACGTCGCGGCGTGGGACTACAAAAAAGCCGCCTACCAGCCGCTCAAGGACAAGAAAGGCAACGTGGTCACGCAGGAGTCGTTCAACTCGATTTACATGATGGCCGACTCCGGCGCGCGCGGTTCCGCCGCCCAGATCCGGCAGCTCGCCGGCATGCGCGGGCTGATGGCGAAGCCCGACGGCTCGATCATCGAAACGCCGATCACGGCAAACTTCCGCGAGGGGCTGAACGTGCTGCAGTATTTCATTTCGACTCACGGCGCGCGCAAGGGTCTTGCCGACACCGCGCTGAAGACCGCGAACTCGGGTTACCTCACGCGCCGTCTGGTCGACGTGACGCAGGACCTGGTGGTCATCGAAGACGATTGCGGCACGACACAGGGCGTGGCGATGAAGGCGCTGATCGAAGGCGGCGAAGTGGTCGAGTCGCTACGCGAGCGCATTCTGGGCCGCGTCTGCACCACCGACATCATCAATCCGGAAAGCGGCCAGGTCATGTTCCCGGTCAACACGCTGCTCGACGAAGATACGGTGGATGCGATCGAAGCGCTCGGCCTCGACGAAATCAAGGTGCGCACGCCGCTCACCTGCGAGACGCGCTACGGCCTGTGCGCCAATTGCTACGGCCGCGATCTCGGCCGCGGCTCGATCGTCAACGTCGGCGAAGCGGTCGGCGTGATCGCCGCGCAGTCGATCGGCGAGCCGGGCACGCAGCTCACCATGCGTACTTTCCACATCGGCGGCGCGGCATCCCGCACCGCGGTGGTGAGCCAGGTCGAAAGCAAATCGCCCGGTGTCGTGCGCTATACGGCCGGCATGCGTTACGTGACCAACGCGCGCAGCGAGCTGGTCGTGATTTCGCGCAGCGGTGAAGTGCTGATACACGATGAACACGGGCGCGAGCGCGAGCGTCACAAGGTGCCGTATGGCGCGACGCTGCTCGCGCGCGACGGCGAGCCGGTCAAGGCCGTCCATGTGCTCGCGATGTGGGACCCGCATACGCGGCCGATCATCACCGAGTACGCGGGGCGCGTGCGTTTCGAGAACGTCGAAGAAGGCGTCACCGTTGCCAAGCAGACCGACGAAGTCACCGGCCTGTCGACGCTGGTGGTGATCGATCCCAAGCAGCGCCGCGGCAGCGCGCAGGTCAAGGGCCTGCGGCCGCAGGTCAAGCTGCTCGACGAGCGCGGCCACGAAGTGAAGATCGCGGGCTCCGATCAGTCGGTCAACATCACGTTCCAGATCGGCTGCATCATCACCGTGAAGGATGGCCAGGAAGTGTCGGTCGGCGAGGTGCTGGCGCGGATTCCGCAGGAGACCTCGAAGACGCGTGACATCACGGGCGGTCTGCCGCGCGTGGCGGAACTGTTCGAGGCGCGTTCCCCCAAGGACGCCGGATTGCTGGCCGAAGTCACCGGTACGGTGTCATTCGGCAAGGACACCAAGGGTAAACAGCGTCTGGTGATTACTGATCTGGATGGCGTGGCACACGAGTATCTGATCCCCAAGGACAAGCATGTCATGGCGCATGACGGCCAGGTCGTCAACCGCGGCGAAG
>JACQOI010000229.1 GCA_016202615.1 Betaproteobacteria bacterium
ATCTGCTGATCGCGGTGATGCCGGTGCTCGCCGGCGCGGTCACGATGCTGCTGACCGACCGCCATTTCGGCACCAACTTTTTCAACGCCGCGGGCGGCGGCGACCCGGTGCTGTTCCAGCACATTTTCTGGTTCTTCGGACACCCCGAGGTCTACATCATGATCCTGCCGGCGTTCGGCATCATCTCGCAGGTGATCCCGGCGTTCGCGCGCAAGCCCTTGTTCGGCTATGCCTCGATGGTGTACGCCGCATCCTCGATCGCGATCCTCTCGTTCATCGTGTGGGCGCATCACATGTTCACCGTCGGCATGCCGGCGGCGGGCCAGCTGTTCTTCATGTATGCGACGATGCTGATCGCGGTGCCGACCGGCGTCAAGGTGTTCAACTGGATCGCGACCATGTGGAAAGGCTCGATGACGTTCGAGACCCCGATGCTGTTCGCGATCGGGTTTATTTTCGTGTTTACGATGGGAGGCTTCACCGGCTTGATTCTGGCGATCACGCCGATCGATATCCAGGTGCAGGACACCTATTACGTGGTGGCGCATTTCCACTACGTGCTGGTGGCGGGATCGCTGTTTGCGATTTTCGCCGGCATTTATTTCTGGATTCCGAAGTGGACCGGCCGCATGTACGACGAGCGGCTGGGCAAGTGGCATTTCTGGCTGTCGATGATTTTCTTCAACGTCACGTTTTTCCCGATGCATTTCCTGGGGCTTGCCGGCATGCCGCGCCGCATCCCCGATTACGCGCTGCAGTTCGCCGATTTCAACATGCTCGCGTCGATCGGCGGCTTCGGTTTCGGCCTCTCGCAGCTGATCTTCCTGTGGGTGGTGATCAAGTGCATCAAGGGCGGCGAGAAAGCGCCGCAGAAGCCGTGGGAGGGCGCCGACACGCTCGAGTGGACGCTGCCTTCGCCGCCGCCGTACCATACGTTCGAGACGCCGCCGGTCGTCAAGTAAGCGGCACGCGATGGAAATGCAATCGGCCAAGCTCAGGACCGCGCTGCTACTCGCAGTCATTGCGGCGGTATTTTTCATCGGCGTAATCATCCGGCATTGGTTATGGTGACCCAGGCGCGGGCGAATCTGCTGACGATGCGCAAGCTCGTGATCGTGGCCGCGGCCATGTTCGGCTTCGGCTACGCGCTGGTGCCGTTCTACCAGAAAATCTGCGAGGTGACGGGCATCAACAGCGTGATCAAGCCGGATGCGGTGACGAACACGCAGATCGATACGGTGCGTCTTGTCACGATCGAGTTCGATTCCAATTTGCGCGGTGATTTGCCGTGGACCTTTCGCCCGCTGCAGGCAAGCGTGCGCATCCATCCCGGCGAGCTGACCACGGTGATGTACGAAATCAGGAACGATTCCGACCGCGCAGTGACCGGCCAGGCGATCCCGAGCTACGGCCCGCAGGGGGCGGCGCGCTATTTCAAGAAACTCGAGTGTTTCTGCTTCACGCAGCAGACACTGCGGCCGGGAGAGGCCAGACAGCTGCCGGTCGTGTTTGTGATCGAGAAAGGGCTGCCGGACGATATGAACACGATCACATTGTCGTATACGTTTTTTGAAATTGAAGGCACGGTAAAGAAAACAAGCTGATGCTGATGAGCGAAGCGCAAAAGCCGGCGAAGGCAACGCCGCTGCAGGTGGCGAAGGCGGTATTCTGGTCGTTCCTCGGCATCCGCAAGCGCGCGGCATACGAAAAGGACGCGGTGTCGCTGACACCGGCCCAGGTGGTCGTGGCCGGCGTCATCGGTGCAGTCATTCTGGTATTGAGTCTGGTTACGCTGGTGCATTACATCACCGGCTGACACCATGGAATCGCAATCGAAGAGTTCGAGGGAGAAAGCACAATGATGAGCCAATCAGCGCGTTATTTCGTTCCGGACCCGTCGCGGTGGCCGATTTACGGCTCGGCCGCACTGCTCAGCATGGCCTCCGGCGCCGCGCTGTGGATGAACGGGGCGTCGTGGGGCAGGTTCGTGCTGATCGCGGGCTTGTGCATCCTGTTCTACATGCTGTTCGGCTGGTTCGGCGCCGTGGTGCGTGAAAGCGAAGGCGGCAAGTACAACCGGCAGGTCGATACCTCCTTCCGCTGGGGCATGAGCTGGTTTATATTCTCCGAGGTGATGTTCTTCGCGGCGTTTTTCAGCGCGCTGTTCTACATGCGCGTGCTGTCCGTGCCGTGGCTGGGTGATCTCGAACACAAGCTGATCTGGCCGGATTTCACCGCGCAATGGCCGACCGCCGGTCCCGGGCTCGCCGAGAAATTCACGCCGATGGGCGCATGGGGCATCCCGGCGCTCAATACATTGTTGCTGCTGTCGTCGGGCGTCACCGTGACCTGGGCGCACTGGGGCATGCTCAAGAACAACCGCTTGCAGCTGATCATCGGCCTGATCATGACCATCGCGCTCGGCGCAACGTTCCTGGGTTTCCAGGCGTATGAATACGGCCATGCTTACTCGGAACTCAACCTCAAGCTCTCGACCGGCGCCTACGGGGCGACGTTCTTCCTGCTGACGGGATTCCACGGTTTCCACGTGACGATCGGCGCCATCATGCTGACGGTGATCCTGTTGCGCTGCGTCGCCGGTCATTTCAGCGCCGAGCACCACTTCGGCTTCGAGGGCGTGGCGTGGTACTGGCACTTCGTCGACGTGGTATGGCTGCTGCTGTTTATCCTGGTCTACTGGCTGTAACGCGAAGCACGCGCCACGAACAACAAGGGGGGAGGCGCTGCAAGTGTAGGGTGCACTTGCGCACCGATTGCCGGATGGTGCGCAAGCGCACCCTACTCCAGTTGATGCTGTTTTTGATTTTGAAATGGAATAACGCGAGCCACGACCAACGAACAACAAGAGGGACCCCGTTAGGGAAGCCGGCGCCGCACCGACGTGCGGCGTTTTTTTCGCTGACCGCTTACAGCCTGGTCGGGATGAATCCGAAGTAAAAACCCAGCATCAGCAGGGCGAACAGCGCGAGCGAGAGCGCGACGCGCCACGTCAAGGCTTTCGCCGTGCGGGTTGACGTGCCTTTATCCTTGACCAGGAAATACAGCGCCGAGCCGAGGCTCAGCAGAATGAAGAAGATGAACAGCAGCACGACAATTTTCATGGCGGTTTCCGCGGGCTCATTGCAGTTTAGCCCACGCGTTCCGCGCTGACCAGCAATGCCCGGACCCTACCGCTTCCGGTTTTCGCTGTGGCCGACGCTTGCCGTGGTGGCCGGTATCGCGCTTGCTCTTGCGCTCGGCAACTGGCAGCTCGGCCGCGGCCATGAAAAGGCGGCGTTGCAGCAGAAGCTCAAGACTGCGGACCGCGAGCCGCTGATTGCAATGCCGGCTGCCGCGATCAGGGCCGAGGACGTCGCGTGGCACCGGGTCGAAGTGCGCGGACGTTTCGAGCCGAAATACGCGGTGTTCATCGACAATCGCGTGCTGCACGGCGCCGTCGGCTACCACGTCGTGATGCCGCTCAGGATCGGTGACAGCGAGCGTTACGTGCTGGTCAATCGCGGCTGGGTGGCGGGAACCGGTTCGCGCAGCATGCTGCCTCAGATAACGACCCCGTCGCACGCGGTGACCGTAGCCGGGCTGGCCATGGTGCCGGGCAAGCGCTATCTTGAGCTGTCGACCAAGGTTGCCGAGGGCAACGTGTGGCAGAACCTCACGCTCGAGCGCTATCGCGAGGCGGTGCCGATCGCGCTGCAGCCGGTCGTGATCCAGCAGGACAACGATCTCGGCGACGGGCTCAGGCGCGAATGGGCGGCGCCCGACCTCGGCACCAACATGCATTACGGTTACGCCTTCCAGTGGTTCGCGCTCGCCGCGGCGATCCTGGTTTTTTATCTGGTGACCCATGTCGGAAAACGCACGCCGCAGCCGCACTAGTCTGTGGCTGATCGCGGCGCTGTGCGTGGTGCCGGTGCTCGCGTCCTATATCGCTTTTTATTTTGCGCCGCCCGGCGAGTACACCAACTACGGAGAACTGCTGGAAACCAAGCCGCTGCCCGAGGCGCGACTGCGGCTGGTGGACGGCAGCGCGTTTGAGTTGGGCCGGCTCAAGGGCAAATGGGTGCTGTTGATGGTGGACTCGGGCAGCTGCGATGAATTCTGCCGGCGCAAGCTGTTCACGCTGCGCCAGTTGCGGCTCGCCCAGGGCAAGGACATGGAGCGCATCGAGCGCGCCTGGCTGATCAACGACGATGCCGTGCCGCCGGCTGCCGCGCTGAGCGAATACCAGGGCACCTGGCTCGTGCGCGCCGGCGGCAGCGAGCTGCTCACGCAGCTGCCGGCGGCACACTCGCTCAGCGATCACATCTACATCGTCGACCCGTTGGGCAACCTGGTGTTGCGCTACCCGCGTGACGCCGATCCGGGCCGGATCATCAAAGACCTGGCGCGTCTGTTGAAGGCTTCGAGGATCGGATGATGTATTGCAAGCGCGTCTTCGTTGCGGCTTTGTCTGTGATGCTGGTGATGATAAACTTCGCGCTTTCCCGAACCCGCGGTTGAGGCTAAATGACCTCCATTACCTGGCAGCACACATCGTCGCGGCTCGCGCAGTTTCTGGCTCTGACCAAGCCGCGCGTGGTGTCGCTGATCGTGTTCTGCGCGGTGATCGGCATGTTCCTGGCGGTGCCGTATGGGGTTCTCGACATGCGTTTTGCCGCGACCGCGCTCGCTGCGACCGTTGGCATTGCGATGGTTGCCGGCGCCGCGGCCGCGATCAACTGCCTGGTCGAGCGCAAAATCGATGCGTTGATGGCGCGCACCCGTTGGCGGCCGCTGCCGCGCGGCCAGCTTACCGGGACGCAAACGCTGGTATTCGCATCGGCGTTGGGGGGGGCGGGTCTGGCGCTGCTCTACTCCGAGGTCAATGCGCTGACGATGTGGCTTACCCTCGCCACCTTCGTCGGCTACGCGATCATCTACACCGTGGTGTTGAAACCGATGACGCCGCAGAACATCGTGATCGGGGGCGCGTCGGGCGCGATGCCGCCGGTGCTGGGCTGGGCGGCAGTGACCGGCGATGTTTCCCCTCAGGCGCTGCTGTTGTTCCTGATCATTTTTGCCTGGACACCGCCGCATTTCTGGTCGCTCGCGCTCTATCGCAAGCTCGAGTACGCGAAGGCCGGCGTGCCGATGCTGCCGGTGACCCATGGCGACAAGTTCACGCGGCTGCACGTGCTGCTCTATACCGTGATCCTGGTCGCGGTAACGCTGTTTCCTTTCGCCGTGAACATGAGCGGAACGTTTTACCTTTTGGCGGCGCTCGCGCTCGATGTTGTGTTTTTGTACTACGCGATCCTGATCTACACCAATTACAATGACCAACTTGCGCGCCGCACGTTCCGCTATTCCATTCTGTACCTTGCCTTGCTGTTCAGCGCGCTGCTGATCGATCATTACGTGGGGATCTAGCCTGCAATGAAGCGCTTAGCGGCCATCGTGCTGGCGCTCTCGCTGGCGGCATGCAGCGGCGGGGCGCCTCGGTTCCAGCTGACCGACGTTACCGGCGCCGAGTTCGGGCGCGATTTGCAGTTGACCGACCACACCGGCAAGCCGCGAACGCTGGCCGACTTCCGGGGCAAGGTGGTGGTGATTTTTTTCGGCTATACGCATTGCCCCGACGTCTGCCCGACCACGCTCGGCGAGCTCGCGATCGTCGCCAACGAACTCGGCAAGGACGCCGATCACATGCAGGTTCTGTTCATCACGGTCGACCCCGAGCGTGACACGCCGGCGCTGCTCGCCAAATACGCGCCGGCATTCAACCCCGATTTTCTCGGCCTTTCCGGCGACGCCGACGCGACCGCGCGCACCGCCAAGGAGTTCAAGGTGTTCTACCAGAAGCAGCCGCTGCCGGGCGGCGGCTACAGCGTCGATCACTCCGCCGGCACCTACATCTACGATGCGGCGGGGCGGCTGCGGCTGTTCGCCGGCTATGGGCAGGGCGCGCCGAAAATACTGCACGACATACGCCTGCTGCTGCAGGCCGGATAGCGCGTAGATGGCGAAACTCACCGCCGAGCAGGGATACGCGATCGCCTGCTACCATTACCAGACTGCCCGCTACGCCCAGGCGGAAGTTCTGTGCCGGCAGATACTGCGCTCCGTGCCGGGCCACCGGGACGCGCTGCTGCTGCTTGCCATTCTGGCCCAACGCGGCGGGAGGAAGGCGGAGGGCGACGATTGGCTGAGGCAGGCGGTCGAAAGCAAGGATTTTTCGATCACGCTTAACACCAGACTCGACTCGCGGCCGCGCTGGTCGCCGCATTCCGGGATCAGCGTAATACTGGAAGCCGGTCTCAAGCGCTACGACGAGACATTGCGATCGTTCGAGCATTATCTGCCGTGGCTCGACAAAATCGCCTTCGACAGCAATCCGCAGCAGCCCGGGGCGCCGTACTGGAATAACCTCTGGATGCCGGTACTCGATGCCGTGGCGCTGTACTGTCTGGTGGCGCTGAAGCGCCCGCATCGCTATATCGAGATCGGCTCCGGAAATTCCACCAAGTTTGTGGCGCGCGCCATTGCCGATCACAACCTCGATACCAAAATCATTTCAATCGACCCGCAGCCGCGGGCCGAGATCGACGCGCTGTGCGATGAGGTGCTGCGCAAACCGCTGGAACAATGCAATCTCGATGTTTTCAGCGCACTCGATAAAAACGATATCGTTTTCGCCGACAACTCCCACCGCACGTACATGAATTCGGACGTAACGGTTTTTTTCTGCGAGATTCTGCCGGTGCTGGCAAGCGGCGTGACGATCGGTATCCACGATATTTTTTTGCCGCACGATTACCCGGAAGATTGGATCGGCCGCTATTATTCCGAGCAGTATTTGCTGGCGTGCTACCTGCTCGCGGGAACGCGGCTGTTTGACGTTTTCTTGCCGGTGTTCTTTGCCGCCAACCGAGGTTTGGGCGGGCCTTTGATGCGGCAGGTTCGCAGCAGAAACGAGGATGCGTTGTGGCGCAACGGATCGTCGTGCTGGCTGGAAATGCGCTGAGTGTTTCGCGCTAGGAATTTGTCGGGCTTATTCCAGTTCCACTTCAAGAGTTACATTATTTTCGGTGTAGGGTGCGCTTGCGCACCGATTGCCGCATGGTGCGCTAGCGCACCCTACTCCAATTAATGCTTTTTTTGATTTGGAAATGGAATTAGCCCCGACAAACTTCTAATAAGTCCGACCGGCTGCAAGAGCAGCCGCATCCTGCCTGGGGCGCGATCTGACTTATCCCGATGCGGCGACTGGCGCGGCAAGTTGCGCGCGCAATTCGGTCTTCAGCACTTTGCCGTAGCTGTTCTTCGGCAGCGACTCGACGAAACGGTATTCCGACGGCCGCTTGAAGCGCGCAATGCGCTCGAGACAGGTCTTATCGAGACCCTCGGGCGTCAGCGTGACGCCGGGCCTGGCGACGACGAACGCGACCACTGCTTCGCCCCATTTCGGATCGCGCCGTCCGACCACCGACGCCTCGGCGACCTCCGGGTGCGCGAGCAGCGCTTCCTCGATGTCGCGCGGGTAGATGTTGGAGCCGCCCGAGATGATCACGTCCTTCGAGCGGTCCTTGAGCGTGAGGAAGCCGCGCTCGTCGAAGCTGCCGACATCCCCGGTGTGCAGCCAGCCGCCGCGCAGCATGTCGGCGCTCGCCTGCAGGTCGCGCCAATAGCCCGCCATCACGACGTCGCTGCGGCACACCACTTCGCCGATTTCGCCCGCATGCAGCGGCTCGTCGAACGCGTTGACGACGCGCACCTCGACGTTGGTGCGCGCGATGCCCACGGAGGCGAGCCGCTCGAGGTAATTGGGGTCCTCGCTCTCGACGTGCATCGATTTGGGCAGCACGGTGATCGTCATCGGCGCCTCGCCCTGGCCGTAGATCTGCACCAGCCGGGGACCGAGTATCGCCAGCGCGTGGCGGATGTCGGCAAGGTACATCGGGCCGCCGCCGTAGACCAGTGTCTTGAGATTGCCGGTGTCGGCGTTGTTGACTGCGTCGCAGTCGACGAGGCGGTTGACCATGGTCGGCGCGAAGAAGCAGCTCGCCCCCGGCCAGCGCGCGATCAGTTCCAGCGTCTCCCCGGGGTTGAAACCGCCGCTCGCGGGGATCACCTGGTTGGCGGCTTTCGCGAGGTGGGGCAGCCCGTAAAGCCCCGAGCCGTGCGACATCGGCGCGGCGTGGATGATGCAGTCGCGCTCCGAGATCGGGTCGATGTCGGCGAGGTAATTCATCGTCATCGCCAGCAGGTTGCGGTGCGACAGCATCGCGCCCTTGGGCCGGCCGGTGGCGCCCGAGGTGTAAAACAGCCACGCCAGATCGTTGGGATTGACGCGCTCGCATTGGGTCACCGGCTCGCCCTGCGTCAGCGCAGCGAAGTCCGGCGATTCGGTCGCAATCACGGCGGCGAGCGATTTCACCTCATTGGCGAGCGGCGCCACCGTTGCGGCGAGGTCGGGCGTGACGAAAGCGAGCTTGACGCCGCTGTGATCGAGTATCCACGCGAGCTCCCGCGGATGCAGCCGCGCGTCGATCGGCACCGCGCCGAGGCCGGCGAACCACGCCGCGAACAGCGCTTGCATGTACTCGGCGCAGTTCGTCATTACCAGCGCGACGCGGTCGCCCGGCTGCAATCGGTGGCGTGCGCGCAGATTGCCGGCCATTACCGCGATGTTTCTGAGCAGTTGGCCGTAGGTAAGGACCATTTCACCGCCGCGCGAGATCGCCGGCCGGCGGCCGTGCGTGCGCGCGGCCTTGATCAGCAGTTGCGCAAGGTTCATCGCCGCCCAAAAGAAAACGGGAACGTCAGTATAGACTTTCCCGTTGCGGAAACGTAGCCGCGTGGCGCGGCAAATAATCGTTTCAGGCCGCGGTGGCGCCGATCACGCCGCGCATTTTCTGCATCGCCTTGTGCTCGATCTGGCGGATGCGTTCGGCGGAAACGCCGAACTCGGCGGCGAGGTCGCGCAGCGTCGCCTGGTCCCGCTCGCGCAGCCAGCGCGCTTCGATGATCCGGCGGCTGCGCGCATCGAGGCTCGCCAGCGCTTGTTCGAGGCCTTCGCCCTTGAGCCGCGCCGATTGCTCGTGCTCGAGGATGCGGCCGGGCTCGGCGTCGGCATCGGTCAGATAGGCGATCGGCGCGTACGCTTCATCTTCATCATCGCTGAGCGGCTCGAGCGCGACGTCCTTGCCGCCCAGGCGGGTCTCCATTTCGACCACTTCCTCGGGTTTCACTCTGAGTTGTCTTGCCATCGCCTTGACTTCGCCGCTGTCGAGTGTATTCAAGCCCGGTTTCATGCTGCGCAGATTGAAGAAGAGCTTGCGCTGCGCCTTGGTGGTCGCGATCTTGACGATGCGCCAGTTGCGCAGTATGAATTCGTGCATTTCGGCGCGGATCCAGTGCACGGCGAACGATACCAGCCGCACGCCGCGCTCGGGATCGAAGCGCTTGACTGCTTTCATCAGCCCGATGTTGCCTTCCTGGATCAGGTCGGCTTGCGGCAACCCGTAACCGAGATAGCCGCGCGCAATGGCGACGACAACGCGCAGGTGCGATACGATCAGCTGCCGCGCCGCCTCGAGGTCGTCATGATCGCGCAAACGGCGCCCGAGATCGGTTTCTTGCTGTTGCGACAGGATCGGGAAACTGTTGACGGTCTGGATATAGCTATCCAGGCTGCCGGTAGCGGACGGAATCGGTAAGGCGAAACTGGTCATTGCTGAACCCCCTTTGCCAACAATTTTAGCACTCTCGGCTTTCGAGTGCCAGAAGCCCTGAAAGTTCCTGTTTTGGGTCCAGTTTGCATGGGGTTATGTCAAGACAACTGCATTAGAGACAATTACTTACCTGCTCCTGGTTCGATCAGCGCCAGATGCCGGCCGACCGACAGCCACGCCCCGAACCAGCCCAGCGCGGCGGGAAAAGCCAGCAGGCTCAGGCTGTCACCCAAGCTCAGGTGTTTGAGCTGAATGAGCGTCGCGTAGACGTGCGACAGCTCGCCGAGGTTGTGATTCAGCAGATACACTCCGCCGCTCACGATCAGCCACGCGACGATGCCCCCCCCGCATCCCTGCAGGGCGCCGAAATACAGGAACGGCCGGCGGATGAAGGCATCGGTGGCGCCGATCAGCTTGATCACCTCGATCTCGTCGCGCTGCGTCAGCACCTGCAGGCGGATGGTATTGAACGTGACGGCAACCAGCGCCAGCGCCAGCAGCGCGCCCAGTAGCGCGACTGCCAGCCGGCCGAGCCGCAGCGCGGCATCGAGGCGCCGCGCCCACGCCGCGTCGAGCTGCACGTGCGCGACGCGCGGCCACTGCCTGATCTCGTCGCGCAGCGCTTCGAGCGCCTGCGGCGTGCTGTCCCTCGCGTTGACGACGAACGCATCGGGCAGCGGGTTCTGCGGCAGGCTGTCGACGACGTCGGCGAGCCCGCTCGCTTGCTTGAGCTCCTGCAACGCCTGCTCACGCGGCACGAAGCGAAAGCGCTGCACGAGCGGGTTCTGCTTGAGGCGCGCTTCGATCTGCGCCACCTCGGCGCGGCTCGCGTCGAGCGCCATGAACGCGCTGACCTGCGGTTCGGCCGCCAGCTGGTGCGAGGATGCCTGCAAGTTGGCGATCACCACATACAGCCCGACCGGCAGGCTGAGCGCGATGCCGATCACGAGGATGTTGAGCGCGGCCCCGAGCGGCGCGCGCGCAAGGCGGGCGAATGTCGCGCCGAAACTACGGGCATGCTGGGCGAGCCACGCCATCATGCCGCCGCCAATTTGCCGTGCCTGAGTGTGATCACGCGCGGCGCAAGCTGCGCGAGCAGCGCCGGGTCGTGGGTTGCGATCACCACCGTGACGCCAACCTGGTTGAACGAGCGGAACAACTCGCCGATCTCAGCCGCATACTCGGCATCGAGATTGCCGGTCGGTTCATCAGCGAGCAGGATCGCCGGGCGGTGCACGATCGCGCGCGCGATGCACAGCCGCTGCTGCTCGCCGCCCGAGAGCGTGATCGGCAGCGCTTTTTCGTAGGCGAGCAGCCCGACTTTGTCGAGCGCTGCGCGCACCCGCCGCGCTGCGTCCTTTGCGCGGTATCCCGCGATCTGCAATGGCAGCGCCACGTTGTTGAAGACGTTGCGGTCGAACAGCAGCTTGTGGTCCTGGAACACCAGCCCGAATTTGCGGCGCAGGAATGGCACCGCGCGCGGCTTCAGCGCGCCGACATTCTGGCCGCTGACGATCACGCTACCGGAGGTCGGCCGCTCGATCGCGACCAGCAGTTTCAACAGCGTGGTCTTGCCGGCGCCGGAATGGCCGGTGATGAACGCGAGCTCGCCGGACTCGATTGTGAACCCGACGTCATGCAGCGCCTGACGCCCGCCGGGGTAGCGTTTCGAGACGTGACTGAGGGAAATCATCGGTGCGAGAGGAGAAAGGGGAGAGGCGAGAGGCGAGAAGCGGGAAGCGAGAGGCGAAAAGCCGTAGCCGGTTTGCTGCTATCGCCGTTGGTGTTACGCCTCTCTCCTCTCCCCTCTCGCCTCTCGTTATTCAAGCAACGCATCGACGAACTCCTCGGCATTGAAAGGCTGCAGATCTTCGAGCGACTCGCCGACGCCGATGAAGCGCAGCGGGATCGGCGTGGTGCGCGCGATGGCCGCGATCACGCCGCCTTTGGCGGTGCCGTCGAGCTTGGTCAGCACCAATCCGGTGACGCCGAGCGCGGCGTCGAACGCCTTGACCTGATTGAGCGCATTCTGGCCGGTGTTGGCATCGAGCACCAGCAGAATCTCGTGCGGCGCGCCGGGCGCCGCCTTGGCGATTACGCGTTTGACTTTCCTGATTTCCTCCATCAGGTGCAGCTGCGTCGGCAGCCGTCCTGCGGTGTCGGCGAGCACGATGTCGGTGCCGCGCGAGCGCGCGGCGTTGATGGCGTCGAATATTACTGCCGCTGCGTCGCCCGATTGCTGCGTGATCACCGCGACGTTGTTACGCTCGCCCCAGACCAGCAGCTGCTCGCGTGCCGCGGCGCGAAACGTGTCGCCGGCGGCGAGCAGGATGGATTTGCCCTGCCGCCGGTAATAGTTGGCGATTTTGCCGATTGAGGTGGTTTTGCCCGCACCGTTGACGCCGGCGAACATGATGATGAACGGCTTGTGCGTGGATGCGTCGAGCGGTAGCGCGATCGGCCGCAGCAATTCGAGCAGCGCATTGCGCAACGCTTGCTTGAGCTCACGCGGGTCGCTATAGCTTACGCGGCGTGCTTGTTCACGCAGCCGCTCGATCAGGAAGCCGGTCGCCGCGACGCCAACGTCGGCTGCAAGCAGCGTGGTTTCGAGCTCCTCATAGAACGCCTCGTCGATCGTGCCGCCGCTGAACAGGTCGGACAGATCGCGGTTGAGCAGCTCGCGCGTGCGCGTCAGCCCGTGTTTCAGCCGCTCGCCCCAGTTCGCGCCGGGCTTGGGGTCCGGTTTCAGGAAACTAAACATGGCTGCCGGGGTCAGAGTTCAAGCATGCGGGGGTGAGTGACCAGAATGATTTTCGCCGCATGCGGCTGCAAATGAGCGCGATTACGGTAATTAACTTAAAATTTTAGCCGGAAAACATCTGCCGGGCTACCAAAAACCTCTTCACATCCGGGATTATCATGTCGATCGAGTTTTTCGCCGCTGTCGCGGGCGGGCGCTGGCGGGCGCTGCTGATGTCGGTGCCGCTCGTGTTCGCGGCCGCGAGCGCCGTTGCGCAAACCCACGAGCACAAGCTTGCCAACGGTCTGCGCGTCATCGTCAAGGAAGACCATCGCGCGCCGACCGTGGTGTCGATGGTGTGGTACAAGGCCGGCAGCATGGACGAGTTCAACGGCACCACCGGCGTGGCGCACGTGCTCGAGCACATGATGTTCAAGGGCACCAAGGAGGTCCCCGGCGGCGAGTTCTCCAAAATCATCGCCGCTGCCGGCGGCCGCGACAACGCGTTCACGAGCAAGGATTACACGGCGTACTTCCAGCAACTGCACAAATCGCAGTTGCCGCTGTCATTCAGACTCGAAGCCGACCGCATGGCGAACCTGGTGCTGACGCCGGAGGAGTTCGCCAAGGAGATCAAGGTGGTGATGGAAGAGCGGCGCTTGCGCACCGACGACCGGCCGCAGTCGCTGGTGTATGAACAATTGATGGCGAATGCGTTGACCGCTCATCCTTACCGCGCGCCGATCATCGGCTGGATGAACGATCTCGAAAACATGGCCTGGCACGACGCCAGACAGTGGTACGAACGCTGGTATGCGCCGAACAACGCGATCGTGGTGGTGGTGGGCGACGTAGATCCGCAGGAGGTGTTTGCGCTCGCCGACAAATATTTCCGCAAGCTCAAGCCCAAGGCGCTGCCGGAGCGCAAGCCGCAGGACGAACCCGGGCAGCGCGGCATTCGCCGCGTGACGGTCAAGGCGCCGGCCGAGTTGCCGTATTTGCTGATGGGCTACCGCGCGCCGGCGCTGCGCGATCCCGAAAAAGACTGGGAGCCGTATGCGCTGGAAATGCTGGCGGGCGTGCTCGACGGTCACGAGGCGGCGCGTCTTACCACCTCGCTGGTGCGCGGCGAGAAAATCGCCAATGCAGTCGATGCCGGCTATGACGGCACCTCGCGCGGCCCCGGCATGTTTGTGGTGAGCGGCGTTCCCATCGCCGGCAGGACGGCGGCGGAACTGGAACATGCGCTGCGGCGCGAGCTGGCGAAGATCGTGAACGACGGGGTGAGCGAAGAGGAACTGAAGCGCGTCAAGGCGCAGGTGGTGGCGGCGCAGGTGTTCCAGCGCGATTCGATGTTTTTTCAGGCGCGCCAGATCGGCTCGCTCGAGACAGCGGGGTATTCTTACAAAACCATCGACCTCATGCTCCGCAAACTGCAGGAAGTCACCGCGGCGCAGGTGCAGGAGGTGGCGAAGAAGTATCTGGTCGACGACGGCCTCACTATCGCGGTACTTGACCCGCAGCCGCTCGCCGGCCGCAAGCCCGCCGCCGCGCCGCAAGGACCGCGTCATGCGCAATAAATTGCATCATCTGCTATGCGCGCTGGTGGTGTGCGTTGCCGCCGCCCCCGCGTACGCGCTGCTGCCGATCCAGCACTGGCAGACTCAGAGCGGCGCGCGCGTGTATTTCGTCGAAAACCGTGATTTGCCGATGCTCGACGTGAGCGTCGATTTCCCGGCCGGCTCGGCGTTCGACACACGCGCGAAATCCGGGGTGGCTGCGCTGACGGCAGGCCTGCTCAAGCTCGGCGCCCGCGGCCTGTCGGAAGACGAGATCGCGCGGCGCCTGGCCGACGTCGGCGCGCAGCTTGGCGGCCGCTTCGATAACGACCGCGCCGGCATGTCGCTGCGCACGCTGACCAGCGCCGGGGAACTGCAGCAGGCGCTCGACGTGTTCGCGCGCATCCTGCAGCGCCCTGAGTTTCCGGCGGCGGTGCTCGAGCGCGAAAAAACGCGCACCATCGGCGCAATCAAGGAAGCCGATACCAAGCCCCAAACCATGCTCGGCAGGAATTTCAACGCGTTGATTTACGGCGATCATCCCTACGGCTTGCGCGGCTCGGGCGAGGCCGATACGGTCGGCGGCATCACGCGCGACGACCTGGTCGATTTTTACCGCCGCCACTACTCCGCGGACCAAGCGGTGGTGGCGATCATCGGCGATTTGAGACGCGGCGAGGCGGAAACGCTGGCGGACAGGCTGACCGCCGATCTGCCGCGTTCCAACGAATCGGCAGTGATTCCCGCAGTGCCGCCGCTGGCGCGCGCGGAAATTCGTGCCGTTGCCCATCCGGCATCGCAAAGCCATCTGCTGGTCGGCATGCCCGGCATCAAGCGCGATGATCCCGATTATTTCCCGTTGTTCGTCGGCAACTACATCCTCGGCGGCGGCGGCTTCGTGTCGCGTCTTACCGAAGAGGTGCGTCAGAAGCGCGGGCTGGCTTATTCGGTCTACAGCTATTTCTCGCCGCTGAAGGAAAGGGGTCCGTTCGCGATCGGATTGCAGACGCGCAAGGACCAGGCCGGCGAAGCGCTTGCCGTGGTGCGCGCGACGCTCGAGGAATTTCTCGCCCAAGGGCCGACCGCGGATGAGCTGAAGCAAGCCAAGCAGAACCTCGTCGGTGGGTTCCCGCTCAGGATCGACAGCAACCGCAAGATCCTCGGCTATCTCGGCGTGATCGGCTTCTACCGGCTGCCGCTCACTTATCTCGACGATTTCGTTCCCAACGTCGAGAAAGTCACGCTCGCCGATATCCGCAACGCGTTCGCGCGCCGCGTCGATCCCGAGCGCATGGTGACGGTGATCGTCGGCGTCGATGAGGCCGCGCTGGGCTCCGCCAAATGACCAACACCCATCTTAAGAAAACCAAAACGACACATGCCGCAGATAAACGCCGATTGACGCCGATGTAACGAGTGATTGGGTGATTGAGTAACTGAGTGAGTACCCAATGTCACTACCTTAAGCCTATTCCGGCACGTAGGGTGCGCCCTGCGCACCGGTTCGCGCCGTGGTGCGCAGGGCGCACCCTACAGGAACTGTTCGGCGCTCGCATGCGACGGGCTTAAGGTATGAGCAAAAATCGGGTCAGGATCATAGGCGGCAGCTGGCGCAGCAGGCTGATTGCCTTCCCGCCGCGAACCGATCTGCGGCCGACGCCGGACCGTGTACGGGAGACGCTGTTCAACTGGCTCGGGCAGGATCTGACCGGTAAGAACTGCCTCGATCTGTTCGCGGGCAGCGGCGCGCTGGGGTTCGAAGCCGCCTCGCGCGGCGCAAAGCGCGTGGTCATGGTCGAGAACGATCTCCGCGCGTTCCGCGCGCTGCAGCAAAACACCGCGGTGCTCGACGCACGCACAGTGGAACTCAAGCGGGTGGATGCGTTAGAATTCCTGCGCGCCGACGGTGGAACCTATGACGTGGTATTTCTCGATCCGCCTTTTGGCGCCGATTATCTGCCGCAAGTGCTTCCCGCGCTGATTCCGCGCCTCGCGCCCGGCGCCATGGTTCATGTTGAAGCGCCGCGGGCGCCCGAGCTTCCGCCGCAATGGGAAGTGTGGCGCAGCGGCCGCGCAGGCGCGGTGACCCATCAACTGCTGAAATGGAGAGGCCATGAATCTTAAAGCGGTATACCCCGGCACCTTCGATCCGATCACGCTCGGCCACCAGGACCTGGTGCGGCGTGCCGCAAGCATGTTCGACGAGTTGATCGTCGCGGTCGCCGACAGCCGCGTCAAGCGCCCGTTCTTCACGCTCGAGGAACGCGTCGATATGGCGAAGAGCGTGCTGGGTGATTACAAGAACGTCACCGTGATGGGGTTCTCCGGACTGCTCATGAATTTCGCGCGCCAGCACCATGCCAAGGTCGTGATGCGCGGCCTGCGCGTGGTGTCGGACTTCGAGTATGAGTTCCAGCTTGCCGGCATGAACCGCAACCTGTATCCCGAAGTCGAATCGATTTTCCTTACGCCGGCCGAGAAGTTCCTCTTCATTTCGGCGACCCTGGTGCGCGAGATATCGGTGCTCGGCGGCGACGTCAGCAAGTTTGTCGCGCCCTACGTGGAACAATGCCTGAAGCGGAAAATCGCTTCGCTTGGCGGCAAGGCTTGAGGCGTGCCGCATGGCGCTGATAATCACCGACGAGTGCATCAACTGCGACGTATGCGAGCCGGAGTGCCCGAACGGCGCGATCTCGGCGGGCCAAGAGATCTACGTGATCGATCCCAAGCTGTGCACCGAATGCGTCGGGCATTACGACAAGCCGCAGTGCGTCGCGGTGTGCCCGGTCGATTGCATACCGAACGATCCGCGCCACGTTGAGACCAAGGAGCAGTTGCACGAGAAGTATCTGCGGCTTACCCGGCAGAAAGCCGTGAGCGGTGAGCGGTAAGCGGTAAGAGGTGAGCGGTAAGAGGTGAGCGGTAAGCAGTAAGCGGTAAGCAGAAAGCGGTGAGCGGTCAGCGATGAACAGTCAGCTTTGGTTTGTTCGGCTTGCCGCTCACGGCTCACCGCTTACGGTCTACCTCAGCGCTGGCAGCGCGGGCAATAGTACGTCGAGCGCTGTCCCTGCACGAAGGCGCGCACCGGCTCGCGGCAACTGAAGCACGGCGCGCCGCCGCGGTCGTAAACCATGAACTTGCTCTGGAAGCTGCCGGCCTGGCCGTCGCCGCCGACGTAGTCGCGCAGGCTCGAGCCGCCGGCGCCGATCGCAAACTCGAGCGTCTCCCGGATTTTTTCCACCAGCACTGCGTAGCGGGCGAGGCCGATGCGGCGCGCCGGTGTTTTGGGATTGATGCCGGCGCGAAACAGCGCTTCGTTGGCGTAGATGTTGCCGATGCCGGCGATGAGATGGCTGTCCATCAGAGCTTGCTTGATTGCGGCGCTGCGGCCGCGCGTCTCGCGATACAGCCACGCCGCGTCGAATTCGGCGCCGAGCGGCTCGGGCCCGATGTTTTTCAAGAGCGGGTGCGACAGCACATCACCTTTGCGCCACAGCACGAGACCGAAGCGGCGTGGATCGCGCAGTCGCACCACCGCGCCGCCCGCCATTACGAGGTCGAGGTGATCGTGGCGCTCGGGGCGCGTGGTTGCATCGACCAGCCACAGCCGCCCCGACATGCCGAGATGCACGATCAGCGTGCCATGGCCGCAGTCGAACAGCAGATATTTGCCGCGGCGGCCGATCGCATGCACCGTCGCGCCCGCGACCAGTTGCGGCAGGTTGCGCGGCACCGGCTGGCGCAGCGCGCGGCAGCGCACCACCGCAGTTTTGATGCGCCGGCCTTCAAGGTGCGGCTTCAGCCCGCGACGCGTGGTTTCGACTTCCGGTAATTCAGGCATGATCCAAAAAGCCAGAAAACGAAAGGTAACCACAGATGAACACGGATAAACACAGATCATAAAAGCAATATGCGATGAAGGGGTAGGCTACGTGAAGCAGCGTATCCGTTTGGATATCGATTCGTTTGTCTTTGATCTTATCCGCGTTCATCTGTGTTTATCTGTGGTTGCTGTTTTGTTGATTCTGCTGCCGGCGGCGCGAGCAGGCGCTGCGCGACCGCGGCGGCAAACTGATATTCGAACGGCTGGTCGCTGCGTGCGATTATGAGTTCCGGCTCGGTCTGCAACACTGACAGCGTTACGTCACCGCCGTCCTTGAGTTTGACATTGATCGTCGCCAGCGGTTTGCGATTGCTCCGCGGTTGCACCGCGAGCGCGGTCGCGAGCCGCCATGCGTCAACCCAGCGGTTGACGTCGTCAGGACCCACGTCCGGCGGCGGCGGCGGCGTGAGTCGCCACTTGCCGTCCTGCTGCGAGAGCCTGAATTCCCTGAACTCGAACGCGACCGGCGCTTCTTCCGCCGCAAACAACTGCTTGCTCGCCAGTTGTAGCGCGTTTTTTGGAAGCGCCGCGCCGTAGCGTAACGACACGAGATGGATGCCCTGCTGCGTCAGCACGTATTGCTCGCGGCTCATCGGGTTGACCGCGCCGAAGCTGAAAGCCTGCTGGTCGATGATGAGCCGCGCATACGGCTCGTTGAGATCGAAGCGCGCAAGCCCGGTTGCCGTGAAGCGGTCTTTCGATGACGCCTCGAGTATCTCGAGCAG
The DNA here is from genome assembly GCA_016202615.1 of Betaproteobacteria bacterium. Lineage (GTDB taxonomy): Bacteria > Pseudomonadota > Gammaproteobacteria > Burkholderiales > SG8-41 > PALSA-1004. The sequence goes on from JACQOI010000229.1 coordinate 18,642, forward strand.
GCGCTGCGCCTGGAAGCTGTCGGCGCGCGCGGCAAACGGCGCGGTGAGCCGCCACTCCGACTGCGCGCGCTCGAGCGCGATCGGCGAACTGCCGGCGATCTCGATTCTGATGTGCCTCGCGTCAGCCGCTTTGAGCGCCGACAATCTGTGCTCGGGGTCGCCCTGGTGCGGCTTGAAGTAGGCGAACAGCGCGAGCGCGCCGACCGCCGCAAGCAGCGCAACGTTGATCCACGGGTCCCGTTTCATGCCCTGCGGCGGCGCCACCAGATAACGACTCCGGTGGAGATGAATATCAATGGCAGGAAAATCAGAAAGCCGAACAGGATCAAGTACTGCGCGCCGCGCCCGAGATCGAGATTGCTGTCGGGCGACGGCCGCGGCTGGATTGTGATCAGCGTGTCGTCGCCGGCCAGCCAGTTGACGATATTGACCCCGAGATCGAGATTGCCGCCGTTGCCGAGGAAGGTATTGGACAGAAAGCCGCCGTTGCCGATTACGACCACGCGCTGAGTGCGGTCGTTGACGCTGCGCTCGAGCGCGAGCGCGATGTTGACCGGGCCCGGAATATCGCGCGCCTTGTCGAACGCGGTCTTGTCATCGAGCTTGCCGATCTCGACCCAGCCGCGCGGCGCGACTTCGATCAGTCGCGTTGCCCGCCACTCGCCGCCGTCGTTGACGCCGATCTGGCGCGCGAACGGGAACACGGTGTTGAGCGGGAAATTGTCGGTAATGGGGTGACGGCCATAGCCTGCGCTTGTTCCAACGGCTATCGTCGGCTGAGCGTTATATTGCCTGGCTGTTGGATCCCAGACCAACCCGGGCCCTAGCACCAGCCCCAGTAGTTCTGCGAGGGGTTGCAGGCCGCGCAACGGTTCGGGGTCGATCAGCCACAACAGGTTGCCGCCTTTCTGCAGGTATTGCTTGATCTTCTGCACCTCGGCCGGCCGCAGGTTGACCTGCGGGCTTGCGATCAGCAGCACGCTGGCATTGGCCGGCACTTCCTGCGCAATTGCGAGATTGAGGCTGTTGGTCTTGAAGCCCTTGGCCCCGAGCTGCTTGCCGAATTCGCCGAGGTCGTGATTGGCGATGCCGTTCAGGCGCCGCTCGCCGTGCCCGTCGAGCGCCATCACCAGGCGCTCGCTCGAACGCATCAAGCGCATCAGCGCATTGACGAACGACTGCTCGTTGTAATCGGTCAGGTGCTCGCTTCTCTGGTCATACTCGACCACCGATTCGCCATTGACGCGGATGCCGGCCGCTTGCGCGAGCTTGGGCTCCTCGCGCGGGTCGACGAAGGTGACGTTGAGGTCGGGCTTGGCGCGCCGATAGGGCGCGAAAAAACCCTCGATCTGCTTGCGCAGGTCGCCGCGCGCATCCTGGCGCGCCGCGAACGCGGTGACTTTAACCGGGCCGGCGAGCTTGGCCAGCACTTTGCGCGTCGGTTGCGACAGCGTGTTGCGCCCGCTCTGTGTCAGGTCGCGCTCGGCGCGGTATTCGTGGGCGAAGAACGCGAGCAGCGCCACCAGCACCACCAGCAGCACGACAAATATGCCGTTCTGCGCCAGCATCTGCATCCGGAGTTTCGAGGTGACCTGCAAGGGTTACCCTCTCAGGCGCGCCGCGTCGAGGCGGCGGATGGCCAGCACCAGAAAGGCGGCGATCAGCAGCAGCATGCACGCGAGGCTGTAACTGTCGATCATGCCCTTGGCGAACGGCTCGAAATTCTTGAGTGGCGACAGCACCTGCGCCAGCGCTGCCGGCACGTGCCAGCCCCGGCCCCGCAGCCCGTCGGCCGCGGTCTCGCCGGCGAGCAGCATGCCGAGCAGCAGGCTGAACGCGATCATGGCTGCCACGAGCGGATGCGCGGTCAGGCACGACGCGTAGAGGCCGACCGCGGCGAAGCACGCGGCAAGCAGCACGACGCCGATGACGAGGCCCGCGAGCAAACCGAAATCGAGGCGCCCGCCGAGCAGCAGCGCGAGCGGCATCAGCGTCGTGATGCCGACGATCAGCAGCAGGAAAGCCGCGAGCCCGACGAACTTGCCGAGCACGATTTCGGTCATCGACAGCGGCGCCGACACCAGCAGCACCATGGTCTGGTTGCGCCGCTCCTCGGCGATCAGCCGCATCGCCAGCAGCGGCACCGCGAACAGCAGTACCACCGCCATGGTCGCGAACAGCGGCGCCACCACCAACTCGGTGATGCCGGGCGGATTCGGCATCTGGATCAACTGCGACTGGATCTGCATGAAATCGTCGAGCCGCTTGAGAAAGCCGAAAGCAAGGATGATTTGCATGAAGGTCAGCACCACCCATGCGAGCGGGGAGGCGAACAGCGATTTCAGTTCCTTGCCGGCGATGGTGTAAATCATGAGTTGACCGCCGTCGAGAGGCGAGAGGCGAGAGGCGAGAGGCGTGAAGGACGGCAAGGAAAAGCGAGTGAACGGTAAACGGTAAGCGGTAAGCAGTAAGCGGTAAGCGGTGAACGGCGAACGGTGAAACATCTCCCGCCTCTCTCCTCTCTCCTCTCTCCTCTCATGATTGTTCTTCCTTCTGTGTCAAATGCACGAACACGTCTTCCAGGCTCGATTGCGCCGGCGCGAGCTGGTACAGGCCCCATGATTTTTCGACCGCGCGCCGCACCAGCTCGTCGGTGGGGTCGGCGCCGTTGGCGAAATTCACGCGGAACACGGTTTCCGACGCGGCTTCGGCGCGCGCCACGCCGCTGATCGCCGCGATTTCGCCCGCGGCCGGCGGGCGTTTGAATCCGGCCAGCACCATGCGGCCGCCGTGAAACTGCTTGAGTCCGGCGATGGTGTCGCCGTATACCGTGGCGCCGTGATGCAGGATCTGCACGCGGTCGCACACGCTCTCGACTTCCGGCAGGATGTGCGTCGACAGGATCACGCTGTGGTTCGCGCCGAGTTCGCGGATCAGGTTGCGGATTTCGCGGATCTGATTCGGATCGAGCCCGATCGTCGGCTCGTCGAGTATCACGACGTCGGGCCGGTGCACGATGGCCTGCGCGATGCCGACGCGTTGCTGATAGCCTTTCGACAACGAGCCGATCAGTTTTTGCGCGACCTCGGCAAGCCCGCAGCGCGCGAGGGCGTCGTCGATTGCCGCGGCGCGCGCGGGCTTGGCGACACGATGCAGTCGCGCCGCGAGGTCGATATATTCCCTGACGGTCAGCTCGCGGTAGAGCGGCGGGTGTTCCGGCAGATAGCCCAGGCGCGCCTTGGCGGCGGTTGGACGCTCGAACAGATCGACGCCGCAGATGCTGACCGCGCCGCTCGACGGCGCGAGGTTGCCGGTCAACATCTGCATGGTGGTGGTCTTGCCGGCGCCGTTCGGCCCGAGAAAACCGAGGATTTCGCCGCGTTTTAACTCGAGACTTACGCCATCGACCGCGGTGTGGGCGCCGAATTGACGCGAAAGCCCTTGGGCGGAAACGGTAATCTCGGCGGCGTGAACGGTCATGGTGGTTGCATCCGCGCCCACCCGCTCTGGCAGGCGGCTTGTGGTGCGCGCTAAATATACCTAATATGTCACGGTTTATGAAGAACTTGCGGGCGATTATCCGCTCTAATCAATGTTCTTGCGACGCCCTAGGAGTTTGTCGGACTTGGGTCGGACAAACTCCTAATGCAAAACCGCCCGCATGAATACGGGAGAAAAATGCTAAGGAAAACCTCATTTCTGGCCTGCTCACGTGCTTTTGGGAGCGCAAGGGCGGTTGTTAGTCTGGGTTACATTCAAAAAACGGCGGGCGGTTTTGCCGTTAGCAGCCTGTCGAATACTAAGTCCGACAGGCTGCTAGGCCTTCGCTGCTCGACGATCATTTGGAGATTCTGATCTCACTTGTTTACTCACGGAGAACGCCATGAAGAAACTTATCAATGCGGCCATGTTTATCCTGTTCGCCGTCGTCTCTACCGCGGCCTTGGCCGAGACCAGGACCGTTACGCTTGCGGTTTCAGGGATGACGTGATCGTCGTGCGTGATCTCCGTGAAGAGATCGTTAACCAAAATCGACGGCGTGACCAAAGCGGACGTAAGCCTTGAGAAAG
>JACQOI010000251.1 GCA_016202615.1 Betaproteobacteria bacterium
ACCTCAACCGGCAGCAGTCCTTCCTTGAGCAAGGCCAGCGCCCGCAGACGACGACGTTCCAATTCCTCTGGACTTCCGGTGGGCCTCATGGTGCACCTCCGGACCAGAGTATAGGACATTCTTTACGCAGGGATCAATAGCCGTCATTTCCCAAAGACTGCAAACGAGATGCGCTCAATATCGGCGCGCAGCCGCTTAAGCTCGGCAGCAAAAAGTTGAGGTGCAAATGCGCGTTCCCCAGGCCATGTCGATCCAGTTCTGTTCGTAGGATATCGGAGCCGCTCATGGAGCGTGCGGTCCACTTCGAGAGCCCACTCGATTGCCTCCGAATCCCCGGTTATGGCCTCTGCACCAAACGGCGGCTCGAACGGTACGTTTGGAAAGTGAGTAGAGAAAACCTCCAAGAGCTTGCCCAGAGAATGGATGCTTTTCGAATCGCGCGGAGCTATACGCCTGATGCACCCCTTTAACAGCAGTTCAGTGGCATGGAATGCAAGCCACATTACCGCTTGACCGCGGTGAAAGTTTGCATCCCACGCTCCATCCGCCATTTCGCCGCAGAGCCTTTCAGAACACTCGAGGTAGGCAATCGCTAGGTCACGAAAATGCAGCGGGATCTCTGTTTCACCGTACTTTGGCGCGTTGTGCATCATTTAATGACGGCTAACGTCTTGGTGAACGGCGGGCCTGCGCAAACGGTTGATACAGCACCGAGCTGAGGGCCCGTCCGTTCGACCTGGAGTTAGGCACCCTTATACCCGAGGTCGTCGAGGCGCTTTCGAGCAACGCGAAGTTCCTCTTCGGAGAAAAGACTGCACCATGGTTCCTTCAGCAGTAGTGCTTCCATCGAGATGTCAAGCCGTCCCTCTTCCCACAAGCGCGTGAGCCCTTCAGGATGATGCTTTGAAGCCAATAGCAATTTTGCTGCAGCAAGCCCACCATGATCGGTCACCATTTCAAGAAAACGGATGGCGTTGTAGCGGCACTCTTTCTTCGCACGGTGATACACATTGAGCATTTCTTGATGAAACGCCGTTTCTAGGTCTTTGCTCATGGTACGGTGTCTCTACTTTTCTTCATTTCTCGATGGAAAAGAGCCACGTTACCGTCGAACTTTGCTTTGGCCCACTGCGCCGTCTGAGGACCACGCGGTACTGTTCTTGAAATTTGGCGGCATCGAGTGCGGCGCAAACAGCGGGCATTCTGCTTTCCAGCCGCAAGTCCTTATGGACGTCACCGGAAGTGACGGTCACTTGCGTTCTTCCGGCTTTCCGTGCTGGTTCGATGAAGGCATCGTTTACGTATCGGCGAATCCTGTCTGCGAGCAATTCCACCATGAGCGATCTCCTTCAAGGCCTAACGTTCCGGTTGTGGCGCGCGTTTTCTGGCGCGCAGCGCCATTCTAGCGTCGCTCACCAACCGGCGGTTAGGTTGCAGCGTTATTTGATGCGCTGCCATAGCTCAAGGACGCTAAGACACTCGCCGCGGTATTTCTTGGTTACCGCGGCTAGATCGCGATCGTCTGTGACCAAGATATAACCGCCCTTAATCGCTGTCTCGGCGATCAGGGCGTCTTGAGTGTTGTTTTTCTTTCCGCCATTCAGCGAATCAAGGTCACCCTTTATTGGGATGTACAAGTTATCGTCTGCGGCCCACTTTGCCTGATCCCAGGCGGACACGTCCCACACGGCAGAATCGGTGGGCACTATGCGGCTTCCGCCGAAACAAGCTTCGTCAAGCCGTGAAACGTCGAGCACGAAAGATGCGGTCGGAACTGCTGTCCCCGTGACATTGCCGAAGACTGACTCTAAAGCTTTCCGTCGCGCGCTGTCCTTGGTTTGACTGATCTCGTCGCGCTGCACATGAGTGGCATGCGCCTTCACTCGCCCTTGTAGTGCATCAATCGGCAAGACGCCGTCCGCGATCCGGTTGAAGACCACGGTGTCGAACATGCACGAGAGCGGTCCAGTCATACTGCAACCTAACGTCCGCGCCCAACCGCGGGTGCCCGTGATTCTGAACCGACGTGCGCTGCTTCGCGCCCGTCGGTTTGGGGCGCGCTGTTATGTTGCATCTGCGTCCTGCGTCACTTGTAGATTGAGTAAACAGCTACGAGGCCTTGCGCGAAAGCCCCAAGAGCTCCAAGCACGACCGCAACATTTACCCACCAATCCAATCTCACCTTTTGCTGGGTAATAACACGCTCGCCATTGACGTACAGCGATCCATCGTCATCGATGCCGAGCGACAGTTGCTTCCCGCTCGGTGCGTCCGTGTTCATGAATTCATGTACGACAGGCACTGAGCACCTCCCTATGCAACATAACGTCCGCGTTCAGCGGCCGCCGAAGGCGGTCCGCTGCGACGCGTTGTTATGTGGCAATTGATTGCGTACTGCATGGCCCTCTATTTCTCTGCTTACGACCCGAGACGACTTTTCAAGCCGTTGGCGATTCTCGCGTTTGTCTAAAAGACAAACTGTCTTCCGACTGCCGCCGGTACCAGCACGTCCTCGTTGTAGACCTGCGCCAGCGCATGCACTGCACGCCAGCCGGTGCAGTGGCAGGGAACAATCCGCTTCAATCCGAAGTCGCCAAAGTCGCGGATAGTGTCGGGAATGATCTGCTCTACTTCAGCCCCCGAGAGATGGAAGCCGCCCATTACCGCGTAAAGCGGCACGTCCCCGAAGACGTTGCGCGCGTCCGAGAGTACGTTGATCACGCCCGAGTGCGAGCATGCCGTGAAGACGACAGCACCCTTGCCCTTCACGTGCACCGCGACATAGCGCTCATCTAGGATCAGCGGGTCGGGCTCCCAGCTGACGCCATCTCGCGCGAGCTTCACGTGCGGCGGAAGACCGCGCTCATAGGGCGTGACCCGCGGAATCTCGCCACTCACGTAGAACATCTGCTCCGCGATGACCCGCGCATCCGGGGAATTGACGAGTGCAGCGCCTCGCCTCGCGAGATCGACAGGCTTCATCACATTCTCGGCCGGTACCACCACGCCATTGGGCTGGCGCATGCCGCGGGTGACGAACATGCCCTCGTTCACGTGAAAGGGTACCGGGTTTCCACCGTTCGCGGAGGTAACGAGGCGCAACGCCTCCGGCAGGCCGCCGCCGTGATCCCAGTGCCCGTGTGAAAGGAAGATGGCGCCAACCTCGCCAAAAGGCGTCCGCAGCCGGTCGCCGTTGCGCGCAAAGGCATAGGCCTCGGGGCCGGCGTCGAAAAGCAGAATCCGGATGTCACTGCCAGCGCGCGCAGTGATGACGAGCGATAGGCCGTGGTTCGCGCAGCAGCGCACGTGACCCGACGTCACCATGAGCCCCTTGGCCCTGAGCACCGCGTTCTCGCCGGTCACGCCCTTCGGCAGGGTGGATAGCGGATCCACGACATTGTCAACGAGCACGCTCACTTCCAGCGCGTCGACAGGCTTCAGCTTACGTGCAACGATCGAACTCATGTTCACCTCCCGAGCTTCGAGCCACGCTTTCGCCCCGCGCGAATTATCTTACACCGGTCGGCATCCCCTTACCCAATGACCGCCCTTGGTCGATAGCAGGCATCACTCGACGGCATCTCGTGCCGCATAACGTGTCGCGCTAACCGGCGCGCCGCGGATGTACCGCGTCCGTGTTGAGCGCGGGGTTAGGTGGCTTCTGTTACCCATTACGGCAAAGCTTACTCGTCTTTGCAAATGTGACATCAAAGGTCATGCAGGAGGACTTACATCCGGACGTGAATACGCGAATGGTCTCTTCGGTCACGCGAAAGAAGACCTTGCATTCCCGTGATTCGTCAATTCGAGCTTTGGCATCGCGGTGCTTTAGCATCAATAGCGACCCTTCCTTGACTTGGTCGAAGTCATTCAGTCCTCGATAGCAACTCCAAGCAGCGTACCCGGGCCGCAAGTCTGGGCTATCTGAGGAGACCACGGTTTGTGCCTCGAAATCTTTGATCGTCACGCCATCAATTGCGAACCGTATTGACGAGGGATCAGAATTCGGCCTTTCGAGCGCGCAACGGATTTGTCCGACCGCGGGAGTACCGACGAGCACGGTAAAGACGGTGAATACCGATAAAGCGAGGCGCCGCACGGGAGATTTTGAAGCCACCTAACGCATCGGTAATCGGCGCTGCGCCGTTTCTTGGCGCAGCGTCCGCCTTGACCGAATAGTTGGGCAGCGCTCGTCCTAAAGCTTCATGATGAACAGCACCGTGTCGTACGGAGGCAGGTGATTGCGATTGTCTGCATCCCCGAGGCCGCAGGTTCCATTGACCTCGAAGCCTCGTCCATCCCGCCCACCGTCTTTTGCTACCTTATGGGTATGGGTCTCGGCGCCACCTGGTTGCCCTACGGCGGCCGGATCAGCTACCCCGCGAAGGAAGCGACCGGTGAGGTCAGGAACGCCCGGTGTCTTGCCGTCACATAGTGCCCAGCCGCGAGGCACTTTACCCGCCTTGTTGTACCAAGAAAGAATCACTCCACTCGGGAATGCGGCTAGAACTTCGTCCGATGCCAATGCCATTTCACCCTCCCTTCAGAAAATCGCCGACGACTCCGCAAGAATAGAAATTAACGACACACCAACGCACCAGTACCCCTTGTTCGCGCGGCCCAACGTTCGCGATCAGCGGCGCGGCTCAGCGCGAGCAGCGGTAGCCGCGCTGAGAGAGCGTCCGTCTGCATCGCGGGGTTGGGCGTCTAGTCGACGAGCGGTACTGGATGGGCTGAGGCATACGCGCGGTCTGATAGAGATGTGAGATACCCATGCACAAGCGAAAGGCTACGAGTGAGAAATGGTGCATCCGGGACAAAGAATGTTTCGTGAAGGTCCGAGTAGACATTCAGGCCGAGATTCGCAAGATCCTCCTGTGACAAGTTACGCATTGAATCCGGTAACGCGCTGACGTTTCCATTGTGATGAATAAGCGCGTTTCGTACCTGTCTCAGCGTATCGATCTCACCGTACTCGGTGGCATCGGGGAATGCGACGATACCGAGGCTCTCCGTGTAAACCTTCTGTAGCGATTTTAGAAAATGAGGCTGTCGAAATTGCGGCTGCATCGTTGGAAGGCCACGTGTCGTACTGACGTACTCGGCCATACGCTTAGCGACCGTTTCGAAGACCGACCATAGCGTTAGAAGAAAGCCGCCTCGAAAGACTCGGGGAAGGATTTGGTTCGTCGTGACTTCAAGTTCATAGGCATCAAGCTCAAGATCTTCCGGATGCCGAAACTCTGCTTCTCGCTGATGACGGGCGCGTAGGCGAACGGCCGCCTGATCACGCGCGTGCGCCAGTTCTTCTTCCACTGTATCGAGGGCGGCCAGTAATCCAGAGAGCGGTATCGCTGGCCCCGGAAACGTAACCGTCTGGCGGTACAGTTCTTCGAGCGAAATGTGGTCGGTCATGAGGAAGCCTGAGACGCCCAACGTTGTGGTGAACGGCGGGCCAGCACGATGTTCATTGATGGCACGGCGCTTCCGGCCCGTCCGTTCCACCTGAAGTTGGGCGACTGCAGCTTAGGCTCCGGGTACATCGGGTTCCTCCTCCGCCAAGAACACCTCTCGCAGCGCACGTAGCTGCTCCAGAGACTCTTGAGTGAATCCGGTGCTTGGTTGATCTGAGACGGTGAAGGACTGTTCGCCTGCCGTGGCGGTGAACTTACCGATTCTGATCAGATACCCCCAAAACAGCGGTTTCGGGCCCTCTTGCGTGCTGGGCTCGAAAGCCAAAGTCCGAACGCTCGCTGTTAACGACAAACCCCTCGCTGTGACGTTTAGACGATTCTCTCCCAATCGAAGAACCGGTCCGAGCGATGTGCCCGCAAGCGAGGTGGCCGGGTCTGAATCAAGGATCCAAAGCAGGTAGCGCCCGGTTTCGGTGCCAGTGGAGGGGCCCTGCAACTGCTCGGGAAAGAGGCAGAGGCGCAGACAGTCCCGGGTGACCGAATCTGGACGAAGCGTCGTGGGCCATCGTCGACGCGTTGAGAGAGGGGCTTTGACCTCGATCCAGTTCTTGGGTCGAACGCCATACGCGAGCATCCGCCCGTCGAAATGAATGGCAGAAGTGAGATCTACGTAAAGATCGGCGCGAACCACTCTTTTGTCTCGCGGTATGCCATCGTACGGTTTCTCGGCCAGAACTGACGCGAACGGGCGTGGAATATTCCTGGCGTTCAGCTCCATTTGAAGTGCCGAGCCGATGAGGTGAACGATCGTCGACTCAACCTCGCTGCCATGGTCGAAGTTGCTGAGCAGCAACTCAGGCAGTTTTAGGAAGGCACTCTCGATGAGCACCGCCGGTCACCCTGTGTTAGTCGCCCAACGTCCGCAATGACGCGCACGAGCGAGCCCGCAAAGCGGCGCTTGCACAGTGTCGCTGTCGATTGCGCGGTTAGGTGCTCTTTTCAAGGGACATCCATTTCCACGGTAGAAACAGAAATAACCACATGAGAATCATACGCCATCCGCGCAAGCCACTCTTCACATAGAAGATCACGTCTACGTCGTGAACTTGAAATCGGATCGGCCTAGTTCTGGCCCAATCAATCCTCGTCTGCAGTGTGTGTTCACCGGATGAAATGGGGATCGCAATCCTCTCACCCTGCTTGATGTGCGCGACTTTCCGGTGGTCTACCCATACTGAATACTTGCGCCACCCGTCAACCCATCCCTTATCTCTGAGAAGAATCAAATTTGGCATGTTCGAGAGCACCTAACGTCGCCCATGAGCGGCCGAGCAAGCGGGCGAAGCCCGCTTGCGAAGGTCCGTCTCGATGGGCCGGTTAGAGGCCACCCCGCGTGCTTGACGAAGACTTTACCATGCTGTTATAGTGTAACACTATAACACTGTGAAGGAGCAAATCATGGCCCCGGCAATACGGATCGACGATGACGTCTATGCTTGGCTTCAGGCGCAAGCGAGGGCATTTGAGGATACCCCGAATAGCGTGCTGCGAAGGTTCGCCGGACTCGACAAGGATGGCGAGAGGCCCTCGCGGAAACGCATATATGTCAGGGACGGTAGCAAGGGAAAAGGAGCGAAAACGCCACAAGCGGAATACCGGAAGCCAATCTTGCGCGCATTGAGGAAGCTTGGGGGCAAAGGCTCACGATCTCAAGTTTTCAAAGAGCTCGAACAGACAATGGCTCATCGATTTACGCGAACTGACAAGGATAGGATCAGATCTGGTGATCTGCGCTGGCAGAAGACTGCAGAATGGGAAGTGACGTCCATGCGCGACGAGGGACTCCTCTTACCCGTGTCGAAAAGCGGTCGCGGTATCTGGGCCCTTTCGGATGCTGGTATCGATGCAGCTCGGGCAGCTTGATGGTGGTCTCTAACGTCTTGGTGAACGGCGGGCCAGGGCGATGGCAAACATGGGCACCACTCTGGCGGCCCGTCCGTTCGACCTGAAGTTAGAAGGCGCTACTTGGCGCGGCGAGCAGCGTCGAGAGCAATGCCGACAAAGAGACGCACAACGGCAAGCATGATGACGCCGGCGAGAATTTCCATGGCTATCCC
>JACQOI010000232.1 GCA_016202615.1 Betaproteobacteria bacterium
AGGTCACGGTGTTGGTCGAGTCGGCGTGCTTGCGCGCGCTCGACTTGCCGAACGAGAACGCGCCGCCGCGCCCGCCGCCCTGCATCTGGCGCATGAAGAATATCCAGATGCCGATCAAGAGCAGCATCGGGAACCATGAGATGAAGATGTTCATCAGGTACGACGGCTCTTCTTCGGGCTTGGCATCGACCTTGACGCCGTACTTGAGCAGGTCGCTGACCATCCACAGGTCGCCGAGCGTGCCCGGGCTGAAGGTCACATACTTGCGATCCTCGACCGACTGCCAGCGCACGGTGCGGCCTTCGACCAATGCCGATTTGACGCGCCCCTGCTTCACCTCTTCCATGAACTGCGAGTACGGAATGATGCTTTGCGCCGCCTGGCGGGTGCTGAACTGGTTGAAGACAGTCATCAGTACCAGCGCGATCACCAGCCAGACTGCTACATTTTTGATCAGGTTGTTCAACCTCACTCCTCGTGACTATGCACGTATCTTACTTAAGTCTAAACTCTTTCCGGTCAAAGCGTTAGTCCGAGTCCGGGACGCAGCCCACCCGCATCCTGCTCAACCGTCGCCGGAAAAACCTCTTCCCAACAGGTACAGCTCGCTGCTGCGGCCGCGCGAAGCCGCCGGCTTGCGCGTCACCACGTCGTGGAACCGCGCGCGCATGGCACGCAAAAACTCTTCAAATCCAGAGCCCTGGAACACTTTGACCAGCAGGTTGCCGCCCGGTTTCAGGTGTTGCGCACTAAATTCCAGCGCGAGCTCGGCAAGATGCATCACGCGCGCCTGATCGCTCACGCTGATACCGCTGATATTGGGCGACATATCGCTTAAAACAAGGTCGACCTTGCGGCCGGCAAGCGCTTGTTCGAGTGCATCGACCACGGCATCTTCTCGGAAATCGCCCTGCAGGAACCTGACCCCGGGCAACGGCGCCATTTGGAGCGCGTCGAGCGCAACCACCAGACCGTGCGCGCCGACCTGCGCCTGCGCCACCTGCGACCAGCCGCCCGGCGCAGCGCCCAAATCGACCACCACCATGCCCGGCTTGAGCAGCTTATCGCGCGCGGCGACCTCGAGCAGCTTGTAGGCCGCGCGCGAGCGGTAGCCCTCGCTTTTCGCGCGCTGCACGTACACATCGTTGACGTGCTCCTTTATCCATTGTTTGCTGGTTTTGGACCGTTTCATGAGTTAGACTCGGCCGCCATGATGCCAGTACTGACATCAGCGCAGCGCAGCGCGCTGCGCGCCCGCGCCCACCCGCTCCATCCGGTTGTGATGATAAGCGATGCCGACCTGGGCCCCGCGGTGCTCAACGAAATCGACAGAAATCTCTCCAGTCACGAATTGATCAAGATACGCGTGTTTTCCGAGGTACGCGCGACGCGCGAAACGCTGCTCCGGAAAATCTGCGATACGCTCTCCGCCGCGCCGGTTCAGCACATCGGCAAGATTCTGGTCGTCTACCGCCCGCAACCTGCCGACGCCGAAGCGAACACCAAGAAAGCCAGGCCGCGGCGCAAGCCACCACGCCGCACCAAACGCAGTTTTCAGCGCTGAACCTGCTTTGCCGATTTGGGCTCAGACGCCGCCAGCCGTTCGCGAATAGCGGCCGGCAGCGGCGTGCGCACGCCATCGGCCGGCCATTGACGCGCTTGCGCCAGGCTCGCGAGCCGCGCCGTGCGTTCCTCGCTCAACGGGTGCGTGGACAGCAATTTGGGCGGCTCGCTCGCTCGCGCGGCGGCTTGGCGCATCAGCGCGAACAATTCGCTCGATCCGCCCGCGTGGCCGTAAAGCGCCACCACCGCGGCCAGGGCGGTGGCGTCGGACTGCTCTTCCTGCGCGCGGCTGAAACTCAATTGGGTCAACAACCCGGCTTCCCCCATCGCGCGGCCGGCGACGCTGTTGCCCGCCGCGCTCGACAGGGTCGAAACCACTACGGCCATCGCCAGCCCGCGGCCCAGTGCGGTGACAGGATGCCGGTGCTTGATATGGGCGATCTCGTGCGCGAGCACCATCGCCAGCGTGTTTTTGTCGGGCAGGATTTTCAGCAGGCCGCGGTACATCACGATATGGCCGCCCAGCGTCGCGAAGGCATTGACCACCGGCTCATCGCGGTAATGCACTTTGATGACCATGCCGTCAGGCAGTTGTTCCGACTTGGCCAGACGCCCGGCCAACCCCTGCAAATAGGATTCCACTTCTCCGCCGGTCCCGACATCGCCTGCGAAGCTGCCGGCAAGCCGGGTCTCGAATTCGAACGGCACGCGCGGCGCGAGCCAGTCGGCCAGGAGCGCGAATGCAACCGCCAGCGCGGCCGCGATTGCCGTCACGCTCGCCGCCAGCGCGAGAAAATTCCGCAGCGGGCGCTTCTCGCCGACGTTGATGCCGTCGGGAATTTCAGGATTGGTAAACGTCAGCCTTGCCCTCCAGATGCGTAGAGCGGAATCAACGCGGTGCCGTACGCCAGTATCTCGACCGCGCCCAACTGGCGGCCGGGAATTGAATACGTCTCGAACTTGACGTTGATGATCATGTTGCCGGCCTTGTTGCGGGCATCCTGTTTCATGCGCAGAACCGCCTCGCGCCGCGCACGGTCGAGCAGGGCCTCGTAGGAACGCAGCCGCCCGCCGAACAGCGTCTGCAATCCCGCAACCGCAAATTTGAAATAATCCTGCGAGATCACCGCGCTGCCGGACACTAGCGCCGCCGTGTGCCGCGCGCCCGGTTCAGGCGGGAAGCGATTGCTGAAGACCATCACCGAGCTCAGCTGTTTTTCGCGCCGGCGTATCGACCGATAATGCCGCGCCTCGGCAACGCGACCCGCCGCGTAACCCACGACAATGAGCGCCAGGAACAGGAAGAAATCCGGGTATTTCGCCACCCAATGCAGAATGTCCATGGCTATTCGAGCACCACCGCCGTGCCGTAGGCGAACAGCTCCGCCGCTCCCTGCGTGATCGATGAGGTCGAAAAACGCACATTCAGAATCGCATTGGCCCCGATCGCTTCCGCCTGCTTGACCATGCGTTCGACAGCTTGCTCGCGCGACTCGTTCAGAAGCTCGGTGTACGACTTGAGCTCTCCACCGACGATGTTCTTGAGCCCTGCCAGAATATCCTTGCCCACGTGTTTGGCGCGCACCGTGCTGCCTTGCACCAGGCCGAGGTGCTTGACGATTTTTCTGCCGGGGATGACTTCGATGTTGGTGATCAGCACACTTTGCTCCTTTCCCGAAATTCTAAGATCGAACCTGTCGTGTGACTTGATTTAACGCGAACGCCCGTGCAGCCACACCAGCATCACGCCGATCCAGAGGGTGATGGCGATTGCGTAGAGCGCTTCGGCGACGGATTTCATAAGATGGTGAACGGGTGAACGGGTGAACGGGTGAAAAGAACTCCCTCTCCCCCATTCCTGGGGGAGAGGGTTGGGGAGAGGGGGATTCACTCGTTCACCCGTTCACTCGTTCACTCATATGTACTTGACATCCAGAATCTCGTACTCGCGCACGCCGCCCGGCGCGTTCACCTCGGCGACATCGCCCGCGGACTTGCCGATCAGCGCGCGCGCGATCGGCGAGCTGATCGAAATCTTGCCCTGCTTGATGTCGGCCTCGTCGTCACCGACGATCTGATACGTCACCACCTCGCCGTTGGTCATGTCCTCGAGCTCGATGGTCGCGCCGAATACGCAGCGGCCGTCGGCATCGAGCAACGCCGGATTGATGATCTGCGCATTCGCGAGCTTGCTCTCGATTTCGACGACGCGGCCCTCGATGAAGCTCTGGCGCTCCTTGGCGGCCGCGTATTCGGCGTTCTCGGAGAGATCACCGTGCGTGCGCGCCTCGGCGATCGCGACGACGATCTTCGGCCGCTGCACGGTCTTGAGTTCGTGCAGCTCGGCGCGCAGCTTCTCCGCGCCGATGATCGTCAATGGAATCTTACTCATGTTCGCGCGCGCAGGTCAGTAAGCTGCTTCAAGCACGCGTGAGTGCAAACCTTGCACGTCGTACGCTTTCAGTTCGCGCGACTGCTGCATGCCGGCACACGCGGCGCGCGCGCCGGCGATAGTCGTGTAGAGCGTGATGCGCCCCTGCAGCGCGGCGCGGCGGATCGCGTACGAGTCGCGCACCGCGGTGCGCTTGTCCTCGGCAGTGTTGAGAATCAGCACGATCTCGCCGTTCTTGATCATGTCGAGGACGTGCGGCCGCCCTTCGGCGACCTTGTTGACCGGCGTTACCGGCAGCCCGGCGGCGGCGAGCGCAGCCGCGGTACCGCGCGTTGCGACCAGCGTGAAGCCGAGCGCGGCGAGCGAGCGTCCGACTTCGATCGCACGCGGCTTGTCGGCGTTGCGCACGCTTAGGAAAACCTTGCCCGAGATCGGCAGTTTCTCGCCCGCCGCAAGCTGCGACTTGATGAACGCCTCGGCGAAAGTCGCGCCGACGCCCATCACTTCGCCGGTTGACTTCATTTCAGGCCCCAGCAGCGTGTCGGCGCCCGGGAACTTGATGAACGGGAACACCGCTTCCTTGACCGAGTAGTACGGCGGGACCATTTCGCCGCCGACGCCCTGCTCGGCGAGTGTCTTGCCGACCATGCAGCGCGCGGCGATCTTGGCAAGCGGCAGTCCGGTCGCTTTCGATACGAACGGCACGGTGCGCGACGCGCGCGGGTTCACTTCGAGCACGAAAATCGTGCTGTCCTGCTCGTTCTTCTGGATCGCGAATTGCACGTTCATGAGCCCCACGACTTTGAGCGCGTGCGCCATCGCGATGGTCTGCCGGCGCAGCTCTTCCTGGACCTCGCGCGACAGGCTGAACGGCGGCAGCGAGCATGCCGAATCGCCCGAGTGCACGCCCGCCTGCTCGATGTGCTCCATGATGCCGCCGATCAGCACTTCTTGGCCGTCGCAGATCGCATCGACATCGACTTCGGTCGCATCGTTCAGGAAGCGATCGAGCAGCACCGGCGAGTCGTTCGAGACCTTGACTGCTTCGCGCATGTAACGAACGAGGTCGCTTTGCTCGTGCACGATTTCCATCGCGCGTCCGCCCAGCACGTAGGAGGGCCGCACCACCAGCGGATAGCCGATCTCGTCGGCCTGCGCGAGCGCCTTCTGCGTGCTGCGCGCAGTACGGTTGGGCGGCTGCTTGAGCTTCAGCTTGTTGAGCAGTTTCTGAAAGCGCTCACGGTCTTCGGCAATGTCGATCGAATCCGGCGTAGTGCCGATGATCGGCACGCCGTTGGCTTCGATATCGCGCGCGAGCTTGAGCGGCGTCTGCCCGCCATACTGCACGATCACGCCATACGGCTTCTCGACGTGCACGATTTCGAGCACGTCTTCCAGCGTGAGCGGCTCGAAATACAACCGGTCCGAAATGTCGTAATCGGTCGACACCGTCTCCGGGTTGCAATTGACCATGATGGTCTCGAAGCCGTCCTCGCGCAGCGCCAGCGCGGCGTGCACGCAGCAATAGTCGAATTCGATGCCCTGGCCGATGCGGTTCGGCCCGCCGCCAAGCACGATCACCTTCCTGCGGTCGGATGGCGCGGCCTCGCATTCCTCCTCGTAGGTCGAATACATGTAAGCCGTGTTGGTCCCGAATTCGGCGGCGCAGGTATCGACGCGTTTGTAGACCGGCCGCAGCCCAAGCGCGTGCCGGTGCGTGCGCACTTCGGTCTCCGACGACTTCAACAGGAAAGCGAGCCGGCGGTCGGAAAAGCCCTTGCGCTTGAGCGTGCGCAGCCGCGCCGCGTCGATATCGGCGAGCTTGCGGTCATCGAGCTCCATCTCGAGGTCGACGATCTCCTTGATCTGCGCGAGGAACCATGGATCGATCCTGGTGAGCTGATAGACCTCCTCCAGCGTGAAGCCGTTCTCGAAAGCATCGCCCACGTACCAGATGCGCTCCGGTCCCGGCTCGCCCAACTCGTCCTCGATCGCCTCGCGGTCGGTGGTCTTCTGGTTGAGGCCGTCGGCGCCGACCTCAAGCCCGCGCAGCGCCTTCTGTAACGACTCCTGGAAGGTGCGGCCGATGGCCATCACCTCGCCGACCGATTTCATCTGCGTCGTCAACCGGTCGTTGGCCTGCGGGAATTTCTCGAACGCAAAACGCGGCACCTTGGTCACCACGTAGTCGATGGTCGGCTCGAACGACGCCGGCGTAGCACCCCCGGTGATCTCGTTGCGCAACTCGTCAAGCGTGTAGCCGACCGCGAGCTTGGCCGCGACCTTGGCGATCGGGAAGCCGGTCGCTTTCGACGCCAGCGCGGACGAGCGCGACACGCGTGGATTCATTTCGATGATAAGCATGCGGCCATCGTCGGGATTGATCGCGAACTGCACGTTGGAGCCGCCGGTATCCACTCCGATCTCGCGCAGACACGCAATCGACGCATCGCGCATGATCTGGTATTCCTTGTCGGTCAGCGTCTGCGCCGGCGCCACCGTGATCG